>NZ_BHYL01000223.1 GCF_003851725.1 Cellulomonas algicola | reverse complement strand
CCGACGTCGACGACATCCACGCACTGCGGCGTGCGCTCGAGGACTGGATGGCGGACCGCGGCGTCGACCAGTGGGCGCGCGGGTCGCTCCCCCGCGAGCGCGTCGCGACGCAGGTCGACGCGGGCGAGTGGTGGGTCCTGCGCGACGACGAGGGTGTCGCGGCGACGATCCGGCTGCTGTGGTCCGACCCGGACTTCTGGGGCGACGACCCGACGCCGGCCGTCTACGTGCACGGCCTCATGGTCGCCCGCCGCCGCTCGGGCGACGGCCTCGGGAGTGCGCTCCTCGACTGGGCGGCGGCCCGCGGCCGTGACGCCGGCGTCGGGCTGTTCCGCCTCGACTGCCGCACGAGCAACCCCGCGCTGCGCCGCTACTACGAGAGCCAGGGGTTCACCGCGGTCGGCGAGCGCGACTTCGGCACGCACCGCAACACGCTCCTCGAGCGGCCGCTGCGGCGCGGGACGATCGGGTTCCTGCACACGGCGGACGCGCACGTCCCGACGTTCGACGCGCTGACCGTGCAGGAGGGTCTGGTCGCGGTGCACGTCGTCGAGCCGCGCCTGCTGGACGACGTCGGACGCGTCGGACCCGACGACGCCGACGTGCGCCGCGGCACCCAGGAGGCCGTCGACGAGCTCGCCCGGCGGGGCGCGGACGTCGTGGTGTGCACGTGCTCGTCCCTGGGCCCGGTCGCCGACGGGCTCGTGACCGACGTGCCCGTGCTGCGCGTCGACCGTCCGATGGCGCGCGCGGCCGTCGCGTCCGGGCGCCGGGTCGGCGTGGTCGCGACCGTCGGGTCGACGCTCGGGCCGACGTGCGACCTGGTGCGCGACGAGGCGGAGAGGTCTGCGGGTCCCGGAGCCGCGACGACCGTCGTCCCGGTCCTCGTCGACGGGGCGTGGGACGCGTTCCGGAGCGGCGACGTCGCACGCCACGCGTCGCTGGTGGCCGCCGCGGTGCGCGATCTCGCCGCCGACGTCGACGTCGTCGTCCTCGCGCAGGCCAGCATGCACGCGGCCCGTCCGCTCCTCGACGACCTGCCGGTCCCGGTGCTGACGAGCCCGGCGACGGGCGTCGCGGCCGCGGCACGTCTGGTCGACCGCGCACGCTGAGCCGACTCCACGCCCAGGGCGGCCGACCGTACCACCCCCGAGGTCGGCGGGTCGGTTCAGTCGCGGCGCTTGCGACGCTCGCGGCGTGCCGCGACGCGCTCGACGAGACGGTAGCGCGACGCCTCGTGCTCGAGCGCGGCGAGCCCGGCCTCGGACAGCCGCACGAGAGGGCGCCGCCTGAACCGCTCGCCGTGCCGCCGCTCGACCGCCTCGAGCACGCGCTGACCTGCGCGGATCACCCCCGCCGACGACTCGACGTGGTCCGCCAGCAGCACGGCACCGTCGGGACGGACGACGCGGGCGAGCTCGCGCAGCACCGCGACCTCGTCGTCGACGCAGCACAGCGAGAACGTGCACACGACGGTGTCGAACGACGCGTCGGGCCACGGCAGCGCGGCCGCGTCGCCCTGCACGAGCTCGACGTCCGCACCCAGCGACCGCGCCCGGCGCCGCGCGAGGTCGAGCATCGCGGCGCTCTGGTCGACACCGACGAGGCTGTCGGCGTGCCCGACGAGGTGCGGCAGGTTCGCGCCGGTGCCGACACCGACGTCGAGCGTCCGCCCGTGGGCTCGTGCGCCGACCCACGCGCGCGCGTCGGCGAGCAGCCGCCGCTCCGCCCATGCGGTGACCCGGTCGTACGACGCCGCCTGCGCGTCCCAGTACGCGACGTGCTGCCCGGACATCGCCACCTCGCTCTCCCCCGTGCCGACGTCGCCAGGCAAACCCGCCCCGGCGGCGCCGTCAAGCGGAGGGCGGGTGAGGTCCGCGACGCCGACGCAGGGGACGCGCCGACGGCGGCCCGACACCGTGGCGTCCGGAGGCGCGACGGGTGGACTCCGGCCGCGGTGCCGGCAGGCGCCCGCCGGCGGGCCGCACGACGCGATGCGTCAGGCGTCGAGCCGGCGTTCGAGGAGCACGACGTCGCGCCAGCGTCCCGCGAGCGGTCCGGACGTCATGAGGCCGAGCCGTTCCCGCGTGCCGACGACGCGGAACCCGGCCGCGGCGTGCAGCGCGAGGCTCGCGGCGTTCTCGGGGAAGACGCCCGCCTGCACGGTCCACACGCCGTGCGCGGGCGCCTCGGCGAGCAGGCGCTCGAGCAGGGCCCGCCCGACGCCGCGCCCGTGCGCCGCCGGGTCCACGTAGACCGACACCTCGACGACGCCCGAGTACACGGCTCGCGTCGACACCCCGGAGACCGCGACCCACCCGAGCACCGTGCCGCCGTCGAGGGCGACCCAGCGCAGCCCGGCCCGCTTGCCCGCGTCGAACTCGTCCCAGGTCGGGACGTCGGTCGCGAACGTGGCCTGGCCCGTCGCGATCCCGGCCGCGTAGATCGCCGCGACCTGCGGCCAGTGCGCGGCGGTCATCGGGACGAGCACGTGCTCGGCGGGCCGCGCGGGCGGCGTCGGACGATCGGTCACGCCGGGATCCTGCCACCGGACGCGGCCCACCACCCGAGCGTCACGGCCGGGGGCACGGCGCGGCGAACCGTCCGGCCACACCGTCGTCGAGGAACCGTGTCGCGGACGCGACGCGGCCGCCGCGGGTCGTGACGACGTACACGCCCGCGGGTCGCACCGCGCCGGCGCCGTCCGCGAGCGTGCCGACGAGAGCGGGCCCGCCCGTTCGCCGCGGTCTCCGTCAGGGTGAGCGTGCGTCCGGTGCGCCACCCGGCGGCCGCGCGCAGGAACGCCGCGACGGACTCCCGGCCCCGGTAGACGTGCGGCAGCGGCGGCATCGCGAGCCACGCGTCGTCGGTGAGCAGCGCGACGACCCCGTCGACGTCGCCGGCCTCGAGCGCGCGCGCGAACCGCCGCGCGACCGCGACGTCCACGTCACCGCCCGTGCGCGACGACGCGCGCGCCGCCACGAGCGACGCCCGCCCGCGCTGCCGCAGACCCTTGACGACGGTCGGCGTCACGTCGAGCATCGCGGCGCACTCGGCGACGTCGAACCCGAGCACGTCCGCCAGGACGACGGCCGCGACCTGCCGCGGCGGCAGCGCCTGCAGCGCCGCGACGAACGCGAGCTCGATCGACTCGGCGGCGTCCCACCGGGCGTCGGGGCCGTGCGCGACGGGGGCGGTCGGCAGCCACGCGTCGGGGTAGGGCTGGAGCGTCGTCAGGTCGTCGAGCGCGTCGGGCGGCGGGGCGTCGAAGGGCAGCGCGACCTCGGCGGGCCGTCGGCGACCGGTGCGCAGCACGTTGAGGCAGCGGTGGGTCGCGATCGTGTAGAGCCAGGTGCGGACCGACGCGCGTCCCGCGAACGCCGGCAGGCCACGCCACGCGGCGAGCAGCACGTCCTGGAGCGCGTCGTCGGCGTCGTCGAGCGAGCCGAGCATGCGGTAGCAGTGCACGTGCAGCTCGCGCAGGTGCGGACCGGTGAGCGCGGCGAACGCGTCCTCGTCGCCCGCCCGTGCCGCGTCCAGGGTCGTGCCGACCGGCTCCATGACACCGGACCGTACGAGACCGTTCCGACAGACGTCCTCCCGGTGTCGGTACGAGTGCCAGTCCCGACCACGAGGAGGACCCACCATGACCGGACGCGCCCTGCAGACCGCCCTCGACTACCACCGCGCGTGGAGCCGCCACGACGTCGACGCCGCGATGGCGCTCGTCGCCGACGACGTCGTCTGCGACGCCCCCGGCGGGCCCGTGACCGGCATCGACGCGTTCCGCGCGTTCATGGGCCCGTTCGCGACGTCGACGACCCGCACGGAGATCCTCGGCGCGTTCGGCGACGACGACACGGCCGTCGTGCTCTACGACACCGACTCGACCCTCGTCCGGCACGCGCCGGGCGCCGAGTGGGTGCGCGTCGCGGGTGGGCGCATCACGCACATGACGATCGTCTTCGACCGGCTGCCGTTCGCCCAGGCGCGGGCCGCGGCCAGCTGACCCGCCTCGACGACGGCTCACGCGGACGGCCCGGTGCGCACGACGACGGACCGCCCTCCTCGCCGGAGAGCGGTCCGTCGTCAGAGGTCGAGGAGCTCGGCGTGGCTCGGCACCCGCGGCGCGTACCGGAGTCGCATGCCGGCCTCGTCGGGCGTCCGGTCGCGCTTGCGGTTGTTGCACCGACCGCAGCACGCGACCGTGTTGAGCCACGTGTTCGGGTCGGCGGTCCGCGACCGCGGCATCACGTGGTCGACGGTGGCCGCACCGCGCGTCCCGCAGTAGGCGCAGACGTGGTCGTCCCGCCGCAGCACGCCGGCCCGCGACCACGGGGGTGCGCCGGTCCGGTGCCGCCAGCGCATGTGCACGTACCGGACCAGCCGCAGGACCGCGGGCAGCGGGTACTGCCCGAACCGCTTGCCCGCGACCGCCTCCTCGACGACCGCGACCCGCCGGTGCAGCATCCGCACCGCGTGCTGCAGGCTCACCCGGTGCAGGGGCTCGTAGCCCGCGTTCAGGACCAGGACTCCGGACACCGGGGTCACCTCCTCTCTCGTGGTCGCTCGGACCGGTCGTCGTGCTGGGTCGGGTCGTGTCGGTGGTTCGGGCTCGGGGCGCTTACTCGGTGACCTCGACGACCGTCGCCCAGTCGGCGTGCGCGTCGCACCAGACGCGATCGCCGAGCGTCGCGAGCGGGTCGCGCACCGCGTGCGGCTCGCAGTCGACCCGGACCCGTCGCAGCGGGTTGCGGGCGGCCGTGCGGGCGAGGCGCCGGGCGGCGCGACGGGCGGCGGCGTCGGAGATCGGCGCGTGGGTGGCGGTCAGGGACTGGTTGACGATGCGGACCATGGCGGTCTCCTTCCAGGGGGCGCGGGTCGACGAACGACGACGGGCCACTCCCGCGGAGGGGAACGGCCCGTCGTCGACGTGGGTGGACGTCAGGTCGACGAGGGGCGCAGGAGGCGACCGCGCTGCTCCGGGCGGCCGGTCGTGCGGTCGGTCGTGCGGTCGAGGGTGCGGTGCAGGACGAGCGCGTCGGACGCGCAGACGTCGCGTCCCGACCAGCGGTCGATGCGGTCGTGCACGGGCTCCTCCTTCCGCGGCTCGTCGTGGCCGTCACGTGTGGTCGCCGCGCGCGAGGTCACGCGCAGCGCCCCGGTACTGTGCGCGCCGCCGGGCGCTGCTGGCCAGCGCATTTTCCGCGCCCGGACGCCCCGACGCGTGCGCGTTCAGGCCGGCGACGACCCGATCGCGTCGAGGTCGCGGACCGCGAACCGGTGGTGCTCCCACTCCTCCTCGAGGATCACGTGGAGGCACGACAGGGTCGTCTCGGGGTACTCGGGCGCCCACGGGTGCGGGTGCTGCGCGGCGAGGTCGTCGGCGGTGACGGTCGCGAGGAAGTCGCGCACCAGGCGGACGCGGTCGGCGCGGGCCGCGAGCACCTCGTCGAACGTCGGCGTGGTCGTGCTGAACAGCGACAGGTCGAGCCCGTCGTCCTCCGCCTGCGGACCGGGCTGGCCGAGCGGGTGGAACGGCTGCGCCAGGCCGAGGACCGAGCGCCCGAGCCAGGCGTCGGTCGCGAGGACGAGGTGGCGCAGCGTCTGGGCGAACGACCACTCCCCCGCGACGGACACGTCCGGCGTCCCGTCCGGCATGGCGGCGACGCGCGCGAGCGTCGCGTCCCACGTGCGCTGCAGCACCGCCCACGCGTCGCGCAGCCCGTCCGGGTCGGCGGCGCGGCGGGTCGAGCGGCCGGGGAAGCGGCGGTCGAGCTCGGCCTCGACGAACGGGACCACGTCGACGCCGTTGACGAGGAGCGCGTCACCGTCGGGCAGCCACGGCGCGTCGATCTCGACGCCCTCGACCTGCACGCCGCGCAGCACCGCGCCGGACAGGTCGGTCTCGATGAACCTCGCGCCGCGCAGGTCGGCGCCGCGGAACTCGGCCGCGCGGAGGTCGTCGGTCGGGCCGAACGTCGTCATGGCGTCTCCTCGTCGTCGAGCGTCGTGGGTCGCGCACCGTGCGGCAGGTCTCGCGGCCGGCCCGGCAGCGCCGATCCTCGCACCGGTCGCCCACACGGCACGATGGGGGTGTGAGCGTGCGCGTGCGCCGGGTCCACGACGAGCGGTCCGACGACGACGGGCTGCGCGTCCTCGTCGACCGGCTGTGGCCGCGCGGCCTGACGAAGGAGCGCGCGGCGGTCGACGTGTGGCTCAAGGACGTCGCGCCGTCGACCGAGCTGCGGCGGTGGTTCCACCACGAGGAGGCGCTCTTCGACGAGTTCGCCCGCCGCTACCGCGCGGAGCTCGCGACCAACCCGGCGCTCGACCGGCTCCGGGACGTCGTCGCGACGCACGACGTCGTCACGCTCCTGTACGGCGCGAAGGACCCGGACCACAACCAGGCGACGGTGCTGCGCGACCTGCTCTGACGGCCCGGGACGACGGGCGCCCAGGCCCGGCGAGCGCCGGTCAGACGGAGCTGCGCGACGGCTCGGCGACCGGCGTCGGGACGTGCCGCCAGTGCGTGGCGAGCGGCATCCGGCGGTCGCGCCCGAACGCGACGCGGCTGACCTTGATCCGCAGCGGCACCTGGCGGCGCTTGAACTCGCTGCGGTCGACGAGCCCGAGGACGTGCCGGACCGTGGCGGTCGCGCCGGCGCGGTCGTGCCCGCGGGCGACGAGGTCGTCGACGAGGTCGTCGGGTCCCGTCCGGTCCTCGAGGAACGCGAGCAGCAGCGGGTCGAGCACGTCGTACGGGGGCAGCGAGTCGGAGTCCTGCTGGTCGGGTGCGAGCTCCGCCGACGGGGGCTTGGTGAGCGTCGACGCCGGGATCGGCGGCACCTCGCCGGACGCGACCGCACGCGCGTTGCGCCACGCGCACAGGCCGTAGACGCCGGGCACGAGCCGGCCGTCGAAGGCGACGACGTCGGTCTTGAGCAGGTCGCCGAGCGGGTTCGGCGCGGTGCCGCACGTGTCGCCGTAGAGCGTCGTGTAGCCGACCGCGCTCTCCGACCGGTTGCCCGTCGAGCAGACGAGCGCACCGGTCGCGTTGGCGATCGTCATGAGGG
>NZ_BHYL01000222.1 GCF_003851725.1 Cellulomonas algicola | reverse complement strand
CGGGCGGCCGCGGGCCCGGCGCCGGCCCGGGGGTGCGCCGGCGCCGGGCGTCAGGGGGCGGTGACGACGAGCCGGCCGGACGCGCCGGCCTCGGCGTCGCTCATCGCGTGGGACACGAACGGGTAGGTGCCGGGCTGCGGGATCGTCAGCTCGACGAAGCCGCCCTCGGCAGGAGCCAGCGACAGCACCTGGGCGCCTCCCGTGCCCGTCGAGCCGCCGTCGCGCAGCACCCAGTCGCCCTCGCGGTACAGCGAGTCGAACTGCGCCCCGACGACGTGGAACGCCGACGAGAGGTTCGGGCCCGCGTCGAGGACCCAGAACCGGACGCGGTCCCCGGCGGTCACCCGCAGCGGACGGTCGCGGTACTGGTGCGCGTAGCCGTTGAGGACGACGAGGTCGGGAACCCGCGTCGCGATGCGTGCCGGGTCCGCGACGCCGCCCTGCGGCCCGAGGTAGAGTTCCGACTGCACCACGACGTACTCGTGGTCGACGGGCGGCAGGCCCGGCGGGTCGATCACCACGGCGCCGAACATGCCGTTCGCGATGTGCAGGCTCATCGGCATCGTCGAGCAGTGGTACATCCAGATCCCGCTGCGCGTCGCCGTGAAGGAGAACGTGAGGGACGTCCCCGGTGCGATCGTGCGCATGGTGTCGTCCGGCACGAGCTCGCCCGCGTGGAAGTCGATCGAGTGGCCGATCGACCCGTCGTTGACGAGCGTGATCTCGAACCGGTCGCCGACCTGGCCGCGCAGCACCGGCCCGGGCGCGGCGCCGTCGAACGTCCACAGCGTCTGCGTCACGCCCGGGGCGACCTCGCGCTCGACCTCGCGGACCGTGAGCGTGCGGCGGTGCGTGCGGCCGGCGGCCTCCGACGGCGGTGCCGCGGCGTCGCGCGCGACGAAGCCGTCGTCCGGTGCGGCCATCAGGTCCAGGTCGTCCGCCGCCGACGGGCCTGTCGCGGTGCCGTCCGGTGCGCCGTGCCCCGGGTGCTCGGCGTGCGCGGTGCCCGTCGGGTCGACGCCGCTGCCCTCGCCGTGCGCGCCGTCCGCCCCGTCCGCCGTCACCGGCCCGCCGACCGCGACGACGTCGAGCGTCATGCCCATGTACCGGTGCCCGGCGACCGCGCACCACGCGTCGACGGACCGCCCGACCACGCCGACGTCGAGCGTCGCGGACTGCCCCGGCGTGACCCGCCCCGTCGTCGCCCCCGTCGCGAGCGTGAGGTCGTGCACGTCGTCGTCCGCGTTGACGAGCTCGATCACGAGCCGGTCGCCGGCGGGTACCTCGATGCGGTCGGGCGAGAAGCGCATGTCGCGCGCCTCGACCTGGACGGTCGTGGTGCGCCCCGTGGGCGCGACGCCGTCCGCGCCGGCGGCGGACACGAGGCCGATCCCCGCCGCGGGCGGGTCGACGGCCACACCGACCGCGACGACGAGCGCGAGCACCCCGACACCGACAGCCGCAGCGCCGGACCGGTGATGCTGTGACCCGACCGTCGTGCGCGTCGCACCCCGGGCGGACCCCGACGCGGCAGCGCGAGGGCTCGGACCGTCGGTGGGGCGCGGCTCGGTCGCGGCGGACGTCGCGCCTGCGCCCGGTCGCGACACCGGCGAGGGCGGCGCGGCACGTCGGGCGACGAGCGCAGCCCGCACGGCGAGCACGAGGAACGTCACGAGCGCGCCGAGCACGACGAACGAGCACCCGACCCGGACGGCAGCAGGCACGGGGGCGACGTAGACGAGCAGCCCGCCGTTGACCAGCACCAGCCGGACGAGCGCGCCGCGGTCGAGCTCGGCGGCGGTCGCGCGGGCCGTCGACGGGCCGCCGCCGAGGACGACGGACAGCAGGTAGGACAGCGACCCGACGAGCACCTGGGCGGCGAACCCGACCGCGAAGGGCGCGACGAGCACCTTGACGTCGTCGACCGCAGCGGCCCACGACGGCGCGGTCGCGACGACGACGCCGTACGCGAGCGTGCAGCCCACGAGCCACAGCACCGCGGCCCCGACGGTCCACGCCGCGTACGTGCGGGGGACGGCCGTGCGCGCCTGGTCGGCCATGGACCGCGCGATGACGGCGCAGCCCGCGACGACGACGAGACAGCCGACGCCGACGAGCGGGCGCCACCCGGTCGCGGACCCGGCACCGACGACCGCGAGCCCGGCGAGCACGACGGGCAGCGCGCGCGGCGCCGCCTTCTCCGCGCGCTCGTCGATCCGGGCGTGCAGGACCGTCGGCCACAGCACGACGAGCGTGCCGAGCACCGTCAGCCCGACCCAGCCGAGCAGGTTGAGCGCGACGTGCGCGACGTACGCGCGGCCGTGCGCCTCGTCGGACAGGTCGCCGCGCGCCATGAGCACGCCCAGCGTGACGCCGACCGGGAGCAGCGCGCTCGCCGCGACGTAGTACCGGACCATCGGCCCGAACCGCGACGGCAGCGCACCGCGGCCCTGCCGCGCGAGGACGACGACGTGCGCGACCGCGCCGGCCGCGACGAGCACGCCGCCCGCGACGACCAGCGCCCAGACGGACGCGAGCAGCCCGGCGACGACGAGGACCGCGCCGAGCGTGTGGGCCGCCAGCCGGGCGGTGTGGCCGCGGCGGCCGCCGGGCGCAGGTCGGCGCAGCAGCGTGTCGGCGAAGTGCTGGCTCCACACCAGGATCGCGGTGCTCACGGCGCCGAGGAGCAGCAGGTGCACCATGAGCCACGGCGCCGCCGGGACGTTCCGGTGCACGAGCGTCGCGGCGACGGCCGCGACGAGCCACGCGCCCACGAGCGCGTTGGCCCGCAGGTGCCACGACGCCCGGGTCACGCGGTCACCTCCGCGGGGTCGGGCCGGCCGGGGGCGCCCGCCTGCGCGCGCTGCCTCGCGGCGGGCGGGCGGGACGGCGCGCGATCGTCGCCCGGGATCTCGTCCGCACCGGTCGCGGTGGTCGGGAGCCCCGTCGCCGGGTCAGCGGTGACGGCGACGGGGCGGTCGGGGTGGCCGTCGACGGTCGCCGGACCGGGTCGGGGCCGGCGGGCCGCGCGGGCGGACAGCGCCGCGACGACCGGGAACGCGAGGACGGCGAGGATGTTGCCGACGCCGCCGACCTGCACGACGACCGGCAGGTCGCGCGCGTCCCCGACGGCGACCCGCAGCACGAGCGTGAGGTGCAGCGCGACGAGCGGTCCGTACATCAGCGGCCGGTACGGCAGCGGGCGGCGCAGCACGGCGGGCAGGATCACGGGCGCGTGCGCCATGACCATCGAGATCACGAACCCGAGGAACACGGCGTGCAGCACCGCGTCGTACCCCGGTCCGGCGAGCTGCGGGCCGCCGACGAGCCACAGCGCGCCCGCGACCGCGAGCCAGGCGTACCCGGCGAGCATCGCGACGGCCATGAACCGCGGCAGCCCGGTGGCCCGCACGGTCCGGCGCGCGACGTCGTACCGGACGAGGAAGAGGACGAGCACGAGCAGCACGACGCCGAGGGCGGCGTACCCGACGGACGGCCACAGCAGCGCGAGCGCGGCGGCGACGGGGAACGCGAGGGACGCCCCGACGACGCCGCGCTCCGCGACGGGCGGCGGTGCCGCGACGCGCATGAGCTCGAGCCGCTCGCCCGCGACGGTCAGCACCAGGAAACCCACCCACCACGGGACGAGGCGCGGGACGGGCACGTCGCCGAGCCACAGCACGGCCGAGCCGACCGCCATCAGCGCGCCGAGGCCCTGCACGGCGACCGCGGCCGCGGCCTGGCGCCGCCACACCGCGCCGTACAGGCCGACGAGCGCGACGGCCCCGCCGAGCTGCGCGACCCGCCCGGCCACGAGCGGCAGCGGCGACAGCAGCAGGAGCCCGCCGAGACCCAGCAGCGCGGGCGCGGCGTAGCCGAGCAGCCGACCGACGGCGACCGCGCGCTCGAGCGCGACGAGCGCACCGACGAAGCCGAGCACCATGAGCGCGCCGTGCACGTCGGGCAACCGCTGCGTCGTGACGGGTGCCGGGAGCCCGAGCAGGACGAGCGCGGCGTCGAGCCCCGCGAGCAGGGCGACCGCGACGGGGACCATGAGGGCGGTCCGTCCGCGCAGGCCAGGAGTATTCACGGCTCGACCGTAGATTTGCGCCCCTGGCCTGCGGATGGGACCGAGGTCCCGAGCCGCGCACGTCACTCCACCTCGATGATCGGCGCATGTCCCGACGCACCGCAGCGGCCCGCACGCTGGGCTCGGGCAGCCGCGTCGACCTGCTGCACCTGCTGCAGAGCGGCGGCCCGCAGACGGTCGGCG
>NZ_BHYL01000221.1 GCF_003851725.1 Cellulomonas algicola | reverse complement strand
TCGCCGCGCAGCAGGGCGCCGGCGGCGCGCGCGACGCGGCTGGCCTCGTGCGACGCGTCGGGCGGGACTGCGGCGAGCGCCGCCGCGAGGGGGGTGGTCGTCCCGCCGGGTGCGAGCAGCAGCGTCCCGAAGTCCGGCCGGCCGACGACGGCCTCGGTCGTCTCGCGCCAGCGGCCCGCGGCTCGTGCGTGGTCGAGCGCCTCGGTCGTCGCCCCGTGCTCGGCGCACCAGCGAGCTGCGGTGACGTGCAGGGCGGGCACGAGCTCCGGTGTCCGTGCCGTGAGCTCGACGCGCAGCAGGTTCGCGACGAGCGGACCGACCTGGAACTCGTCCGCGGTGCCCGTGGCCCGGGCGAACGCACCCGAGCGGACGAGCTGCGTGAAGAGCGAGCCCGACGCGTCCCCGACGAGCGCGTCGAACAGACCTGGTCGCAGGCGGTCGGCGACCGCGCTGCGCAGCAGCGCCCCCCGCACCTCGGGCGGTGCCGTCCCGAGGACGTGGGTCGAGAACCAGGCGGCGAACTCGCCGTCGACGCCCGACCACGCCGCGGCGGCCGCGTGCGCCGGGTCGTCGGTCCGTGCGGCCGCCCGGGCCGCGAACCGGACGGCCGCGGCCCAGCCCTCGGTGCGCTCCACGAGCCGGGCGACGTCCCGGCCACGCAGACCGGTACCGCGGCACACGTCGGCGACCTCGGCGTCGGTGAGCGCGAGGTCGGCTCGGCCCACCTCCGCGACGTCACCGCTCAGCCGGCGGGCGAGGACCTGCGGGAGCGGGACGAGACGCGTCGCGGCCACGAGGCGCAGCCGGCCGTCGGCCAGGCGGACGAGGCGGTCGAGATCGCCGACGGTCGCGGGCGCGAGGTGGTGGGCGGCGTCGACGACGAGGAGCACCGGGCGCGGTGCCGACGCGAGCGCGGTCGCCAGCCGGATCACGACGTCGGGCGACGCGGCACGACGCGGCGGCATGCCGACGCCCGCGCGCACCAGCGCGGCCTCGACGTAGCGCCAGAACCGGCCGGTCGCGTCGTCGCCGCTCTCGACGGACACCCAGGCGGCTCCCGGTCCGGCGCGACCGTCGGCGAACCACGACGCGAGCAGCACGGTCTTGCCGGTGCCGGCCGGCGCGCTCACGAGGGTGAGCGGCGCGGACGACGCGTCGTCGAGCGCCCGGACGAGCCGGGGACGCCGGGCGAGCGGCACACGGAAAGCGGGCACTGCGAGCTGGTGCTCCAGCAGAGCGACCACGGACGGCCTCCTCATCCGCGGGCGGCGACGACGCCCCCCTCGACGGCGTCGGCGTGAGCCGAGCCGCACGGGCCCTGACAGCGTGGCCCGGCGAGGAGGCAGCGCGCAAGGGACGTCGCGGGCCGTCTGACGCGCGGGTCGGGAGCCCGCTGCGCGTCGGCCCGGGTGCTGCGACGCTCGCGCTCCTGCCCGACGCAGGGCGGCGTGCGTGCTCGGCCGGCCGGCTGACGACCTGGACAACCGTCCGGAAAGGCTGGCGGCGGGGCCCGACGCGTGGAACGCTGGGCCGCCCGTGACTCGAGGAGGAGGTCGGCGGATGGTGGCAGGGCCGGTTCTGGTGGTGGGCGCGGGGCCCGGCGGGCTCGCCGTCGCCGCCGCGCTGCGGGCGCGGAAGGTCGACGCGGTCGTCGTGGAGAGGTCGTCCGCGGTCGGCGCCTCGTGGCGCGGTCACTACGACCGGCTGCACCTGCACACGACGCGCCGCTGGTCGTCGCTGCCGGGGCTGCCGATCCCGCGGGCCTACGGCCGGTGGGTGGCCCGCGACGACGTCGTCCGGTACCTCGAGCAGTACGCCGACCACCACCGGCTCGAGGTGCGGACCGGGGTCGCGGTCGAGCGCGTCGAGCGGGCGGGCGCGGGGTGGCGGCTGCGCACCGCCGGGGACGGGACGGTCGAAGGGAGCGCGGTCGTCGTGGCGACCGGCTACAACCACACCCCGGTGCCGCCCGCGTGGCCGGGCGTCGCGGAGTTCCCGGGCGAGGTCGTGCACGCCTCCTCCTACCGGAACGCCCAGCCGTACCGCGGCCGCGACGTCCTCGTGGTCGGCGTGGGCAACACCGGCGCGGAGATCGCGGTCGACCTCGTCGAGGGTGGCGCCGGGCGGGTACGGCTCGCGGTCCGGACGCCGCCGCACATCGTCCGGCGCTCGAACCTCGGCTGGCCCGCGCAGGGCACCGGGATCGTCGTGCGTCACCTGCCCGTGCCGCTCGTCGACGCGACCGCGCGGCTGATCGCGCGGGTCGAGGTCCCCGACCTGGCTGCCCACGGGCTGCCCCGCCCGACGACCGGCCTGTACTCGCGCGTGCTCGAGGGCTCGGTGCCGCTGCAGGACGTCGGGCTGATCGCGGGCGTGCAGTCGGGCGCGATCGAGCCCGTCGCTGCCGTCGAGTCGTTCGAGGGCACGAAGGTCGTGCTCGCCGACGGCACACGCGTCGAGCCCGACGTCGTGATCGCGGCGACCGGCTACCGACGCGGTCTCGAACCGCTGGTCGGCCACCTGGGCGTCCTCGACGCGCGCGGTCTGCCGCGTGCGCACGGCCCGCGGCCGGCCCGGCCGGGCCTGTACTTCACCGGCTACACCAACCCCATCAGCGGCATGTTCCGCGAGCTGCGCCTCGACGCCGAGCGCATCGCCCGGTCGGTGGCACGCTCGCGCGGCTGAGGTAGCCGGCGCGTGCGGGAGCGGGGCGCCGGTCGACGCACGCGGTGCCCCCCGCCACGATGGGGAGGTGAGCCGCAACGAGCGCGTGGTCGACGTCGGCGGCGTCGCGCTGTGCCTCGACGTCACCGGTCCGCCCGACGCGCCGGTGCTGCTGCTCGCGCACGGCGGTGCGTGCTCGCTCGACGCGTGGCCCGACGCGCTCGTCGAGCGGCTCGCGCAGGAGCGGCGCGTGATCCGGCTCGACTGGCGCGACACCGGTCGGTCGGCGACGTGGCCGCCCGGCGAGCCGGGGTACGGGCTGCCGGACCTCGCGGACGACCTCGTCGGCGTGCTCGACGTCGAGGGTGTGCCGGCCGCGCACCTCGTCGGACTGTCCATGGGCGGTGCGGCGGCGCAGCTCGTCACCCTGGACCACCCCGAGCGGGTGCGGACGCTCACGCTGGTCAGCGCGACCCCCGGCGTACCCGGTCGCGAGGCCGACGACCTGCCGTCGTTCGACCCCGACCTGTTCGCGTCGTCGCCGCCCGAGCCGGACTGGTCCGACGGCGCCACCGTCGTCGCCTACCTCGTCGAGGAGGAGCGGCCGTTCCAGCGCGGCGGCTTCGACGCCGACGTCGAGCGTGCGATCGCCGAGCGGACCGTCGCGCGGGCCACCGACATCCGGTCGCGCACCAACCACGGGATCATGGACGGCGGGCCGTCGTGGCGCGACCGGCTGGGGGAGATCCGCGTCCCGACGCTCGTCGTGCACGGCGCCGACGACCCCATGTTTCCCCTGCCGCACGGCCGCTCGCTCGCGGACGAGATCCCCGGCGCTGAGCTCCTGGTGGTCTCGGACGCGGGTCACGGAGTGCCACCGCGCCGGGCATGGCCGACGCTCGTCGACCGGCTGCTGCGGCACACCGCGGAGCCGCCGGAGCGGGGCTGACCGCCGGCGGGCGACCACCGGCGGCGGATGATCGGCGTCGACGGCCGGTCGCGCAACCAGGTCGCCGGACTGTCCGACATGCGGACTGGCTCGTCGGGTCGCGCGAGGCCCGTCCGCCGGTCCCGTCGACGGCCGACGACGCGATCGAGGACGATCCGAGATGGTCGGGTCGCCCCGTCGTCGGACCGTGCGCTGCGGCATGATCACCGGCCTTCGGCGCGTCGCGGCCCGCCTGACCCGCCCCGTTCTCGGACGACGCCTAGACGGGCGTCCAGGGCAGCGCGAGACGCTTTTTGACGCACGAATTCCGTGTCCGATATGCGTGGATTAAAACATTCTCACGCGATTGACCGCCTTCCGTGACCGTGCGTAGCGTCTCGGCCCGTTGCCTGAGCCCGGCACTGACGCCGGCCGAGACGTGGAGGCGCCGTTGTCGTCGTTGAGTGGGATCCGCCGTGCGCTGCTGTGGGCGGCGGGAGGAGCCGAGACGCCGGACCTGGCTGGGATCGACCAGGACGTGCTCGTCCGCGCCCTGCGCCAGCACAGGCTCGAGGGCCGGTTCCTACGCCGCCTCGACGACGAGGCCGTGGACGCGCCCGAGACGCTGCGGCGACGGGTCGCGGCCGGACACGACGAGGTCGTCGCGCGCGTGCGGGACCAGATCGCGCTGTTCCGCACGGTGCGCGACTCGCTGCACCACGAGGGGCGTGGTCCCGGCCTCGTGCCGGTGAAGGGCTTCGGCCTGTACGCCCTGACGGGCGACCCGGCGCACGCCGCGTTCAGCTGGGACATCGACGTGCTCGGTGCCGACCCCACCGAGGTGGCGCGCGCCGTCGAGGCGACCGGTGGGTCGGGCTTCCACTTCCACGGCGAGGAGCACCCCTACGTCTTCGCGCACATGGACGACGTCGAGGTGCACGCCCGATACATCGTGACCGGGATGCCGTCGCAGCTGGCGGAGTCGGCGGTCGACGTCCTCGGCACCCCCGGCCGCTGCGAGCTGCGCACGCCGTTCTCGATCTCCAGCGTCACGTACGACGACCTGGTCGACCTGCTGGCCCCGGGGACCGGCGAGGCGCAGGAGATCGACGTGCTCGGCCCCGAGATGTCCGTGCTGATCCGGTGCGCGCACGTGTACGTCGGCTTCGCGATGAACACGCAGCCGCTGCCGTGGGCGACGGTGCGGCTCGTCGAGCTCGCCCAGATGCGCGACTACCTCGCGCTCGGCTCGTTCGACACGGACGTCTTCCGCACGCTGCACGAACGGTTCGACGCCGGGCTCGTCACGGACTTCGCCCGTCGCCTGCACCTCGACCTGTTCGGCGAGGACCCGTTCGAGCCGGTGTTGGGCGCGTCGTCCGCGATCCGCGACTGGTTCCCGCGCAACCTCTGGTGGGACGGCATCGACGCCGGGTTCCCCGTCAGCCTGCCCTGGGCGGCGGCGGACCTCGTCGCGTCGGACGCCGACCACCAGGACCTCGCGGACCTCCTCGGACCGGACCCGGTGGTGCTGGGCTCCGACGGCACTGCGGCGCTGTCGTTCCTCGCGACCGACGACGACCACGCGGGGCGCTATGTCTTCCACCGCTTCGGCGGCGACCTCGGGTCGATCCGGGCCGAGCTGTCCGCGACGCCGGAAGGGCTGCACGCGACCGCGCACTTCCCGGCGCTCGAGGACCAGCAGATGGCGGCCCTCGGCTGGGCCACGGGCACGTATCGCTACGAGCTGTTCTACCGACCGCTCGACGGGACCCACGAGTTCTCCGACTACTCGAGCGACAAGACGGGACCGCGCCCGCGCGTCGAGCTGTGCACCGCGCGCGGCGACGGGCACGAGCTCGCCGTCGTGTTCCCGTGGGAGTCGCTCGGGGTCGACGCCCCGGCCGACGCGCTCGACCTGCCGCTGACCTTCCGCGCGCGGGTGCAGGAGCGTCCGTGGGGGGCGGTCGTCGGAGGCGTCGTCGCGCCGCTGCGGGTGAGCCGCGCATGAGCGACGTGCTCGGAGCCGGTTCGTGTCCGCGCGGCGACGTCGTCGACGCCGTCGTGAGCAGCGTCGTCCTCGTCGCCGACCCGCGGCTGCAGGAGGCCGCGGTGGACTACTGGGACATGTCGTCGGCCGCCCACCGCGGGGTCGTGGACCGGCTGCGACGCGTCGGGAGCGTCGAGCTCGCGCTGGCGACCGAGGCCGTGCTCGGTGACCCGCACGACCCGGTCGCGGTGCACCACCTCTCCGACGTCGTCGCCGCGACGTTCGGCGACGGCGGCGCCTGGCGCTCGCTCGGCGAGCAGGCGCTCCACGCCGACGGCACCGGCCGCCTCGCGGCCCACGTCGGGCGCGCGCACGACCCGGCCGCAGTCGAGGTCGGCGCCGCCGACCTC
>NZ_BHYL01000220.1 GCF_003851725.1 Cellulomonas algicola | reverse complement strand
CGGGATCGCGCTGCTCGTCGAGTCGCTGCGACCACGCACGCGGGACGCGGGCGTGGTGCACGGCGGGCCGTCGCTCGTCGACCGGCTCGGGCGCCGCGCGCTGCTCGCGGCCGTCGCGGCCGTGGTGGTCCTCGTCGTGACGCGGTGGCCGGTCGCCGCCGTCGCCGCCGCGGCGCTCGTCCTGTCGTGGACGTCGCTCTTCGGCGGGGCGAAGGCGGAGAAGCAGGCGATGGCCCGCCTCGAGGGTCTCGCGTCGTGGGCCGAGTCGCTGCGCGACACGATCGCCGGCGCGGTCGGTCTCGAGCAGGCGATCCCCGCGACCGTCTACGCGGCGTCGCCGACCATCCAGCCGCAGCTCCGCATGCTCGTGGACCGGCTGCGGGTCCGGGTGCCGCTCAGCACCGCGCTCCAGCGGTTCGCCGACGACCTGGACGACCCGAGCGCGGACCTGGTCGTCGCGGCGCTGATCCTCAACTCGCGCCTGCGCGGCCCGGGTCTGCGGCAGGTCCTCACGTCGGTCTCCGAGTCGGCGCGCGCCGAGCTCGACATGCGCCAGCGGGTGTCGGCGGGCCGCTCCTCGACCCGCCGGTCCGCGCAGATCGTCATGGGCTTCTCGATGCTCATGATCTTCGGCCTGGCCATCCTGAACCCGACGTACGTCGCGCCGTACGGCACGGCGACCGGGCAGGCGGTGCTGGTGGTCGTCATCGCGCTCTTCGCCGCCGGGTTCTGGTGGATGAAGCGGCTCTCGGGCGTCGACGTCCCGGCCCGCTTCCTCGTCGCGACGCCCGACCGGCACGGGCAGCCTCAGGTCGACGCCAAGGCTCCGGTGGGGGGTGCGTCGTGACGCTCGTGCTCCTCGCAGGGGCGGTCGTCGGCCTCGGCGTGCTCCTGCTCGTCGTCGTGCTCGTACCTCCGCCGACGCACGCCGGCAGCGCCCTGGCCCGGCTCGACGAGGAACGCCGCCAGAGCCGCGCGTACGCGCGCGCGGTCGGCGTCGACCCGCGTGCGGGGGAGGGGGCCCGGTGGCGGCTCGCACTCGGGCGCGAGGCCGCACGCCGCGTGACCGCGACCGGTCTGCCGCTGGACGCCCTCCGGGCGGACCTCGCGATGACCGGGCTCACGCTCGACGCGTTCCTCGCGCGCACCGTGCTCGCGTTCGTCGGGGGGTTCCTCGCGCCGCTCGTCGTGGGTGCGGTGCTCGTGGCGCTGCACGTGGACGTCAACCTGTCCGTGCCGCTGCTCGTCTCGCTCCTCGTGGGCGTCGGCGCCGCGGCGGTCCCGTGGCTCGCGGTGCGGTCGCAGGCCGCCGCGCGGCGCCGCGACTTCCGGCACGTCGTCGGCTCGTTCCTCGACCTCGTCTCGATGAGCCTCGCGGCCGGCCGCGGCGTCCCCGAGGCGCTGCAGGGCGCGTCCGAGCTCAGCGACGGATGGGCGATGGTGCGGATCCGGGACGCGCTCGGCGGTGCGCGGCTGCGCGGCGAGACGCCGTGGTCCGCGCTGGGCGGGCTCGGCACGGAGCTGCGCGTCGACGAGCTGCGGGACCTCGCGGCCGCGCTCGCGCTCGTGGCCGAGGACGGCGCGAAGGTCCGCGACTCGCTCGCGGCGCGTGCGGGCTCGATGCGTCGACGCGAGCTGGCGGAAGCCGAGGGCAAGGCCGGAGAGAGCTCCGAGTCGATGCTCGTCGCGCAGCTCCTGCTCGCCGTCGGCTTCCTGGTCTTCCTCCTCTACCCGGCGCTGCAGAGCGTGCTGGGCCAGACATGACCCGCGCACGGCACGACCGGACGGGCCACGACCGCACGACACGGACACTCGACAAAGGACGGTGCTGACATGAGCTTTCCCCACCGGGGAGTCGTCGACTACCTCGTCATGGAGCTGCGACGCCGCTACCAGCGCGCCCGCCTCGCGGAGGACGCCGGTGCGTCGGTCATCGAGTGGGTCATCATCACGGGCGTCCTCGTGCTGCTCGCGGGCGTGGTCGGCACGGTGATCTACAACCTCGCGAACGACGCCGCGGAGTCGATCGAGATGCCCGACGCCCCGGGCGGACCGTGACCGCTCCGCTCCTGACCCCGGTCCGCCGACGGCTGCGCGCGTCCGCGGGCGCCGAGGGCGACCGTGGCGCGAGCTCGATCGAGCTCGCGTTCTACACCCCCCTGCTCATGCTCGTGATCCTCGTGACGGTGCAGTTCGCGCTCACGTGGCACGGCAACCAGCTGGTGGGTGCCGTCGCGCGGGAGACCGCCCGCGTCGTGCGGACCGGCGGCGGCACCCCCGCGTCGGAGACCGCGGCCCGCGCCCGGGCGGTCGAGTTCGCCGAGCTGATCGGCGGCGAGAACCTGCAGGACCTCGACGTCGAGATCAGCCGGCCGACCCCGGACACCGTGCGGGTCGAGGTCTCGGCCCGCTCGAAGGAGATCGTGCAGGGCCTGGCACCACGCGTGAGCGCGCTCGTGCAGGGGCCCGTCGAGCGGTTCCGGGCGGACCAGTGACGCGCCCGGCGCACGGACGGAGGAGGACCGCGGTGGGACGGACCGCGCGGGGCGACGACCGCGGCTCGATGGCCGTCGAGGTCGTCGTGCTGATCCCGGTGCTGCTGCTCGTGGCGCTGCTCGTCGTCGCCGCCGGGCGGTACGCGTCCGCCGAGGGCGAGGCGGAGGCGATCGCGCGGGACGCGGTGCGCGCCGCGACGCTCGAGCGCGACGGCGCGAGCGCGCTCGCCGCCGCGCGGGCGACGGCGGCCGCGGGC
>NZ_BHYL01000219.1 GCF_003851725.1 Cellulomonas algicola | reverse complement strand
GCCCCGACGCGCGCAGCCGTCGCCGGCGCGAGCGGGGCGGTCGACCCGGCGGGGACGACGTCGGCCGCCGTCTCGGGCACGTGCGCCTCGGGCGCGGGGGCCACGTCGGGGGCCGCGTCGGCCGGGGTGGCCGACGGCGACCGGTCGCCGGTCGCGGCGGTGTCGGGGACGGCGATCGTCAGGAGCGGGCCGCCGACGGCGACCGTGGTGCCGGGTTCGACGAGCAGCGCCTCGACGACACCCGCCCACGGTGAGGGCAGCTGCACGAGCGCCTTCGCGGTCTCGACCTCGGCGACGACCTGGTTGAGCGTGACGGTGTCGCCGACGGCGACGAGCCACTCGACGAGGTCGGACTCCGTCAGGCCCTCGCCGAGGTCGGGCAGGGTGACGGTGCGGAGGGTCCGGTCGGCGCTCATGACGCGCTCCGGACAGCCGCGGCACCGCGGGCGCGCTCGGCGTCGCCGACCACCGCACCCTCCGGCGGCTCCTCGACCGCCCGCACCGACGGGACGAACCCGCTGAGCGAGTGCGGCCGTCCGAGCACGCGGTCGACCGCGTCGAGGATCCGGTCGAGGTCGGGCAGGAAGTGCTCCTCGACCTTGGCGGGCGGGTAGGGGACGTCGAACCCGGTGACGCGCGCGACGGGGGCGGTGAGCACGTCCCAGCAGCGCTCGGTCACGGATGCGGCGATCTCCGCGCCGAGCCCGCCGCTGCGCTGCGCCTCGTGCGCGACGACGAGCCGCCGGGTGCGTCGCACGGACGCCTCCAGGGTGTCGAGGTCGAGCGGCGAGAGCGACCGCAGGTCGACGACCTCGACGGAGACGCCCTCGTCGCGGGCCGCGAGCGCCGCGTCACGCGCCGTCAGCACGAGCGGGCCGTAGGCGGCGACGGTGACGTCGTCGCCGGGCAGGACGACGCGTGCACGGTCGAGCGGCAGCGCGTCGTCGAGCGACTCGTCGACGTCGCCCTTGACCCAGTACCGCCGCTTGGGTTCGAGCAGCACGACCGGGTCGTCGCACGCGACCGCCTGGCGCACCATCGCGTACGCGTCCTGCGGTCCGCCGGGGGAGACGACGCGCAGGCCCGGTGTGTGCGCGAAGTACGCCTCGGGCGACTCGGAGTGGTGCTCGACCGCACCGATGCCGCCGCCGAACGGGATGCGCACGGTGATCGGCATGCGCACGGCGCCGCCGGTCCGGTAGTGCAGGCGCGCGACCTGCGTGACGATCTGGTCGAACGCGGGGTACATGAACCCGTCGAACTGGATCTCGACGACGGGCCGGTAGCCGCGGTACGCGAGCCCGACGGCCACGCCCAGGATCCCGGACTCGGCGAGCGGGGTGTCGCGCACGCGGTCGGCGCCGAAGTCGCGCTGCAGCCCGTCGGTCACGCGGAAGACGCCGCCGAGGCGCCCGACGTCCTCGCCCAGCACGACGACGCGGTCGTCGTCGGCGAGCGCCCGGCGCAGCCCGGCGTTCAGCGCCCCGGCCAGCGTCATGGTGCTCATCGGACCGCCTCGTCGTCGAACATCGCGAGATAGGCGGCGTGCTCCTCGCGCTGGCGCCGCAGCGTCGCCGTGGGCTCGACCAGGACGTGGTCGAACAGGCTGAGCGGCGGTGGTGCCTCGAGGCCCAGGCAGCCCTCGCGCATGCGGTGCGCGAACTCCTCGGCCTTCTCCTTGACGTCGTGCGTGCGCTCCTCGGACAGCGCGCCGCGCTGGTGCAGGAGGCGCTCGACGCGCAGGATCGGGTCGCGCTCGGCCCACTGCGCGTGCACGGCGGTGTCGACGTAGCGCGTCGGGTCGTCCGACGTGGTGTGCGGGCCCTGACGGTAGGTGACCGCCTCGACGAACGTCGGGCCGTCGCCGCGCCGGGCGCGGTCGAGCGCGGCGCGCGTGACGGCGAGGACCGCGAGCACGTCGTTGCCGTCGACGCGCACGCTCGGGATCCCGTACCCGGGGGCGCGGTCGGCGAGCGGGCGGGTGGCCACCAGACCGACCGGCTCGGAGATCGCGAACTGGTTGTTCTGGCAGAAGAACACCACCGGGGCGGCGCCGCTCGCGGCGAACACCATCGCCTCGTGCACGTCGCCCTTGCTGGTCGCGCCGTCGCCGAAGTACGTGACCGCCGCCGCGTCCGAGCCGTCCATCCGGCAGCCGAGCGCGTAGCCCGTCGCGTGCACGGCCTGCGACGCGACGACGATCTGCGGCGTCGCCATGTGCAGCGCCCAGGGGTCCCAGCCGGACAGCGCGGTGCCGCGCCAGACGCGCACCAGGTCGGTCGGGTCGGCGCCGCGGCAGTACGCGACGCCGTTCTCGCGGTAGGAGCTGAAGACGAAGTCGTCGGGGCGCATCGCGCGGGCCGAGCCGACCTGCGCGGCCTCCTGGCCGATGAGCGGCGGCCACAGCCCGAGCTGGCCCTGCCGCTGGAGGGCGGTAGCCTCCACGTCGAACCGCCGCACGACGACCATGTCCTCGTACAGCGCGACGAGCGCGTCGTCGTCGACGTCGGTGACCCAGGGGTCGTGGACCGGGTCCTCGACCCGGTCGCCTGCGGTCGTCACGAGGCGGACGAGACCGTCGTCGTCGGCGCTGCCGTCGCCTGCTCGTGGTCGTGCGGGGCCGCTCGAGGACCCCGTCGTCCGCTGCTCCGCACCCTCCCGGGCATGCCCGGCTGACACATCTGAACGCAACATGTTCCGCTCCGTCGTCGGCGGAGCCGTGCTCTTGTGAAGCGGTGGCCCCATTGCCTGATGTCCCGCCAGGCTAGATCCGCAAGGGACCTTTCGCCTATCACCCGCGGTCGGTCCGCGTGCCGCCGGTCAGCCGGAGGGGTGGTCGTCCGGGTGGCCGAGGGCGGCGAGCGCCATGCCCTCCAGGAGGGTCCGGGTGCGGGTCGACGACAGGCCGCGCGCGCTGTGCGGCGTCGAGTTGAGCAGGCCGAACGTCGCCTGCGCGCGCAGGCGGAGCTCGGGCCGGTCCGCGGTCGGCGCGAGGCGCGCGAGCACGTCGACCCATGCCTCGACGTACCGCCGCTGGACCACCCGGACGGCCTCCTGGTCCGGCGCGGCGAGCGCGGCGAGATCGCGGTCCTGGACGCGGATGACGTCCGGCTCGGTGAGCGCGAAGTCGGCGTGGAAGCGGACCAGCGCGCGCAGCGCGTCGGCAGGGTCGGGGGTGCCGTCGACGACGTCGCGGCCGCCGTCGAGCAGACGCTCGCTCGTGCCGGCGAGCAGCGCGAGGAGCACGGCCTGCTTGCTCGGGAAGTGCCGGTAGACGGCCGGCCCGCGGACCCCGACGGCCGCACCGAGGTCGTCGAGGGAGACGCCGTCGAACCCGTGCCGGGCGAACAGCCGCGCCGCGGCGGCCAGGATCGCCTCGCGCCGCTCGGCCTTCGCGCGTCCTCGCGCGGTGGTCGGGGCGTCGTCGACCTCGGCGGTGGGAGTGGGGGGCTCCGGCACCAGGTGGCCCTCCTGTCGTGGACAAGTCGCTGGTCGAACAGTAGCGTCATTTCAGTTAGCGATCGTTAACTCAAGGAGCGTCGATGGAGACCCTCCGGACGGCGGCCGACCCGAGCGCCCCCGACCACGCGGCCAACGCCGCCGCGCAGCGTGCGCTCGTCGCCGACCTGCGCGACCGGCTCGCCGCCGCGGCGCTCGGCGGACCATCGGCCGCGCGGGAGCGGCACGTCGCACGCGGCAAGCTGCTGACCAGGGAGCGCATCGACGTCCTGCTCGACGAGGGCAGCCCGTTCCTCGAGGTCGCGCCGCTCGCGGCGCACGGCGTCTACGACGACGACGCGCCTGCCGCGGGGGTCGTCGCGGGGATCGGGCTCGTCGCCGGGCGGCACGTCATGGTCGTCGCCAACGACGCGACCGTGAAGGGCGGCACGTACTACCCGCTCACCGTCAAGAAGCACCTGCGGGCGCAGGAGATCGCGCGCGAGAACCGGCTGCCGTGCGTCTACCTCGTCGACTCGGGCGGCGCGTTCCTGCCGATGCAGGACGAGGTGTTCCCCGACCGCGACCACTTCGGCCGGATCTTCTTCCACCAGGCGCGCATGTCCGCCGAGGGGATCCCGCAGGTCGCGTGCGTGATGGGCTCGTGCACCGCGGGCGGCGCGTACGTGCCGGCGATGTCCGACGAGACCGTCATCGTGCGCGGGCAGGGGACGATCTTCCTCGGCGGGCCGCCGCTGGTCCGGGCCGCGACGGGCGAGGTGGTGACCGCCGAAGAGCTCGGCGGCGGCGAGCTGCACGCCCGCACGTCGGGCGTGACCGATCACCTCGCCGAGGACGACGCGCACGCGCTCACCATCGTGCGCGACATCGTCGCGACCCTGCCGCGACCGACGACGACCGCGTGGGACGTGATCGAGGCGCACCCGCCGGCGGTCGCGCCCGACGACCTGTACGGCGTCGTCCCGACCGACCTGCAGACTCCCTACGACGTGCGCGAGGTGATCGCCCGGCTCGTCGACGGCTCCGAGCTGCACGAGTTCAAGCGCGAGTACGGCCAGACGCTCGTGACCGGGTTCGCGCGGCTGCACGGGCACCCCGTCGGGATCGTCGCGAACAACGGCGTGCTGTTCAGCGAGTCCGCGCTCAAGGGCGCGCACTTCGTCGAGCTGTGCGACCAGCGCGGCGTCCCGCTCGTGTTCCTGCAGAACATCTCCGGGTTCATGGTCGGGCGCGACTACGAGGCCGGGGGGATCGCCAAGCACGGCGCGAAGATGGTGACCGCCGTCGCCACGACGCGCGTCCCCAAGCTGACCGTCGTGATCGGCGGCTCGTTCGGAGCCGGGAACTACTCGATGTGCGGGCGCGCGTACTCGCCGCGTTTCCTGTGGATGTGGCCCGGCGCGCGCATCTCCGTCATGGGCGGCGCGCAGGCCGCGTCGGTGCTCGCGACCGTCCGGCGCGACCAGGTCGAGGCCCGGGGGGGG
>NZ_BHYL01000218.1 GCF_003851725.1 Cellulomonas algicola | reverse complement strand
CCGTGACGACGGCCGCGTCGGGTCGCGCGCTGGCCCGGGGGTCGGCGCGCACAGGTCGGGCGCGCCCACGCGCGTCCGGCAGCGGACGCGGCGGGGCCGCGCGGTGCTCCGCAGACACCCTCCCGACGCTGCCGCCGGGCTACGGGCCCGACGAGACCACGGGCGCGCCGCTCGGGGCACGTCCGGGTGCCCGAAGGGGCACCGGTCGTCGCTCGCCGCGGACCCGGCGGTCCGGCACCGGCGATGGCCGCACGCCGTGGTCCGTCAGGCCCGCAGCGTCAGTCCCCGCCGGATCACACCCGATCCGTCGCACCCGCCGCGTCTGATCCGCTGCGTGAGACCTGGTGGGCCGCGTCTGGTGCGTCAGACCGGGTGCGTCGGGCCCGGCGCGCCAGTCGAGGGCGTCAGGACCGGCGCGTCACGGCAGGATCGAGTCGACGTAACCGCCGTCGACGCGCACCGCGGCACCGGTGGTCGCGGACGCGAGCGGCGACGACAGGTAGACGACGAGGTGCGCGATCTCCTCGGGCTCGATCAGCCGCTGCAGGAGCGACTGCGGGCGGTGCAGACGCATGAACTCGCGCTGCGCCTCGTCCCACGGCAGCGACCGGTCGACGAGCTGGTAGACGAAGTCCTCGACACCGCCGGTGTGCGTCGGGCCGGCGATCACGGAGTTGACCGTGACCCCCGTCCCGGCGGCCTCCTTCGCGAACCCGCGCGAGACGCCGAGCAGGGCAGTCTTGGAGACGCCGTAGTGGATCATCTCGGCGGGGATCACGACCGCGGAGTCGCTCGCGATCATGAGGACGCGCCCCCACCCACGCGACATCATGCCGGGCAGGTAGGCACGTGTGAGCCGGACGGCCGTGAGGACGTTGACCTCGAAGTACCGCCGCCACTCGTCGTCGGTGACCTCGAGCGCGGGCCGCGCCTCGAAGATGCCGAGGTTGTTGACCAGCACGTCGACGTCGGGCAGGCGCTCGAGCACGGCGGCCGTGCCGTCGTCGGTCGTGACGTCGCCGGGCGCCGCGACGACGTCCGCGTCAGGTACCTGCTCGGTCAGCCGGGCGATCGCGGCGTCGACCGACTCCGCGGTCCGTCCGTTCACGCCGACCCGCGCACCCGCGCGGGCGAGGCCCACGGCGATCGCGGCGCCGATCCCCTGCGTCGAGCCCGTCACGAGCGCGGTCCGGCCACTCAGGTCCAGGACGGTCATGCGACCGACGCTAGGTCAGGCGACCGGTGACCGCCCGCCGTCGGGCTCGGACCCGGACTCGGAGGACTCGAGCTCGGGCTCCGCGGGCTCGGGCTCAGACGTCGTCTCGAGCGCGGGCTCGGACTCGGGCCCCGGCTCGCCCTCATCCTCCGGCAGCCGACGGTCCCCCGCCGCCTCGTCGCGGACGAGCCGCCACCACAGCGCGACGGCGAACCCGCCGAAGATCCACCACTGCGCGGCGTACGCGAGGTTCTGGATGTTGAGACCCGCGCCGGGCGAGCGCGGTGGGTCGAGCAGGACGACGTCCGGGGACTGCGCCGGGGCGGACGACGCGACGACGAGGTAGCCGGTCCAGATCGGCCCGCCCCACACGTTGAGCAGCTCGGGCGAGCTGATCGCGTCGGTCTGGCCGTCGTGCACACCGCTGCCGGCGGCCTCCGACACCTGGAGGTAGCCGACGAGGTCCACCACGCCGGCCGGCGGCGCGTCGGCGTCGGCGGGCGAGCCCACCCAGCCGCGCACGACGGGCAGCACGGCCTCACCCCCGTCGGACCCAGCGCCGGGCACGTGCAGCGGCGTCAGGACCAGGTACCCGGTGACGTCGTCGTGCGCGCGCCCCGGGACGAGGAGCTGCCCGGACGTGTCGTACGTGCCGGTCACGGACACCTTCTTGCCGACCATGTCGCCGTGGAACGCGGTCTGCGGCGCGAGGACGTCGTCGAGCGGGACGGGGTCCGCGGCGACCTGCTCGGCGACGTGCCGGGCCTCGGCGCGGGCGCCACGCACCTCGGCGCGGTCGAGCTGCCACGCGCCGAGCCGCCCGCAGACCGCGGCGGCTCCGAGGAGCACGACGAGCAGCAGGAGCATGCGCGGGCGTCGCGCGGCCTGCCACCACGTCGTCGTCGGCGCCTCCTGCTCGGTCACCGGGTCACGGTAACCCGGCCCGGCCGACGCCCCTGCACACCGCCCGCGCCGCACCGCCAAGGACCCCCTCGACGACCGCGCCAACACCGGCTGACCTGCGCGCGGACACCCGGTGACGGGCCGAACGAGACCAACGTCACCTCCTGCGCAGGGGGCCGTTGTGCGGTTGTATGACACGTGGGCGTGCCGTCGTTCCCCGGCCGTAGGTCGGAAGTCCCGGAACTCGGTGCGATCCCAGGGAACGCTGGCAACGGGGGCACCGGCGAGGCAAGCAGCCGGACGACGATGGGGAGCGAGCATGAGCACTGCGACGTCGGCCGAGACCACCTGGCGCAGGGGGTCCGGCGAGACTGTCTCCGCGGAGACGCTGGAACGCATCGACCAGTGGTGGCGTGCCGCCAACTACCTGTCGGTCGGCCAGATCTACCTGCTGGACAACCCCCTGCTGCGCGAGACGCTGACGCGTGACCACGTCAAGCCGCGTCTGCTCGGCCACTGGGGCACCACCCCCGGTCTCAACTTCCTGTACGCGCACCTCAACCGCGTCATCGCGGAGCGCCTGCAGTCCACGATCTACGTCACGGGCCCGGGCCACGGTGGTCCGGGCCTCGTCGCCTCCGCGTACCTCGACGGCGTGTACTCGCACGTCTACACGGACATCACGGAGGACGACGAGGGTCTGCGCCGGCTGTTCCGGCAGTTCTCGTTCCCGGGCGGCATCCCGTCGCACGTGGCCCCGGAGACGCCGGGCTCGATCCACGAGGGCGGCGAGCTCGGCTACGCGCTGTCGCACGCGTACGGCGCGGCGTTCGACAACCCGGACCTGCTGGTCGCGACGGTCATCGGCGACGGCGAGGCGGAGACGGGCCCGCTCGCGACGAGCTGGCACTCGAACAAGTTCGTCAACCCCGTGAAGGACGGCGTCGTCCTGCCGATCCTGCACCTCAACGGGTACAAGATCGCGAACCCGACGGTGCTGGCCCGCATCAGCGACGACGAGCTCGAGGCCCTCATGGTCGGCTACGGGCACAAGCCGCACGTGTTCGTCGCGGGCTTCGACGACGAGTCCCACGCGGACATCCACGGCCGCTTCGCGACGCTGCTCGACGAGGTCCTCGACGAGATCGCGGAGATCAAGGAGCAGGCCCGCGCGGGCAAGGACGAGCGCCCGATGTGGCCGATGATCGTCTTCCGCACGCCGAAGGGCTGGACCGGCCCGGACTACATCGACGGCAAGAAGACGACGGGCTCGTGGCGTGCGCACCAGGTGCCGCTGTCGAGCGCGCGCGACACCCCGGAGCACCTGGACGTGCTGCGGACGTGGCTCGAGTCGTACAAGGCCGAGGAGCTCTTCGACGCGACGGGTCGGCTGAACGACGACATCCGCGCGCTCGCGCCGCCCGAGGGCCTGCGGATGAGCGACAACCCGCACGCGAACGGCGGGCTGCTGCTCAAGGACCTGCGCCTGCCGGACTTCCGCGACTACGCGGTCGACGTGCCGACGCCAGCCGGCTCGATCAGCGAGGCGCCGCGCGTCCTCGGCCAGTGGCTGACCGACGTCATCAAGCAGAACCCGGACAACTTCCGGATCTTCGGGCCGGACGAGACCGCGTCGAACCGTCTGCAGGCGGTGTTCGAGACCACCGACAAGCAGTGGAACGCGGACTTCTACGGCGAGGAGGTCGACGAGCACCTGTCCCGCGCGGGGCGCGTGCTGGAGATGCTCTCGGAGCACCAGTGCCAGGGCTGGCTCGAGGGCTACCTGCTCACCGGACGCCACGGGCTGTTCAACTGCTACGAGGCGTTCATCCACATCATCGACTCGATGTTCAACCAGCACGCGAAGTGGCTCAAGGTCACGAACCACATCCCGTGGCGCCGGCCCATCGCGTCGCTGAACTACCTGCTGTCGAGCCACGTGTGGCGGCAGGACCACAACGGGTTCAGCCACCAGGACCCCGGCTTCGTCGACCACGTCATCAACAAGAAGGCCGAGGTCGTCCGGGTCTACTTCCCGCCGGACGCGAACACCCTGCTGTCGACGTACGACCACTGCCTGCGCAGCCGGCAGTACGTCAACGTCGTGGTGTCCGGCAAGCAGCCCGCGCCGAACTTCCTCACGATGGACGAGGCGATCGCGCACTGCACGCGCGGCCTCGGCATCTGGGAGTGGGCGGGCACCGAGGTCGCGGGCGAGAAGCCGGACGTCGTGCTGGCCGCGGCGGGCGACGTGCCCACGCTCGAGGTGCTGGCCGCGGCCGACATCCTCAAGCGCGAGCTGCCCGACCTCAAGGTGCGCGTCATCAACGTCGTCGACCTCATGCGGCTGCAGGACGAGAAGGAGCACCCGCACGGCCTGTCGGACACGCACTTCGACGGCCTGTTCACCGCCGACCGGCCGGTGATCTTCGCGTACCACGGCTACCCGTGGCTCATCCACCGCCTCACGTACCGCCGCAACGGGCACGCGAACATCCACGTGCGCGGGTACAAGGAGGAGGGCACGACGACGACGCCGTTCGACATGGTCATGCTCAACGACCTCGACCGGTTCCACCTCGTCATCGACGTCATCGACCGCGTGCCGCACCTGGGCACCGCGTACGCCGGCCTGCGTCAGCGCATGGTCGACAAGCGCATCGAGGCCCGCGAGTACACCCGCGAGCACGGCGACGACCTGCCCGAGGTGCGCGACTGGGTGTGGCCCGACGCGGGCGAGACCGCCACGGAGCAGGGTGGCCCGCAGCAGAACGCCACCGTCTCCACGGGCGGTGACAACGAGTAGCACCCCCGCGAGGGCCCGCCCTCGCACCGGCCCGTGACGCACGCGGGCCACCGCCGGACCCGGGCGGGTCGCGCCGACGCCACCGCGAACCGCCGCGACCCGCCCGTCCCGTCCGGAGCACGAGCACGACCCCCGCACCAGCACCACCCCCGGCACCTCGGGGATCACGCACCAGGAGCAGCCCCCGTGGCCCGCAGCATCTACCTCACCTCCCCCGAGGGGGACTCCGGCAAGTCCGTCGTGGCGCTCGGCCTCGTCGACCTGCTCTCGCGCAGCGTCCAGCGGGTGGGGGTGTTCCGGCCGGTCGCCCGCTCGACCAAGACGCGCGACTACGTGCTCGAGCTGCTGCTCGCGCACGACGGCGTCGACCTCACGTACGACGAGTGCGTCGGCGTCACGTACGAGGAGGTGCTGGCCGACCAGGAGGCCGCGCTCGGCAAGATCGTGCAGCGGTACCACGAGGTCGCGCGCCGCTGCGACGCGGTCGTCGTCGTGGGCTCGGACTACACGGACGTCGCCGGCCCGACGGAGCTCGCGTACAACGGCCGGATCGCGGCCAACCTCGGCGCGCCGGTCGTGCTCGTCGTCAACGGGTCGGGCCGCACGCCCGAGGCCATCCACCAGGTCGTCGACATCGTCGTGGGGGCGATGCGCGACGAGCACGCGCAGGTGCTCGCCGTCACGGTCAACCGGTGCGGTCCCGCGGCGCTCGACGCCGTGAAGGCCGAGGTCGAGGGCGGCACGGGCCTGCCGACGTTCGCGCTGCCCGAGAGCCCGCTGCTCACCGCGCCGACCGTCCGCCAGCTCATGGAGGCCGTCGGCGGCTCGCTCAGGGCGGGCGACGACGAGCTACTGTCCCGCGAGGTCCTCGACGTGCTCGTCGGCGCGATGTCCGTGGAGCACCTGCTCGACCGGATCGCCGACGGCGCCGTCGTCATCACGCCGGGCGACCGGTCGGACGTGCTGCTCGGCCTGCTCATGGCGCACGCCGCCGAGGGCTTCCCCTCGCTCGCCGGCATCATCCTCAACGGCGGGTTCGAGCCGTCGCCGGTCGTCATGCGTCTCATCGACGGCCTCGGCACGCGCCTGCCCATCATCACGACGTCGTTGGGGTCGTTCCGCTCGGCGAGCGCGGCGGCCTCCACCCGCGGCCACCTGTCCGCGGACAGCCAGCTCAAGGTCGACACCGCGCTCGCGCTGTTCGAGGAGCACGTCGACGGCACCGCGCTGCTCGGGGCGCTCGACGTCGCGCGGCCCGAGGTCGTCACGCCGCTCATGTTCGAGTACGAGCTGCTGGACCGGGCGCGCGCCGACCGCAAGCACATCGTGCTGCCCGAGGGGAACGACGACCGGATCCTGCGCGCCGCCTCGACCCTGCTGCGCCGCGGCGTCGCACGCCTCACGATCCTCGGCGAGCCCGCCGCGATCCGCACCCGCGCGACCGAGCTGGGCCTCGACCTCGCGGACGCCGACCTGATCGACCCGCACGACCCCGCGTGGGTCGAGCGGTTCGCGGCGGAGTACACGCAGATCCGCGCGCACAAGGGCATGACGGTCGAGCGCGCGCGGGAGATCGTCCCGTCCGTGTCGTACTTCGGCACGATGATGGTCCACCTCGGGCTCGCCGACGGCATGGTGTCGGGCGCCGCGCACACGACCGCGCACACCATCAAGCCGTCGTTCGAGATCATCAAGACGGCCCCCGGGACGAGCAGCGTGTCGAGCTGCTTCCTCATGTGCCTCGAGGACCGCGTGCTCGTCTACGCCGACTGCGCCGTCATCCCCGACCCCACGGCCGAGCAGCTCGCCGACATCGCGATCTCGTCCGCCGCGACCGCCGTGCAGTTCGGCATCGAGCCCCGCATCGCGATGCTGTCCTACTCGACCGGCGCGTCCGGCACGGGCGCCGACGTCGACAAGGTGCGCGCCGCGACCGCGCTGGTCCGCGAGCGCCGCCCCGACCTGTCCGTCGAGGGCCCGATCCAGTACGACGCCGCGGTCGACGCGTCCGTCGCGCAGACGAAGCTGCCCGACTCCGCCGTCGCCGGCCGCGCCACCGTCTTCGTGTTCCCGGACCTCAACACCGGCAACAACACGTACAAGGCCGTCCAGAGGTCCGCCGGTGCGATCGCCGTCGGCCCGGTCCTCCAGGGCCTCAACAAGCCCGTGAACGACCTGTCCCGCGGCGCGCTCGTGCAGGACATCGTCAACACCGTCGCGATCACCGCGATCCAGGCGCAGGCCGACGCACCGGCCGGCGCGACCACGACCTCGGAGGCCGTCGTCCGATGACCATCACCCAGCCCCGCCCGCACAGCGCGCACGGAGCCCACGGCAGCGTCCTCGTCGTGAACTCCGGGTCGTCGTCGATCAAGTACCAGCTCGTCAACCCGGTCGGCGGCGAGGCGATCGCCGCGGGCATCGTCGAGCGCATCGGCGAGGACGTCGGCACCGTCAAGCACACGTTCGCGGGCAGCACGACGACGCGCGACACGGTGATCGCCGACCACGGCGCGGGGCTGCGGGTCGTCCTGGGCCTGTTCGACGAGATCGGCCCCGACCTGGCGGCCGCGCACGTCGTCGCGGTCGGGCACCGCGTCGTGCACGGCGGGTCCGACTTCACGGGCCCCGCGCTGGTCGACGACGAGGTGATCGCGCGCATCGACGCGCTCGCGCCCCTCGCCCCGCTGCACAACCCCGCCAACCTCACGGGCATCGAGGTCGCGCGCGAGCTCCTGCCGGACGTGCCGCACGTCGTCGTGTTCGACACCGCGTTCTTCCACACGCTGCCCGACGCGGCCGCGACGTACGCGATCGACCAGGGCGTCGCCACGACCTACGGGGTGCGGCGGTACGGGTTCCACGGCACGTCGCACGAGTACGTGTCCGGCAAGGTCGCGCGCGTGCTCGGCCGTCGCGTCGAGGAGCTCAACCAGATCGTCCTGCACCTCGGCAACGGCGCGTCCGCGTCGGCGGTGCGCGGAGGTGTCGCGGTCGAGACGTCGATGGGACTGACCCCGCTCGAGGGCCTCGTCATGGGCACGCGCTCGGGCGACGTCGACCCCGCGGTCCTCATCCACCTGCAGCGCAACGCGGGCATGTCGGTCGACGAGATCGACGACCTGCTCAACCGCCGCTCGGGCCTCAAGGGGCTCGCCGGGGAGAACGACTTCCGCGAGATCCACCGCCTCGTCGAGGAGGGCAACCCCAGCGCGCAGCGCGCCCTCGACGTCTACATCCACCGCCTGCGCAAGTACGTCGGCGCGTACATGGCCGTCCTGGGCCGCGTGGACGTCATCACGTTCACCGCGGGCGTCGGGGAGAACGACGACGCGGTGCGCGCGCTCGCGCTCGCCGGGCTCGAGCCGTTCGGCATCGCGGTCGACCCGCAGCGCAACGCGGGCCGCAAGAAGGAGCCGACGACGATCTCGCCCGACTGGACGAGCACGCGCGTCATGGTGGTCCCGACGAACGAGGAGCTCGCGATCGCGCGCCAGGCCGTCGCGACCATCGAGAAGGCCGGCCTCGAGGGCACGTCGGACGAGACGGACCCCGCCCCGGCGGCCGCCGGCCACGCCTGACGCGGCACGCCCACCCGGCCCTTCCCCACCCCCTACCCCGCCTCCGCCTCCGCACCCGCCGAGCACGCCATCAGGCACGCGTCGGGGGCTCCAGGCGTGCGTGATGGCGCGTTCGGCGGGCCAGCGGACGTCGCGGGCGTCAGGGGAGGCGGGCCGCCTTCATCGCGCGGAGCACCTCGGTGTAGACCCGGGGCCACGTCTCGGTGCCCAGGTCGAACAGGCGGTGCATCCCGAGGCCCGCGTGCACGCCGTGCTGCACGGCGACCGTCTGGACGCGCGTCGTCCCCCACAGGCCCTCGCGCCCGTGCCGGTGCCCGTGCCCGGAGTCGCCGACCCCGCCCTGCGGGGCACCGACCGAGCCCCACGTGGTGACGTACCCCTCGTTGACGTTGACCGTGCCCGCGCGCACCCGGCGGGCCAGGGCGGCACCGCGGCGCGTGTCGGCGGTCCAGATGCTCGCGTTGAGGCCGAGGTCGCTGTCGTTCATCGCGGCGACGGCCTCGTCGTCCGACGCGACCGGGTAGAGCGCGACGACCGGGCCGAACGTCTCCTCGCGGTGCAGGCGTGCCTCGGGCGGGACGTCGACGAGGACCGTCGGCTCGTAGAAGTAGGGACCGACGTCGGTGCGGTGCACGGCACCGGCCAGGACGGTCGCGCCGTGGCCGATCGCGTCCTCGACGTGCTCGACGACGGTCGCGAGCTGCGCGGCGGACGTGAGCGACCCGACGTCGGAGCGGTAGTCCAGCCCCGAGCCGAGGCGCAGCGCGCGCGTGCGACGGGCGAACGCGTCGGCGAACGCGTCGAACACCTCCTCGCGCACGTAGATCCGCTCGATGCTCACGCACACCTGGCCGGTGCCGACGAAGCACGCGCGGACCGCACCCTCGGCCGCGACCTCGACGTCGGCGTCCTCCGCGACGTACATCGGGTTCTTGCCGCCGAGCTCGAGGGTCACGGGCACGAGCCGCTCCCCCGCGCTCGCCGCGACGACGCGACCGGTCGCGGTCGATCCCGTGAAGCTCACGTGGTCGGCGTGCTCGACGACCGCCGCACCGACGGTCGGTCCGTCGCCGACGACGACCTGGACGAGGCCCTCGGGCAGCCCGGCCTCCTCGAGCAGCTCCGCGGCCCACAGCGCCGTCAGGGCGGTCTGCGGGTCGGGGCGCAGGATCACGGCGTTGCCCGCGACGAGCGCCGGCAGGACGTCGCCGAGCGTCAGCGTGAGCGGGAAGTTCCACGGCGCGATGATCCCGACGACGCCGACGGGGTGCCGCAGGACGCGGACCGACGTGAGGCCCGGGATGAGGCCGGGGACGCGGCGCGTGCGCAGGTACCGGCCCGCGCGCGCGGCGTAGTGCCGCGACACGAGCGCGATGTCGCAGACCTCCTCGAACGCCGCGACGCGCGCCTTGCCGGTCTCGAGCTGGATGAGGTCGAGCACGTCGCTCTGCCGGGCGAGCACGAGGTCGTGCACGCGCGACAGCACCGCGGTGCGCGCCCGCAGGGGCGTCGCGGCCCACAGCCGCTGGGCGGCGCGCGCCGCGCGGGCGGCACGGGCCACGTCGGCCGGGGTGGACAGCGGCACCGCGGCGATCGGGCCGCCCGTGTAGGGCGCGTGCGCGGTGTGCGTCGCGGCGCCCGGCTCGGCGACGACGCGGGCGAGGAGCGTGCGGACGTCCTCGGGTTCGAGCACGTACGTCGCGAGCGGGTCGGTCTCCGGGTCGTGGAGCTCGGTGTGTCCGTCGTGCGCCATGCGCGTCAGGGTACGCGCGGCACCTGTCCTCCGGACCCGCGCGGCAGGGGTGTCGGCCGACGTCGCCCCGCCGGGTGACGCCCGTCGTGGCGGGGACCGGTCGTGGCGCCCGCCGCGACGGGCACCGGTCGTGGCGCCCGCCGCGACGTCCGCTCAGACGCCGAGCGTGTCGCGCACGTCCGGCACGAGCATCGCGACGACCGCGGCGCGCGCGGCCTCCGCCGACTCCGCCGCGAGCGCGGCCGCGGCCATCGTCGCGCACTGCGCACCGGTGTGGTGGCGCAGCGCGTACCGGACGGCCGGGACGGCGCCGCCGGACATCGACAGGCTCGTCACGCCCAGCCCGACGAGGACGAGCGCGAGCACCGGGTCGGACGCCGACTCGCCGCACACCCCGACGGGCTTGTGCAGCTCCTGCCCGGCGCGGGCGGTCGCGTCGACGAGGTCGAGCACCGCGGGCTGCCACGGGTCGAGCAGGTCGGCGAGCTCGCCGCGCAGGCGGTCGGTCGCCATCGTGTACTGCGCGAGGTCGTTGGTGCCGAGCGAGACGAAGTCGACCTCCGCGAGGATCTCCCGCGCGCGCAGGGCCGCCGCGGGGATCTCGACCATGACGCCGACCGTCGACAGGCCGTGCGCGCGGGCGCGCGTGGCGAAGTCCCGCGCCTCGGCGGCGGTCGCGATCATCGGCGCCATGACCCAGGGCGCGGCGCCCGTCTCGGACTGCGCGGCGCCGAGCGCGGCGAGCTGGACCTCGAGCAGGTCGGGGTCGTTCCGGACGAGCCGGTACCCGCGGACGCCGAGCGCCGGGTTCTCCTCGTCGGCCTGCGTCGCGAACGCGAGCGGCTTGTCGGCGCCCGCGTCGAGCGTGCGGACGACGACCTTGCGCTCCCCCAGCGCCGCGAGCGCCCGCGCGTAGACGGCGGACTGCTCCTCGCGGGTCGGGGCGGTGGTGCGCTCGAGGAACAGCACCTCGGTGCGGAACAAGCCGACGCCCTCGACGGCCGCGGCGGAGACCCGCTCGGCGTCCTCGGCGGTGCCGATGTTGGCGAGCAGCTGCACGGGCCGCCCGTCGGCCGTCCCGCCCGCGGCGGTGTCGGCCGCGAGCGCGTCCTCGACCTGTGCGCGGCGGGCCAGCTCGGTCCGCAGCGCGTCGTCGGGGTCGAGCGTCAGGGTGCCGGCGGCGGCGTCGACGGCGACCTCGGTGCCGTCCTCGACGGTCGTGGCGAAGGGCACCTGGACCAGGCACGGCAGGCCGAGCTGGCCGGCGATGATCGCGGTGTGGCCCGTCGGGCCGCCGAGCTCCGTGACGATCGCGAGGACCTTGTCGAGGTCGAGCGCCGCGGTGTCGGCGGGCGCGAGGTCCCGGGCGACGACGATCGAGGGTCGGTCGAGGTGCGGGACCCCCGGTGCGGGCAGACCGAGGGCCTGCGCGACGACGCGGTCGCGCACCGAGTGCAGGTCGGTGACGCGCTCGGCGAGGTAGCCGCCCGCCTGCTGGAACATCGTCGCGAACATCGCGACGACCCCGTCGACCGCGTGCACGACGTGGTCGCCCGCCGAGATGCGCGTGAGGACCTGGCTGCGCAGCGCCTTGTCGTCGGCCATCTGCGCGGTCGCGGCCAGCACGTCGCGGACCGTCCCCGTCGCGCGCGACGACTGCTCCCGCAGGTCCTCGACGACGCGCGTGAACGCCTCGTCGACGATGCGGTGCGCGCTCGCCGGGTCCGCCGGGACGCCGTCCACCAGCAGCGGTGCGTCGTCGTCGACGTGCGGCGGCGGCTGCACCTGGGCGACCGGCCCGACGACGCCCCGCCGGCCCACGCCGACGCCGCGCAGCACGCGGTCGGCGTCGCGGGTGCCGGGC
>NZ_BHYL01000217.1 GCF_003851725.1 Cellulomonas algicola | reverse complement strand
CGCTGGGTGCGACGGACCTTCCGCACGAGCGCCGGGTTCCGACGACGACGGCCCCGGACGGAGGGGTCCGGGGCCGTCGTGGTGGGGCACCGCCCCGCCGGGCAGGGCGGCGGGGCGGTGTCGGTCAGGAGTACGTCACGCGCACCGGGGCGCTCGCCACGGCCTCCTTGCCGACGTAGGCCTTGACCTCGAACTGGCCGGGCAGGACCCACACGGGGACCTTGACCTTGGTGCTCGCGGCGCCGGAGGCGTCCGTCTTCACCGTGCCGAGGTCGGCGTCCTTCCAGTACCAGTCGTGCACGCCCTCGACGAGCTTGCCGAACAGCCCGCCGTACGACGGGGTCGCCGGCCGGTCGCCCACGCGGTCCAGCACGAGCCTGACCTTGGTCTTGGCCGGGAACTCGGCGAGCTCGACGGCGAGCTTCTTGCCCGGCGCGACCTTGTCCGACCCGAGGGTCAGGACCGGCCCCGGCTCGACGACCGGTGCCGCGAGCTCGAGGACGCCCCAGCGGGCGGTGCTCTGGTACGAGCGGCCCGTCGGGTCGGTCCACGTGCGGACGGAGTCGCGCACGCCGTCGGTCGCGTCGTTCACCTGGAAGTCCAGGCCGACCAGGTCGCCGGCGACCGCGTCGCGGCCCAGCGCGATCGACGCCTCGACGACGTACCCGCCGTCGATCAGCGCCGTGGCGCTGGTCAGCCGCTCACCGATGACCGACAGGTCGCCGCTGACCGACTGCGCGTTGCTCGCGCTGATCCGGTACTGCCCGTCCTGCGGGGTGTACGCGCCGTTCTTGGCGTTGACCGGGTCGACGAAGATCTCGACCGAGTCCTGCTCCCACGCATTGGTGGCGGACTCGTCGACCACCGGGTCGGCGACCTTGAGCAGCACGTCGACCGCGTCGTCGTGCCACAGCACCCGCACCTCGGCCGTGGCACCCGGGGTGCCCTCGACCTGGGTGTCCGTCGTGAGGACCGGGGCTGTCGCCCAGACGTCGTCGACCGTGCCGTCGATCGTCGGGGCGGTGGCGGCCTGCGGCGCGGAGACGAAGCCGATCGGCTCGATCAGCGTGACGACGCCGAGGCGCTCGCCGTCCTCCTGGCCGTGCGACAGGTCGTTCCACGACCGCTGCTCGCCCGTGACGCCGTCGGTCACGCGCACGTCGAACGGCACGGTGCCGCCCTCCGTCAGACCCGCGACCGGGACGGCGACCGCGAGGCGGTAGCCCGTGGCCGTGGCCTGGGCCTGCGTGCGGTTCACCGTGACGTGCGACTCGCCGGCGAAGACGTCCACGACGTCCTCGGTGCCGTCGTCGCTCGCGTCCGCGACCTCGACGTACGCGGTGAGGCCGTCGGCCGACCAGCGCAGCTGGAAGCCCGTACCGTCACCGATCGACGTCTCGGGCAGGAGCGCCCACGTCGGGTCGTCGACGCCCGTGGGCGTGCCCTGGTGCGCGTCGACCTGGCGCGTGAGCGTCGGCAGCTCCGACCGGTCGACGATGCCCCAGTAGGCCGGCTTGGCCTGCAGGTCGTCGTCGAACGGCAGCGGCGCGCCCTCGCGCCACGACCGGCTGTCGTACGGGCCCCACAGGGTCACCGAGAACAGGTCCGGGTAGTCGCGCAGCATGTCGAACACGTCGGCGTAGTAGTAGCCCTGCGCGACGAGCTTCTCCTGCGTGACCGTGCCGTCGATCGGGGCGTCGAGCTCCGTGACCGCCTGCAGCAGACCGGTCTGGGCGAAGGCGTCGATGCTCGCCTTCATCTGCGACACCGGCTGGAGCAGGTTGACGTGGAACTGGTGGCCCAGACCGTCGAGCGGGACGTCCCGGTCGAGCAGCCGGTTCACGACCGCGAGCATCGCCTGCCGCTTGGCGGGCAGCTCGGTGTTGTAGTCGTTGAGGAACAGCTGCACCGGTCCGTCGGTGTCGCCGCCGTTGAACGCCTCGCTGGCGTACCCGAACGCGAGGTCGAGGAACTGCTCACCGAGGACCTCGAACCAGCGGCTCTTGCGCAGGCCGTCGCTCTCGCTCTCCGCGATGGCCTCGTTGACGACGTCGAACGCGACGATCGGGTTGCCCGCCGTCCCGTACTCGCCGTACTTCTCGCGGTAGTGGTCGGCGACCGCCTCGATGTGCGTGCGCATGCGGTCGCGCAGGATCTGCTGGTCCGCGGCGCTGCTCGTCAGCGGCGTGCCGTCGGTGTGGTTGAAGAACCAGTCCGGCGTCTGGGAGTGCCACACGAGCGTGTGCCCGTAGACCCGCTGACCGTGCTCGATCGCGCTGTCGACGAGCGCGTCCGCCGCCTCGAAGGTGAACGTGCCCTCGGTCGGCTGGATGCTCTCGGGCTTCATCGCGTTCTCGGCGGTGATCTGGTCGTAGTGCTTGACCACCAGCTGCTCACCCGTGCCGACCGTCTCGCGCTCGTCGATCGCGACGCCGACCGGCCACGGCAGCTCGTCCTGGAGGGACGGGATGTCCGTCTGCACCGGCGGGGCGGTCGAGCCGCTCACGACGACGTCGTCGACCACGAACGACGCGAGCGACGACGCCGACTCGACGTACAGCAGCGCCGAGTCGGCAGCCGCCATCGTGTAGGACGCCTGCACGTGGGTCCACGCGTCGGCCGTGACGCCCGTCGCGGTCGTGACCGTGTCGTACGTCGACTCGCCCGCGTTGTCGCGCTGGACGGACACGCGCAGGTCGGCCGGCTCGGTCGCACCCGCGGCGAGCTTGAGCCACAGGTCGATCGAGTACGTCCGGCCCGTCTGGAAGACGTCCGTGACCGTGGCACCGATGCCGTTCCACGCCTGCGTGCGGTCCGCGACGAGCGCCGCCTGAGCGCCACCGTGCGCGTCGTCGGTCAGCGTGACCGTGTTGTCACCGCGCGGCCCCCAGACGCCGAGGCCCTCCTCGAAGTCGTTGCTCAGGCCGGTCGGCACCGAGCCGCCGTCGCCCTCGAGGCCCCTGGTCGGCAGCGTGAACTGCCAGCCCGCGGCCAGCCGCTCGTCGACGACCGTCTGCACCGCCGCGAGCGTCCCGGACCGGTCGCCGCCGCCGTCGTGCGCGAGCACGACCTCGCCGGGCTTCATCGCGGCGCGCAGGTTCGACGTGAGCGTCGGGACGTCCTGCGTCGCCCAGTCGTCGATCGTGTTCGTCACCGCGAGCGGCTGCATGCCGAGCGCGACGGCCACGCCGGGCGTGACGCCCCAGCTGCCGTTCGGCGCCCGGAAGTACGGGACCTTCGCGTCCGGGTCGCCGAGCGCGTCGCGGATGATGCCGAGGTTCTCGACGAGGTCCGCGCGCACCTGCTCCGCGCTCCACGCACCCATGTCGGCGTACGACGTCGTGTGGTTGCACAGCGTGTGGCCGTCCGCGACGATCCGCCGCAGCACGTCCGCACCGCCGGGCGCCTGGATGTTCTGGCCGATGACGCAGAACGTCGCCGTGATGTCACGCTCGGCCAGGAAGTCGAGGAGCGCCGTCGTGGTGGCGCCGTTCGGGCCGTCGTCGAACGTCAGCGCCGCGACGTCGCCCGTGCCGCGGGCGGTCGCGACCGGGGTCGTGGTGGGGTTCACCGCGCCGCCGGGGACGACACCACCCGGGTCGGTCGGCTCCTGGCCCGTGATCACCACGTCGTCGACGAGGACGTCCGGGAACGGTGCCGCGTCGCCGCCGTCGAGGTACATGCGCGCGGCATCGAGACCCTCCTCGAACGTGTACGAGCCGCTGATCGTGGTCCACGCGTCGGCGGCGAGCGTGCTGGGCCCGCTGACCCAGGTGTACGGGTTCGACGCCGCCGGGGCGTCGACGGTGAAGTGCACGCCCGCCGCGGGCTGGTCGGCGTCGGCCAGGCGCGCGCGCATGCTCACGGTGTACGCCTCGCCCGGCTCGAGCAGCGGGACCAGGTCGAGGGCGATGCCCTGCCAGCCGGCGGTTCGGCCGGCGATCTTCAGGCTCGTGCCCGCGCCGTCCGGGTCCGGCACGAGCGTGAGGGTGGGGCTGCCGGAGGGCGTCCACGGGGCGTAGGTGCCGCCCTCGAAGTCGCTGCGGAGGATCTCGCTGTCCGCCGCTCGTGCGGTAGAGGTGGGTGCGGAGCCGAGCGTCGGCGCGGCCACCAGGCCCAGCGCCAGCACCCCGACTCCGATAGTTTCGACCAGGCCTGACCGACTCATCGACGCTCCCTTGCGCGGACGGGTCCCGTACTTCCGGGGTTCGGGATCCGACGATACGGTCACACCCGACGATCCGACCAGGGCTGACGTCCAGAAACCGCGCGGCGCAAGTATCGAAACTATCGCGTCGCAGGTCGGGGCGTCGCGACGTGCGCCGTCTTCACCCGCGGCACGCCGACGGACGCGCCTCACGCGCGCGTGGGACCGGTCGGACGCACGTGAGGGCGCGTTCGGCGCCCGGCGCGGCGGGCGGGCTCGGAATCGCAGGCCTGGTCGCCCGCGAGCTCGCGGGCGCACGCGGCGTGCTGTTCCGCCGGGCCGTCAGCGGGCCCGTGGCGGCGGCGGTCAGTCCAGCGGGACGCGCGTCGTCGTCAGGGTGCCGTCGGGAGCCAGGGCGAGCTCGAGGCGCAGCCGCCAGGCCTCGTCACGGTCGGGGAAGTCCGTTCGGGCGTGCCCGCCGCGGCTCTCCGTCCGCTCCAGCGCCGCCGCCGTCAGGACGGTCGCGACCTGGTGCACGTTCGTCGTCTCCCACTCCGCGACCTGCGGCGCCGCGAGCGCCCGGCCGTCGTCGCGGCGCTCGTGCGCGTCGGTCGGCACGGCCGCGAGCGCGGACACCGCGCGCGTCAGCCCGTCGCCGGACCGCAGCACGCCGGGCCCGTCGGTCGCGATCCGCTGCACGCGCGAGCGTGC
>NZ_BHYL01000216.1 GCF_003851725.1 Cellulomonas algicola | reverse complement strand
CGCCGCGGCCGAGCTCGCCGCCGCGCGTCGCGCCGAGCGTGCCGCCGCCGAGCGTGCCCGCGAGACGCGCGAGCGCCTCAGCGGCTCGACGCTGCCCGACGTCGCCGACGGCCTCGCCTTCCGGGCGTCCGTCGCGTCGCGCGCGTCGCTCGTCGCGCTCCTCGAGGAGCAGGGCGAGCAGGTCGTCGCCGCGCAGACGCACAGCGAGGAGCGGACCGACGTGTGGGTCGCGGCCCGCCGCGACGCGCGCGCCGTCGAGCGGCTCGAGGAGCGCCACGACGCGACCGTCCGCGCCGAGGAGCTGCACGCCGAGCAGGTCGTCCTCGACGAGGTCGCGGGCCGCCGAGTGGCACGGGAGGACGCATGACCGTCGACGGGATCGCCTCCGTGCAGGCGCGCATGGCCGAGCTCCGCGCGCTCGTCGCGCCCCCGCGCCCTGCCGCGTCGGCGAGCACGACGGCTGTCCCCGCCGCCACGGGTGCCGCAGCGACCGGCGACGACTTCCAGACGCTGCTCGCGTCGCTGACCGGCGCGTCGGACGCGTCCGGTCTGCCCGCCGCCCCGGCGGGCGGCGCGACCGCGCAGTCGTTCGTCGCCGCCGCGCAGAAGTACGTCGGCGTGCCCTACGTGTGGGGCGGCGAGTCCCTCGACGAGGGCGGCCTCGACTGCTCGGGCCTCGTGCTGCGCGCGCTCGCCGACGTCGGCATCACCGACGTCCCGCGCGTCGCGCGCGACCAGCAGAAGATGGGCGAGCCCGTCGCCTCGCTCGACCAGGCGCTGCCCGGCGACCTCGTCGTCTTCGGCGGCGGCACGCACATCGGCATCTACGTGGGCGACGGGAAGATGGTCGACGCCCCGAAGCCCGGCGCGCACGTCGTCGTGCGGGACGTCTACGCGACGCCCACCGCGATCCGCCGCATCCTCCCGCAGCAGCAGGCGACGACCGTCTCGGCGTCCGTCCCGGGGCTGCCGGGCGGGACCGCGCTCGCCGGGCCGAGCGGGCTGCAGGGCGTGTCCGGGCTCGGCAGCCTGACCGGCCTGACCGGCCTGACCGGCCTCACCGGGCCCTCCACCGGCACGGCGGCCACGGCCGCGAGCCAGCGCGCCGCGATGGAGCTCCTCGCGTCGCTGTCCAGCACCCGAGGCTCGTCCCTGGCGGGCCTCGCGACCTCCCTGGGGGTGGCCTCGTGACGACCACGACGACCGTGACCACGCTCGCCGCGCGACCCTCGCGCGCGTCCTCCCCGACCGGCCTGCCGGGCGCGGGAGACGCGTTCGCCCGCACGCTCGACGACGTCCGTGTCGGCGCCGACGTCGCCCGACCCGAGCGCGCAACCGATCGCGCGGACCCGGCGGCCCCCGCCGACCCCACGGACGCCGCGGTGACGGGCGGCGCGAGCCGCCCGGCCGAGGCCGACGCCACGGGCCAGGGC
>NZ_BHYL01000215.1 GCF_003851725.1 Cellulomonas algicola | reverse complement strand
GTGCCCGGCGGGCGTCGAGCGCACCGCGGACCCCGTCGCGGCGGACGCCGCGCCCGCCGTGCGCGCGGTCGCGGCCTGCACGCTCGCGGTGGGCGCGGTCACGTCGCGGGCCGTCCCGACGGCGTCCTCGAGCGCGGCGACGACCTCCGGCTGCACCGCGGTCGGCCGACGACGGCCTCCGAGGACGGTCGCGGTGCGGTACGGGCCGTCGTTCGCCGGTCCGTACGCCCAGACCATCGCCGCGACGAACGCGGGCACCGTCCTGCCGCGCTCGAGCTCATCGTGCACCAGTGCGGCGGCGTCCTGACGGTCGACCTCGTGGTCGACGTCGGGCAGCCGGAAGTCCGGGCCCATCCGGTCGGCCCACTGCTGCCAGTGCGCACGGCGCCACCGGACGGGCGGCGCGGGCGTGAACGGCGTCGTGAGCAGGGCGTGGAGCGACACGGGCACGGTCGTCATGGGGGCATCGTGGCACCGTCACGGCCTCGCGTGACCAGTCCTGGGTCCCGATGTCCGCCTGAGGGACGACGGGATGGAGAACGTTGTCACCCGCACGACTGATTCCTGCCGCCTCCGCCGGGTTCCGACCGGCCGGCCGGCGGCTCGGCGGCTCAGGGGCTCGGCGGCTCAGCGGCTCAGGAGACGCAGCCCGACGACCCGCGGCGTGCACCCGCCCGCGACGGCCCGGACGCGCACGGTCCGCCGCGCACCGTCGAGCGCGCCCACGGTCGGGCCGAGGTCGAGGTCGACGTGGCGCAGCCCCGCACCGGCCGCGGCGGTCACCGTCCCGACGACGGTGCCGTCGACCACGACGTCCGCCGCACCGTCGACGTCGCCGCCGCGGTAGGCCACGCGCAGCAGGCCGGCCGCCGACGCCGGGTCGGCGAGCGTGTAGCCGAACCACCCGTCGGCGGCCCGCCACCGCACGCCGTCGGTCGCGCCGGTCCACGTGCCGTCGCCGGCGAACGCGTGCTCGACCTCCGGCTGCTGCCGGCCGCAGGCGACGTCGTCGACGGTGCGCACGGCGAGCGTCAGGTCGTCCGACTCAGCCGCGGCGAGGGCGGCGCGCCGCTCCTCCGCCGTCCCCGGTGCGGCGAGCGGGAAGTAGAGCGTGTAGCGGGCGTCGTGGAGCGCGTGGAACGGCTCGAGCGTGAGGGGCCCGCGATCGGTGTCGAGGCGGAACGTCATGCCGTCGAGCGGGCCGTGCACCTGGTCGGCGCCGTCGGCGTGCGACGCGACCACGGGCGTGCCCGCGAGCGCGTGCAACGGTCCGGCCGCGACGTGGCCCATGCGTGAGTCGTCAGCGCGCAGGCCGGGCAGGTCGTCCGCACCGCCGCGCGCCGCCAGGACGACGGGTCCGTACCGGAACGCGGCCCAGCCGGAACCGTCGGGCAGCCGTTCGGACTCGACGCGGGCGGCGAGGCGCCACGCGAGCACGTCGCCGTCGTGCCAGGTCCGGTGCACCGCGACGTAGGGCCCGGGTCCGGGCACGACGGGCACGGGCACGCCGTCGATCGCGAGGTCGAGGTCGCCGACCGCCCAGGACGGGCGGCGCACGTGCACCGTGAAGGTCTGCGGCGCGGGCAGGTCGAGCCGGAGCGTCACCTCCCCGCCGGTCGACAGGTCGGGGAGGTCGCTCGTCAGCGTCGCGACGGCGCCGCGCGCGGCCCAGGTGGCCCGGACGGGGACCGCGACGTTGACGAGCAGGTCGTCGCCGTCGGGGCCGGGCTGTGTGCCGAGCGCGAGCTCGCCGAGCCGTGCGTACGTCTCGAGACCGGTGCCGACGCAGCACCAGAAACCCACCTCGGGCTGCGAGTAGACGCGGTAGTGGTCGGGCCGTGCGGGCGTGAAGTACACGAACCCGCCGTCGGGGTGCTGCGCGGACAGCGCGTGGTTGACGAGCGCGCGCTCGGCGAAGTCGAGCAGCGCGGGGTCGGGGTCCGTGCGCAGGAGCCGTCGGACGAGCTCGAGCATGTTCGCGGTGTTGCACGACTCCGGCCCCTCGGGGGACGTGAGCGCGCCGCGGAAGTCGTCGACGGGGTGGAAGTGCTCGGACACCGAGTCGCCGCCGAAGACGAGCGACCGCCGTCGCACGACGGTGTCGGCGAACGCCCGCGCGGCACGGTCCCAGCCGCCGTCGGGGTCGGACTCCGCGAGCGCGGCCCAGCCGACGACCTTCGCGATCTGCGTGTTGGCGTGCAGCCCGTCGAGCTCGTCGCGGCCGTCGAGCAGCGGGTCGAGGAGCGTGCGGTCGGCGAACCGGACCGCCATGGCCCGCAGGTCGGACCGCCCGGTGAGGTCGGCGAGGTCGGCGAACGCCTCGCACATGCCGCCGAACTCGGTGCGCAGCATCGCGGCGAACTGGTCGTCGTCGAGGCGCGCCGCGACCGGCAGCCACCAGTCCGCGAACCGCATCGCGACGTCGCGTGCGCGCGACGCGGTCGGCTCGGGCGCGTAGCGGGCGGCGTCGACCAGCCCGGCGACGGTCTTGTGCAGGTTGTACCAGGGCACCCACGCGCCGTTGAGGCCGAACGAGTCGGCCGACAGGTCACCCGCCGCGATCCGCTCGAACAGCGCGACGCCGTGCGGCACGCCCCCGACGTACCCGGTGCCGAGCGCGTCCTGGCACGTGGCGAGCCCGTCGACCAGGTCGGCGGCGAACCGGGCCGCGCGCGCGTCACCCGTCGCGGCCCACAGCAGGCTGGCGGCCGACAACGCATGACCGCCGATGTGCCCGTCGAGCCCGCTCGACTCCCAGTTCCCGAACGGCTCGGCGACGGGCGGCAGCCCGGCCTCGCGGCGGTAGGGCGCGAGCAGGCGCTGCGGGTCGTGGCGCAGCAGGTACGCGAGGTCGGTCTGCTGCGCGGCACGGAAGGGGCCGTCGAGCAGGCGGACGTCGGACAGCGGGAGGAGATCCACGGGTGCTCCGGGTGCCGGGACGGTCGGGTCGGTGGGGGGTCGGACGGGTGGCGTGAGCGCAGGTCAGGCTGGGTCGAGCGCGAACCAGCGGACGCCGTGCGACGCGACGACGACGTCGAGCGCACCGACGAGCCGCTCGGGCTCGCCGTCGCTCCACAGGTCGGTCGCACTCCACGGCCCGCGGGCCGCGACCGCACCCACGACCGAGGCGAGCGGCACGGTGAGCCGGCGCTCCGTCGGCCCGGTCCAGAAGACGGCGACCCAGCGCGTGTCCCCGTCGCCGGCCGCGGCGGTCCACACGACGAGCTCGCCGTCGTCGACGGGCTCACGGACGATCTCGCGGTTCTCGGTGCTGCGGGCCAGCACGGTCGCGAGCGCGGGGTTGGCGAGCAGGTCGAGCGTCGCGTCGTGGGTCTCAGGCAGGTGGCCGCCGACCATGAGCGGTGAGCGGCCCATGACCCAGAGGGTCAGGAGCGTGCGCTGCTCGTCGGGCGTGAGGCGGCTGTCGCGCGGCTCGCCGCGCTCGGCCCGCACCCCGATCCGCCCGAGCGGCAGCATGTCCGCGTCGGCCCACCCGCCGGGCCGCTGGTACGGAGCCCACCGGGCGAGGCGCGCGAGCTGGGCGTGCACGTCCTCCCACCGGTCCCAGAGGTCGTCGCTGATGCGCCACATCTGGGCGTGCTCGCGCAGGTGGCCGAGGTGCGTGGTCGACAGGTGCGTCCCGGGCGACAGCGACAGCACGATCTCGCGGCCGCTGCGCGTGATCGCCCGGGCGACGGCCTCGACGTCGCGGTCGTGGTACGGCGCGAGCATGTCGTCGACCTTGAGGAAGTCGACGCCCCAGCCGGCGAGCTGGCCGATCAGCGCGTCGTACCAGGCCTGAGCCCCGGGGTGGTCGTGGTCCACGCCGACGTTGTCGGGGTTCCAGGCGCACGCGTCGTCAGGGGCGGCGACGTCACGCGCGCTCCACGTCGTCCCGAGGATCGGCAGGTCGCGCTCGACGGCCAGCCGCGGGATGCCGCGCATGAGGTGCACGCCGAAGCGCAGGCCCATGCCGTGCACGGCGTCGGCGAGCGGGGCGAACCCCGCGCCGCCCGCGGCCGACGGGAAGCGGTTCGGGGCGGGCAGCTGGCGGCCGTGGTCGTCGAGCACGAGCGGGGCGCCGTCGTTGTAGCCGTGCGCGCGAGCGGTCGGGTCGTACCAGGCGATGTCGACGACGACCGTGTCCCAGCCCGCCGGGAGCAGCCGGTCGCGCAGGACCGTCGCGTTCGCGAGGACCTCGTCCTCCGTGACGGTGGTGCCGAAGCAGTCCCAGCTGTTCCAGCCCATCGGGGGCGTCGCGGCGAGCCGTGCGGTGCGGCGCTCGCGTCGGGGGGTGGGGGCGTCGGGGTCGACGGTCATCACGGCGGCTCCTCTCGGCACCCCGTCGGCGGTGACCGGGGTGGGCTGCGCACCACGGTACGACACATTTCCAACGTTGTAGAGCAGCCGTCCGCCCGTGGGACCGCACGGGTGCGGCGGCTAGGCTCGCCGCGTGACGCCCGGGATCCACGCCGTCGGCCTGGTGCTCCGCCAGCCGACGAGGCTGCTGGGGCTCGAGGCCTTCTCCATGCAGCTCATCGCCGGGATCGAGGAGTCCCTCTCCGCCGAGGGCCGCTCGCTGCTGCTGCACATCGTCGGCTCGCTCGACGCCGAGCTCGCGACCTACCGTCGCTGGGCCGAGCAGCACCAGGTCGAGGCCGTCGTCCTGCACAACCTCACGGTCGACGACCCGCGCCTCGACGCGCTCGCCGACCTGGGCGTGCCCGCCGTCGTCGTCGGCGGCCCGTCGCGCGACCTGCCCGTCGCGAACGTGTTCGTCGACAACGCCGCCGAGGCGCACGAGGCCGTCGACCACCTCGTCGCGCTCGGCCACCGGCGCCTCGCGCGCGTCACCGGCCCGCACGACCTCGCGCACACCCGCACGCGCACCGACGCGTTCGTCGAGCGGTGCGCCGCGCTCGGCGTCGACGGCACGGTCGTCGAGGGCGACTACGGCGAGGCGTCCGGGGCCGCCGCGACGCGCGACCTGCTCGCCCGCGACCCGCGGCCCACCGCGATCGTGTTCGACAACGACGTCATGGCCGTCGCCGCGCTCGACGTCGCACGCGCGGCCGGCCTGCGCGTGCCCGCGGACCTCTCGCTGCTCGCATGGGACGACTCGCCGCTCGCCCGGCACGCCGCCCCACCGCTGTCCGCGATGGCGTTCGACGTGCACGCGCTCGGCGTCCAGGTCGGCGACTGCGTGCTCAACGTCGTCGCCGCCGGCCCGGTCCGCTCCTACACGGTGCCGCCGGCCCACCTGGTCACGCGCAGCTCGACCGCACCGGCACCGTCGTCCTGAGGCCGGTCACGTCGCGGTGACCGCCGCGCGGCGGACGGCACCCGGTGCCCGGCCCGTCTCACGGCGGTACGCGCGGCTGAACGCGGCCTCCGAGTCGTAGCCCGTCGCCGTCGCCGCGCGCGCGACGGGCTCCCCCGCGGCCAGCAGGTCGGTCGCGACGTGCATGCGCCACGACGTCACGTACTGCATGGCCGGGACGCCGACGACCTCGGTGAACCGCGCCGCGAACGCGGAGCGCGACATCGTCGCCTCGCGCGCGAGGGCCTCGACGGTCCACGGGCGCGCGGGGTCGCGGTGCACGGCCGCGACGGCGACGCCCACGTGCGGGTCGCGCAGCGCGCCGAGCCACCCCGTCGTCGCGGACTGCGCGTCGACCCACGCCCGGATCGCCTGGATGACGAGGATGTCGGCGAGCCGCGTCGTGACGGCCTCGCCGCCGGGCCGGGTGCGCGTGAGCTCGTCGGCCATGAGTCCGAGCGTCCCGGCGATCCACGGCGCGGCACCGTCGTCGGCGGGCACGTGCACGACGGGCGGCAGCAGCTCGAGGAGCAGCCGGGACGCCGGGCCGTCGACCGACAGCACGCCGCACACCAGGTCGGTGCGCTGCCCGCCCCCGTCGTACCGCAGCACCGAGTAGTGGTCGCTCACGTAGTCCTGCGGGAGCTCGTCGACGCGACCCATCGACGGCACCCCCGGCGCGCTGCGCAGGACGTGCCCGCGGCCGTGCGGCACGAGCGCGAGGTCTCCCGCCCTCAGCCGCACGGGCGGGAGGCCGTCGACCTCGACCCAGCACTCCCCCTCGGCGACGACGTGGAAGCTCACGCACTCGCCGAACGCGGGCATGTCGACGGCCCACGGGCCGGTGGCCTCGGTGTGGCAGTAGAAGAAGCCGGTGACGCGCAGCCGGTGCAGGGCCTCGCCGACCGGGTCGACGGAGCCCCACGGGACCTCGGGGGCGAGCACGCTCATCGGCACCTCCGACGCTGGACGATCTGTCATGTTCCGGCGACTCACGAGCATAGACCGTCCAGCGTCCGGCGCGGTGTGCTGGGAGCACCACGGAGCAGCACCCGCCGCTCCCCCACCCAAGGAGCCCACCATGAAGGTCCTCGTCGTCGGAGCCACCGGAGGGTCCGGCCGCGCCGCGGTCACCGAGCTCGTCCGCCGTGGCCACGAGGTCACCGCCCTGTCCCGCCACGCCGCCGCGCTCACCGGCCCGCACGTCCGCGGCGTCGACGGCGACGCGACCGACGCCGCCACGGTCGACGCGCTCGTCGCCGGGCAGGACGCCGTCGTCGTCACGCTCGGCATCAGCGAGAACCCGCTCCGGGTCCGCCTGCGCGGCCCGGCCGGCACCCCCATCGACGTCCGCTCGCGCGGCACCCGCAACGTCGTCGCGTCGATGCGCCGGCACGGGGTCCGCCGGATCGTCGTGCAGTCGTCGTACGGCGTCGGCACCACGCGCGACCGGCTGCCGTTCTCCGCGAAGCTGTTCTTCGCGCTGCTCATCGCACCGCAGATCGCCGACGAGGAGCGGACGTCCGCCGAGCTGCGCGCGACCGAGCTCGACTGGGTCGAGGTGCAGCCCGTCTACCTGTCCGACGACGACATCCCCCACCCCGCCTTCACGACGACGAACGGCGACGTCAAGGGCATGAAGGTGTCGCGCGGGCAGGTCGGGCGCGTGCTCGCCGACGCGGTCGAGCGCGACGACCTCGCACGCCGGTCGATCGCCGTCTCGCAGGACACCGACGCCGTCCCGGGCGGGCGTCGAGCACGCGCGGGCGCCGCCGCCTGACCGGCCCGGTCGCGCGGCACGGAGGCCGGGGTCTCGGCACACGCCGACCCCGGCCTCAGCCGTCGCACGCCGCCCGCTCGACGACGACGACGACATCAGGGTCGTTCCGACCACCCGGAACGACCCTGATGTTGTGCTCGGCCGGGGCGCGGCCAACGGGCGGGCACCGGCTGCGTCCCGCGTCAGCGGCGCAGGATGCGGCGGGACAGGCGGTTGCCGAGCGACTGGGCCAGCTGGACGAGCACGATGATGACGATCACCGTGATCCACACGACCGCGAAGTTCCACCGCTTGTAGCCGTAGTCGAGCGCGAACGCGCCGAGCCCGCCGCCGTCGAGCGTCCCGGCCAGCGCGGACATGTCGACGAGCGCGACGAACACGAACGTGAACCCGAGGATCAGCGGGCCGAGCGCCTCGGGGACCAGCAGCGTGAGGACGATCCGCCACCGCGACGCGCCGGTCGCGCGGGCCGCCTCGATGACGCCGGGGTCGATCGCGACGAGGTTCTGCTCGACGATCCGGGACACCCCGAACGTCGCGGCGAACGACAACGGCACGATCATCGCGGTGCTGCCCAGCCGGGTGCCGATCAGCCCGACGGTCACGGGCGCGATGATCATCAGCAGGATGAGGAACGGGATCGGCCGGAACACGTTGACGACGAGGTTGAGCACCCCGAACACGGGACGGTTCGACAGCAGCCCGCCGCGCCGCGTCGTGTAGAGCGCGATGCCGAGGACGAGCCCGAGGACCCCGCCGATGAGCAGCGTCGCGGACACCATGTAGAGCGTCTCGCCGGCGGCCTGCAGCAGCTTGGGGCCGTGGAACGCGGGGTCGAAGTCCCCGGCAGCGCGGAGGACCGTCGCGGCGGACGGCGACGCGACCGCCGGCGGCCCAGCCGTGAGGGCCGACGTGAACGCGCTCATCGGACGGCCTCCTCGACAGGCGCGACGGCACCGAGCTGCGCGACGAGCACGTCGACGGCCGCGTCGGGACCGTCGAGCGCGAGCGTGAGCGACCCGAACGACTGGTCCTGCAGCGTGCCGATGCCGCCGTAGACGATCTCGAACGCGACGCCCGAGGCACCCGCCGACGCGAGCACCGACCCGAGCCGCGAGCTGTCGGTCATGGTGACGGTGACGATCCGCCCGGTGTGGGTGCGCTGGAGCCGCTCGAGGACGGTGCCGCGCGGCCGGTCGTGCACGACGGTCGACACGAACCGCTGCGTGACGTCCGCCTGCGGGCGCGTGAACACGTCGAACACGCTCCCCTGCTCGGCGACGCGCCCGTTCTCCAGGACGGCGACGCGGTCGGCGATCGACCGCACGACCTCGAGCTCGTGCGTGATGACGACGATCGTCACGCCGAGCTCGCGGTTGACCTTCTGCAGCAGGTGCAGGACGTCCTGCGTGGTCTGCGGGTCGAGCGCGCTGGTCGACTCGTCGGCGAGCAGGATCTTCGGCTGCGCCGCGAGCGCCCGCGCGATGCCGACGCGCTGCTTCTGCCCGCCGGACAGCTGGTCCGGGTAGGAGTGCGCACGGTCGAGCAGGCCGACGAAGTCGAGCAGCTCGGCGATGCGCCGGTCGCGGTCGGCCTTGGGCCAGCCCGCGACCTTGAGCGGGAACGCCACGTTCCCGGCGACGGTGCGCGACGAGAACAGGTTGAACTGCTGGAAGATCATGCCGATGTCGCGGCGCTTGCGCTCGAGCGCGCGCTCGGACAGCGCGGCGACGTCGTCGCCGTCCACGACCAGCTGCCCCGACGTGACGCGCTCGAGGCCGTTGATGAGCCGCACGAGGGTGCTCTTGCCGGCGCCGGAGTAGCCGATGACGCCGAAGATCTCACCCTGCTCGACGGCGAGGTCGACGCCGTCGACGGCGCGGATCGGCCCGTTCGGGCCGTCGAACACCTTGGTGACGTCGCGGAACTCGATGATGGGGGTCACGTGGGGGACCTTTCGGGGAAGGACGACGGCCGCG
>NZ_BHYL01000214.1 GCF_003851725.1 Cellulomonas algicola | reverse complement strand
CGAGGACGACGCGAGGACCTGCCGCCCGCCGCGCCGCGGACGAGGCGGCCGCCGCGCTCGCCTGAGCCACGCCGCCGCCGCACCGGCATCCCGAGGACCCCGGGTGCCGGTGCGGCTGCCTGCGCGCGCAGGCGCCCCGGGCACTCGTGGGATGGTTGCCCGAAGGGGCGTCCTCGCAGGTCGCTCCGGCGCGTCCGCGTTGCCGACCTCGGTGGGCCTCGCTAGTTTCGTTGTCACGATCCTGCGCATCCGTCGAGATCGCTGGCCCACTGACGAGAAGGTGACGCGCGTGGCTCTTCCTCCGCTGACTCCCGAACAACGAGCCGCAGCGCTCCAGAAGGCCGCCGCCGCCCGGCAGGCCCGTGCCGAGGTCAAGAACCGCCTCAAGTACTCCCAGGGCACCCTGTCCGAGGTGATCGAGCAGGGCCAGAAGGACGAGACGATCGGCAAGCTCAAGGTGCTCGCGCTCCTCGAGTCCCTGCCCGGTGTGGGCAAGGTCAAGGCTCGTGCGATCATCTCCGAGATCGGCATCTCGGAGACGCGGCGCGTCCGCGGCCTCGGACCCCACCAGGTGAAGGCGCTCGTCGACCGCTTCGGGTGACGGTCGCCCGTCACCGCTGCGCACGAGGAGTACCGCACCACCCATGACGACGACGCCCGCCCGGCTGACCGTTCTCGCCGGACCCACCGCCGTCGGCAAGGGAACGGTGTCCGCCGACGTCCGCACGCGCTACCCCGAGGTCTGGCTGTCGGTGTCCGCGACGACGCGGCCACCGCGACCGGGCGAGGTCGAGGGGGTGCACTACCACTTCGTCAGCGTCGACGAGTTCGACCGTATGGTCGAGAACGGCGACCTGCTGGAGTGGGCGGTCGTCCACGGACGCAACCGGTACGGCACGCCTCGGGAGCCCGTCGAGCGTCGGCTCGCCGCCGGTGAGCCGGCGCTCCTCGAGATCGACCTGCAGGGCGCCCGCCAGGTGCGGGCGTCCATGCCGGACGCCCACTTCGTGTTCCTCGCCCCGCCGTCGTTCGCCGAGCTCGAGCGCCGGCTCGTCGGGCGGGGGACCGAGGACGCGGAGGAGCGCGAGCGGCGCCTCGCGACCGCCCGCGTGGAGCTCGCGGCCGAGTCGGAGTTCGACACCGTGATCGTCAACGACGACGTGCACCGGGCCACGGACGAGCTGGTCCGGGTGATGGGGATCGCGACCAGGTAGGATCGTGGGCAGGCTCCGCCCCGCGGCCACCGCGCGGCACCCCCCACCGACCTCACGGGAGACCATCGTGTCCGGAACCGTCGCCGCCCCCACGGGCATCACCGACCCGCCGATCGACCAGCTCCTCGAGCGCGCCGACTCGAAGTACGCCCTGGTGCTGTACTCGGCGCAGCGCGCCCGCCAGATCAACGCGTACTACTCGCAGCTCAACGAGGGCCTGCTCGAGTACGTCGGCCCGCTCGTCGACACGCGCCCGCAGGAGAAGCCCCTGTCGATCGCGATGCGCGAGATCGACGCCGGCCTGCTGACCTCCGAGGCCACGGAGGGCTGAGGCACCGCCCCATGCGGATCGTCCTGGGCGTCGCGGGCGGCATCGCCGCGTACAAGGCGGTGCTGCTGCTGCGCCTCTTCCGTGAGGCAGGGCACGACGTGCGCGTCGTGCCGACGGTCGCCGCGCTGGAGTTCGTCGGGCGCGCGACGTGGGAGGCCCTGTCCGGGCAGCCCGTGACGACCGACGTCTTCGAGGACGTCGACCAGGTCGCGCACGTCGCCGTCGGCAAGACGGCCGACCTCGTCGTCGTCGCCCCGGCGACCGCGGACCTGCTCGCGCGGGCGGCGGCCGGCCGCGCCGACGACCTGCTCACCGCGACGCTCCTCGTCGCGCGCTGCCCGGTGCTCATGGCGCCGGCGATGCACACCGAGATGTGGGAGCACCCGGCGACCGTCGCCAACGTCGACACCCTGCGCCGTCGCGGCGTGCACGTGCTCGACCCCGCGAGCGGCCGGCTGACCGGTGCCGACACGGGCCCCGGGCGGCTGCCCGAGCCCGAGGAGATCGCGGCGGCAGCGCTCGCGCTCGTCGGCCCGCGCGACCTCCTCGGCCGCCGCGTGGTGGTGTCCGCGGGCGGCACGCGCGAACCCCTCGACCCGGTCCGCTTCCTCGGCAACCGCAGCTCCGGTCGCCAGGGTGTCGCGCTCGCGCGCGCCGCAGCGGCGCGTGGCGCGCACGTCACGCTGGTCGCCGCGAACCTCTCCGTCCCCGTCCCGCCGGGGGTCGCGTCCGTGCCCGTCGAGACCGCGGCGCAGCTGCGCGACGCCGTGCGCGCGGCCGCGAAGGACGCCGACGCGGTCGTCATGGCCGCGGCCGTCGCCGACTACCGGCCGGCCACCCTCGCGGACGCCAAGATCAAGAAGCGCGGCGACGGCTCGACGCCCGCGCTGCACCTCGTCGAGAACCCCGACGTGCTCGCCGAGCTCGCCGCCGACCGGCTGCGCGACGGCCAGGTCGTCGTCGGGTTCGCCGCCGAGACGGGCGACGACGACGGCTCGGTCCTCGAGCACGGCCGCGCCAAGGCGCTGCGCAAGAAGGCCGACCTGCTCGTCGTGAACGCGGTCGGGGACGGCCGCGGGTTCGGGACGGACGTCAACGACGTGGTCGTGCTCGACGCCCGGGGCGAGGTGGTCTCCGCCGCCGCGGGCAGCAAGGACGACGTCGCGCACGCCGTGTGGGACGCGGTGCTCGCCCGCTGGTGAACGGCCGGTGAGAGGGCTGTTTCCGTCCCGTTAGGCTGTGCGCCATGACTGAGGCTTCCGCGCGCCTGTTCACGTCCGAGTCGGTGACGGAAGGCCACCCCGACAAGGTGTGCGACCAGATCTCCGACGCGATCCTCGACGCGATCCTCGACCAGGACCCGGCGGCCCGTGTGGCGGTCGAGACGATGGTGACGACGGGCCTCGTGCACGTCGCCGGTGAGGTGACCACGAGCGCGTACGTGGAGATCCCGCAGGTCGTCCGCGAGGTCGTCAAGGGCATCGGCTACACGTCGTCGCACATCGGCTTCGACGGTGACTCGTGCGGCGTGTCCGTCTCGATCGGGCAGCAGTCGCCCGACATCGCGCAGGGCGTCGACAAGTCGATCGAGGTCCGGCAGGACTCCGCGGACATCGACCCCCTGGACCTGCAGGGCGCGGGCGACCAGGGCCTGATGTTCGGGTACGCGTGCGACGACACCCCGTCGCTGCTGCCGCTGCCGATCTGGGCGGCGCACCGCCTCGCGGAGCGGCTCGCCGAGGTCCGCCGCCAGGACCTCGTGCCGGGTCTGCGCCCCGACGGCAAGACCCAGGTGACCATCGGGTACGAGGGTGACCGCGCGGTCTCGCTCGACACCGTGGTCCTGTCCACGCAGCACGACCCCGACGTCCAGCTCGACAGCTACCTGCGGCCCGCGATCGCGGAGCACGTCGTCGCGCCGGTCCTCGCGCAGCTCGAGCTCGACGCGAGCGACCACCGGCTCCTCGTGAACCCGACGGGCACGTTCGTCGTCGGCGGCCCCAAGGGTGACGCGGGTCTGACGGGCCGCAAGATCATCGTCGACACCTACGGCGGCTTCGCCCGGCACGGTGGTGGCGCGTTCTCCGGCAAGGACCCGTCGAAGGTCGACCGGTCGGCCGCGTACGCGATGCGCTGGGTCGCCAAGAACGTGGTCGCCGCGGGCCTCGCGAAGCGCTGCGAGGTCCAGGTCGCGTACGCCATCGGCAAGTCGCACCCCGTCGGGCTGTACGTCGAGACGTTCGGCACGGGCGTCGTGCCCGTCGAGCGCCTGACGGCCGCGATCCGCGAGGTGTTCGACCTGCGCCCGGCCGCGATCATCCGCGACCTCGACCTGCTGCGGCCCATCTACCGGCGCACGGCGGCGTACGGCCACTTCGGGCGTGAGCTGCCCGACTTCACGTGGGAGCGCACCGACCGCGCGGCCGACCTGCTGGCCGCCGTCGGCTGAGCCGCCGCGCATGCCGGCGACCGGTGCGGCCCGCCCGCGTGACGGGTCCGTGGACGTGACGGCGGGCGAGCAGCTCGTCCTCGACGGGGTGCCCGGTCCGCGCCGTCGCGCGCGACCGCGTCTGGGCGCCGCCGACCTCGAGCCCGCGGAGCGGATGCCCGTCGCACGGGTCGCGGTCGACCTGTCGCCCCCGCACCTCGACCGGACGTTCGAGTACGTCGTCCCGGCGCGGTTCGACGCGCAGGCGGTCCCGGGCGTCCGGGTCAAGGTCCGCTTCGGCGGTCAGGACGTCGACGGCTACCTGCTCGACCGCGCCGAGACGGCGGAGCACGCGGGGCGGCTCGTGCCGCTGCGTCGCGTCGTGTCCGGCGAGCCCGTGCTCACGCCCGACGTGCTCGCGCTGGCCCGGGCGGTCGCCGACCGGTGGGCGGGCACGCTGTCCGACGTGCTGCGGCTCGCGGTGCCGACCCGGCACGCGCGCGTCGAGGCCGAGACGTTCGCCGTCCCCGACGGCACCCCGCGTCCGCCCGTGGCCGGCGCCGACGCGTCGGCGTGGTCGGCCTACCGCGGCGGGCCCGCGTTCGTGCAGCACGTGCAGGCGGGCGGTGCGCCGCGCGCGGTCTGGACCGCGCTGCCCGGGGCGCTCGGGGACCGGTGGGAGGACGCGGTCGCGCAGGCCGTCGCCGCGTGCGTGCTGGGCGGTCGCGGCGCGCTCGTCGTGGTGCCGGACGCGCGTGACGTCGTGCGCGTGCTGGCCGCGCTGGAGACGGCGGGCGTGCCCGCGTGGTCCCCGGAGACGACCGGGGGAGTCGTGCGGCTGACGGCCGACGACGGGCCCGCGCCGCGGTACCGGGCGTTCCTCGCGGCGCTGCGCGGCGCCGCCGACGTGGTCGTGGGGACGCGCGCGTCGGCCTTCGCACCCGTGCGCGACCTCGGCCTCGTCGTCTGCTGGGACGACGGGGACCCGCTGCACGCCGAGCCTCGCGCCCCGTACCCGCACGTGCGCGAGGTGCTCGCGCTGCGGTCCGACCTCGCGGGCTGCGCGCTGCTCGTCGGCGGGCACGCGCGCACGGTCGAGGCGCAGGCGCTCGTGGCGTCCGGCTGGGCGCGTGAGGTCGCGGCGGACCGCGCGACCGTCCGCGCGCGCACCCCGCGGGTCCAGG
>NZ_BHYL01000213.1 GCF_003851725.1 Cellulomonas algicola | reverse complement strand
GTCCGTACCCGCCGGGGGCCAGCTTCGGGCCGTTCCGCGCACCGACCGCCGCTGCGCCCGGCGGGCCCCGGACGCCCAAGCCGCCGCTGAGCGTGCGCCGCGGCGCCGCCGCCGGTGTGGTCGCGGGCGCGCTCGCGCTCGGTCTGGTGGTCGGTGGGGGCGCGGCGTGGGGGATCACGAGCGTGCTGGACGGGCACGACCGCACCCAGGTGTCGGACGCCGAGTGGCCGTCGCGGCCGTGGTCCGACGGTGCGCGACCGACGATGCCCGACCTGCTGGACGGCCAAGCGCCGGGGGGTCGCACGGGTCCGGGTGCGAGCGACGACGGCAGCGGCACGGGCACGACGAGCGCGCAGACCGCGACCCCCGCGAGCGACGCGCAGCAGGTCGGCGTCGTGACGATCACCAGCACGCTGGGCTACCAGGGCGGCGAGTCGGCCGGCACCGGCATGGTGCTGACGACGGACGGGCTCGTCCTGACGAACCACCACGTCGTCGAGGGTGCGACCTCGATCAGCGTCACCGTCGAGTCGACGGGGCAGACGTACGAGGCGACGGTCGTCGGATACGACGCGTCCGCCGACGTCGCGCTGCTGCAGCTCGCGGACGCCTCGGGGCTGGCGACGGTCACGCTCGACGACGACGGCGGCGTGCAGGTCGGCGACACGGTCACGGCCGTCGGCAACGCCGAGGGCACGGGCGACCTCGTGGCGGCGTCGGGCGAGGTCACCGGCACTGACGAGACCATGACCGCGTCGACGTCCTCGTCGGGCGGCTCCGAGACGCTGAGCGGGCTGCTGGAGTTCTCCGCGGCCGTCGTCGGCGGCGACTCGGGCGGCCCGGTCCTGGACGACGAGGGCGAGGTCGTGGGCATGACGACGGCCGCCTCGGTCGGCGGCACGGCGACGGTCGCGTACGCGGTCGACATCGTCGACGCGGTCGCGGTCGTGCAGCAGATCGAGGCCGGGCACGCGGGCGACGGCGTCGTCCTCGGCCACCCGGCGTTCCTCGGCATCGGGCTCGGCGCCGACGACGGCACGGGCGCACGCGTCGCGGGCGTCCTCGACGGGACCCCCGCGGCCACGGCCGGACTCGCTGCGGGCGACGTCATCACGGCGGTCGACGGGACCGCGGTGACCAGCGCCGACGCGCTCGCCGCGGCGCTCGCGGGCCACGCGCCGGGCGACACGGTCACGCTCACGTGGACGTCCGTCGCGACGGGCACCTCGACCGAGGCCGCGGTCACGCTGGCGCAGGGCCCGGTCGGCTGACCGGGGACGGCCGATGCCGGTCGGCCGGCGCAGAGGACGGGCGGTGCCGCGGGAGGGGACGGCACCGCCCGTCGGCGCGCGCGTCGGACGTCGTCCCTACCCTGGGGCGATGACGACCGACGTCCGCCCCGCGCACGGGCGCTTCGACGACTTCCGTCTGGTCGTCGGCACGAAGAGCCCGACCGCCGGCGGTTGCTGGTGCACCGCGTACCGCGACTCGTCGGTGCCGAACGACCAGCGTGCGGACTACATGCGGCAGCAGTGCGCGACGGATCCCGGGCCGGGCGTCCTCGCGTACGTCGACGACGAGCCCGCGGGCTGGTGCTCGGTGGCTCCGCGCTCGACGTACAGGCGGCTCATGCGCTCGCGGACGATCCCGTTCGTCGACGACCGCGACCCGTGGAGCGTCGTCTGCTTCGTCGTCCGGCCGCCGTTCCGCAAGCGCGGCCTGATGCACGTCCTGCTCGCCGGTGCGGTGGACCACGCGCGGGCGCACGGCGCAGAGGTCGTCGAGGGCTACCCGATCGAGGCCGGGGGCAGCCGCGTCGACCTGATCTCCGGGTACGTGGGCAGCGTCGAGCTGTTCGAGGCGGGCGGCTTCGTCGTCGTCGCGCCCACCTCGGGGCGGTCAGGGGGCCGTCCGCGCGTGGTCGTCCGTCGCGAGCTCTGAGTGGGGCGCCGTCACGCCCGGTCGGCGAGCGCCGTCGCCAGGTCCGCACGGGTCCGCACACCGAGCTTCGTGTAGACGTTGCGCAGGTGGTACTCGATCGTCTTCGGGCTGAGGAACAGCGCGGCCGCCGCCTCGCGCGTCGTGCGGCCCGCGGCGAGCGTGCGGGCGACCTGCAGCTCCTGCGGCGTCAGGTGGTCGAGGCCCGTGACGTCGCGACGGTGCGCGGTCGCCCCGGTGGCGCGCAGCTCGGCGACCGCCTGATCGGCCCACGGTGCGGCGCCGAGCGCGTCGAACGTCGTGAGCGCCTCACGCAGGTGCGTGCGCGCGTCGGTCCGCCGACGTGCCCGACGCAGGCGTGACCCGTACGCGAGCTGCGTGCGCGCCGTCTCGAAGACGTCGGGGGTCCGCGCGTGCGCGGCCAGTGCGGCCCCGAACCACGTGTCGACCTCGGCGTCGGCCGCGACCAGCCCGCGGGCGCGTGCCGCCCGCGCGACGGACCACGGCTGCCCCTTCTCCTGCGCGCGGCGCGCGAGGTCGTCCGCGACCGGCACGGCGTCGGCGACGCGGTCCAGACGGACGAGCGCGTCGACCATGTCCGCGGCGGGTGACACGTCGACGTCCCCGAAGCCCAGCTCGACCAGCAGCGCGACAAGCCGCAGGTACGTGTCGAGGGCCTCCTGCGCGTCGCCGGTGCCGAGCGCGAGGTCGCCCAACGCGGCCATCGCCCACGCACGGAAGAAGCCGAGGTGCAGCGAGGTCGCGAGGTCGAGCGCCTCGGCGGCGTGCGCGCGGCACGCGTCGACCGCGCCCTGCCGCGCCTCGAGCCACGCCAGGCCCGCGAGCCCGGCGGCCAGGTCCGACGCCTGCCCGGCCTCGCGCGCGAGCCCCACCCCCTCGGTGTACGTGGCGGCGGCGTCGTTCCAGCGGTCCGTCGTGGCCTGGTCGCGCGCGACGTAGAACAGCAGCATCGGCAGCACGCCCAGGTCGGCGCGGCGGCGCAGGTGCGCGACGACGGTCGGGATGACGGCGCGCGCCGTGCCCTCCTCGCGCAGGTAGAGCGGCCCGATGACGAGCCACGGCGCGAGCGCGGGGTCCTCGAGCAGCGCGGGGTCGTCCGCGACGTGCGCGGTCGCGTCGTGCAGACGGTCGGGGCCGCCCGTCCCGGTGAGGATGTCCGCGACGCCGACGGCCATCGACCCGAGCCACCGCGCGCGGTCCGTGCGCAGGTCCGGCAGCAGGCCCTCGATGCGTCGGCCCGCGTCGGCGGCGGTCGCCATGTCGCCCGCGAACTGCGCCGCGAGGACGCCCTCGGCGAGCAGCGGCACGGCGACGTCGGGGTCCTGCGCGGTCGCCCCGGCCGCGACGAGCACGTCGCGCGCGCGCTCGACGGATCCGGTCCGTGCGGTGACGGCCCCCTCGAGCGCCGCGGCACGGAGCACGAGGTCGGGCGTGCGGGGGAGGGCCGACGACGCCGCGAGCAGGTCGAGCGCGAACTCCGCCTGGCCCGCCCGCCAGGCCGACTCGGCGGCCATGACGAGACGTCGCGCGCGATCGGCGGCGTCGGGGGTCAGCGTGGCCGCACGTTCGAAGCCGGCGGCGGCGACGGCGTGCGCACCACGGTCGCGGGCGGCCGTCGCGGCCGCGTCCAGGACCGCGGCGACGGCCTCGTCGGGCGTCGTGGTGGCCTCGTCGAGGTGCCAGGCCCGTCGGTCCAGGTCACCGGGCGGGACGACCGCGGCGAGCGCGCGGTGCACCTCGCGACGCTCGGCGGGCGACGCCTCCGTCCAAACCGCCGACCGCACGAGGTCGTGGCGGAACGCGACGCGTCCCGCGTCGACCGTGACCAGCCCGGCCGTCGCCGCGCCGTCGAGGTCGGCGACGTCGACGCCGAGATGCAGGCACGCGGCCGCCGTCGCCACGGGCTCGCCCGCGGCCGCCGACGCGACGAGGAGCGCGGTCCGGGCTGCCGGGGACAGCGCGTCGGCACGGGCCGCGAACGCACGCGCGAGGGACGCCGGGACCGGGATGGGAGCCCCGTCCGGCAGTGCGCCGAGCGTGCTGTCGTCGGGGAGCTCGAGCAACGCGAGCGGGTTGCCGCCCGTCGCGACGAGCAGACGCTCGCGCTCCGGCAGCGGCAGCCGGCGACCGACGCTGCGCAGCAGCGCGTCCGCGTCGTCGTCCGGGAGCCCCGTGAGGGTCATCGTCGGCAGGCCGGCCTCCATGACGGTCGACGGCTGCCCCGCCCGGATCGCGAGCAGGACGACGACGGGGTCCGCGGTGAGGCGGCGCGCCGCGAACGTGAGCGCGTGCGCGGTCGGTGCGTCGAGGAGGTGCGCGTCGTCGACCACGAGCGCGAGTGGCGCGTCCTCCGCGGCCCGGCTCAGCAGACCGAGGACCCCCGCGCCGACGGCGAACCGCTCGCTCGCCGACCCGGGCCGCAGCGCGAGCGCCGCCCCGAGCGCGTCCGCCTGCGGTGCGGGCAACCCGTCGAGGTGGTCGAGCACCGGGCGCAGCAGCTGCAGCAGGCCGCCGAACGGGACGTCGCGCTCGCCGACGACGCCCTGCGCGCGCAGCGTGGTCATGCCGTGCGCGGCCGCGTCGTCGGCGGCGTCGTGCAGCAGCGCCGACTTGCCGATGCCCGCCTCGCCGACCACGACGAGCGTGCCGCCCCGCCCGACGCGCGCGCCGGCCGCCAGGGAGCGGATCACCTGGCGCTCGTGCTCGCGGCCGACCAGCACCGTCCCACTCTAGGGAGACCCCAGGGGGACCCCCTGATGCGACGCGGTCGTGCGCCCCGCAAGTCTCGAACCCGGACATTCCCGTCCACGACGTCTCTCGAACAAGGAGCACCACCGTGACCCTCCAGGCCGACGCGCCGCAGCGCACCATCGACCCCGACAAGCTCATGTCCTTCGTCTTCCGTGCCGTCGACGAGGTCGGCGCCACGCTCAACACCGCGCTCGTCGTCATGGGCGACAAGCTCGGCTACTACCGCACGATGGCCGACGGCGAGCCGATCACCCCCGCGTCGCTCGCGGAGCGCACCGCGACCGCCGAGCCGTACGCGCGCGAGTGGCTGTCGGCGCAGGCCGCCGGCGGCTACGTCGAGTACGACCCGTCGACGCGCCGCTACACCCTGCCCGCCGAGCACGCGGCCGCGCTCGCCGACCCGACCAGCCCCGCGTACCTGCCGGGGTTCTTCCAGCTCGCCGCCGGCACCGTGCGCGACGCGCCGGAGATCCTCACCGCCGCGACCGACGGCGACGGGCTCGGGTGGCACGCGCACAACGCCGACGTGCACCACGGGTGCGAGCGGTTCTTCCGCACGATGTACAACGGGCACCTGCTGAACGAGTGGCTCCCGGCCCTGTCCGGCGTCGTGGAGAAGCTGACCGCCGGGGCGCGCGTGGCCGACGTCGGCTGCGGGCACGGTGCGTCGACGATCCTCATGGCGCAGGCGTTCCCGAGCTCGACGTTCGTCGGGTCCGACTACCACGCGGCGTCCATCGCGGTCGCGCGGGCCCGGGCCGAGGAGGCCGGCGTCGCGGACCGCGTGACGTTCGAGGTCGCGTCGGCCACCGAGTTCACCGGGCAGGGGTTCGACCTCGTCGCGATGTTCGACTGCCTGCACGACATGGGCGACCCCGTCGGCGCCGCGCGGTACGTCCGCCAGGCGCTCGCCGACGACGGCACCTGGATGGTCGTCGAGCCCAAGGCCGGCGACCGCGTCGAGGACAACCTCAACCCCGTCGGCCGCACGTACTACGGCTTCTCGACGCTCCTGTGCACGCCCGCGTCGCTGTCGCAGGACGTCGGCCTCGCGCTCGGCACGCAGGCCGGACCCGCGCGCATCCGCGACGTCGCGACCGCCGGTGGGTTCGGTGGCTCCTTCCGGACCGCTGCTGCGACGCCGTTCAACAACGTGTTCGAGATCCGGCCGTGAGCAGTTCGCGAGCCTCGCGCCCGTCGGGTGCGCCCCAGGCCGCCGGTGCGGTCGGTCGGGGGCGAGGGGGTGACCTGGGGGCCGTGGCGGCGCAGACTGCGTCTGTGAGCCACGGCCCCCGGGCCACGCCCGGGCACCACCCCAGCCGCGCCGCCGATCCCGACGTCGAGGGCGTCGCGACGCGCGGCGACGTGCGGATCGCCTGGGCCGTCTACGGGGACCACCACGACGCGTCCGTCCCCACCGTGGTGCTCGTGCCGACGTGGTCGATCGTGCCGTCGAGGTTCTGGAAACTGCAGGTCGGCTACCTCGCGCGGCACTTCCGCGTCGTCACGTTCGACGGGCGGGGGAGCGGCGCGTCGTCGCGACCCGCCGGTGCCGCGGCCTACACCGACACCGAGTACGCGGCCGACCTGCTCGCGGTCCTCGACGCGACGTCGACGGACGCGCCCGTGCTGGTGACCTTGTCGTGCGGTGCTGCCTGGGCCGTCCACCACGCCGCCCGGCACCCGTCACGCGTGCGCGGCATCGTCGCGATCGCCCCGTCGTGCGGGCTCGACGTCGCGACCCCTGGTCGTGACGAGGTGCCCTGGGACCGTCCCCTCGACACGACGCACGGCTGGGCGAAGTACAACAAGCACTACTGGCTGGGCGGCGGGTATGACGACTTCGTCGACTTCTTCTTCCGGCGCATGTTCCCCGAGCCGCACTCGACGAAGCAGATCGAGGACTGCGTCGGGTGGGCGCACGAGATCACGCCGTCGGTGCTGGCCGACACGACGGCCGGTCGGCTCGGGTGCGACGGCGCCGTGTGCGAGTCGATCGTGCCGCTCACACGCGACGTGACCTGCCCCGTGCTCGTCGTCCACGGGTCGGACGACCGCATCCGTCCTCTCGCGTTCGGCGAGCGGCTCGCCGAGCTGACGCGCGGGTCGCTCGTCGTGCTCGACGGCGCCGGCCACGGCCCGCCCGCGCGTGACCCCGTGAAGACGAACCACCTCATCCGCTCGTTCGTCGAACGCGTCGCCGGTCCTTCCGGCGCACCGCGCGTCGAAGGACCCGTGGTGATCCCGTCCGCGTCGTCCGTCGGGTCGGCAGTCGACGCCGACAGGTCCCGGACAGGTCCCGCCGACGACGGACGCGCCGCGCCGACCCGCGTCGCCGGAGCCGGAGCCGCGGACGCCCTCGTCCGGCGCACCTGGACCCGTGCCCGCAACCGTCGACGTCGCGTGCTCTACCTGTCGTCCCCGATCGGCCTCGGGCACGCCCAGCGTGACGTCGCGATCGCCGCCGCGCTCCGCGAGCGTCGACCCGACCTGGAGATCGACTGGCTCGCGCAGCACCCCGTGACTCGCGTCCTCGCCCAGCACGGCGAGCGCGTCCACCCGGCGTCCGCGTGGCTGCGCAACGAGTCCGGGCACGTCGAGCACGAGGCCGGCGAGCACGACCTGCACGCGTTCCAGGCGATCCGGCACATGGACGAGATCCTCGTGCACAACTTCATGGTGTTCTCCGACGTCGTCGAGGGCGGCGACTACGACCTGGTCGTCGGGGACGAGGCGTGGGACGTCGACTACTTCCTGCACGAGAACCCCGAGCTCAAGCGGTTCGCGTTCGCGTGGATGACGGACTTCGTCGGCTGGCTGCCGATGCCCGACGGAGGAGCGCACGAGGCCGCGCTGACCGCCGACTACAACGCCGAGATGATCGAGCAACGTGCTCGGTTCGCGCGGGTGCGCGACCGGTCGGTGTTCGTCGGCTCGCCCGACGACGTCGTCGACCAGCCCTTCGGCCCGGACCTGCCGTCGATCCGGTCCTGGACCGCGGCGAACTTCTCGTTCGCCGGCTACGTGACGGGCTTCGACCCGGCCGCTGCCGCTGTGGAGGCGCCAGCGGTGCGCGCGGAACTCGGTGTCGGACCCGACGAGCGGCTGTGCGTCGTGACCGTCGGCGGCTCCGGCGTCGGTGTCCCGATGCTGCGGCGCGTCCTCGACGCCGTGCCGACCGCTCGGGCGCTCGCACCAGACCTGCGGTTCGTCGTGGTCGCCGGCCCGCGGATCGACCCGGCGTCCCTGCCCGCACCGGAGGGCGCAACCGTGCTGGGATACGTGCCCGACCTCTACCGGCTGTCGGCCGCGTGCGACGTCGCTGTCGTGCAGGGCGGCCTCACGACCTGCATGGAGCTCACCGCCCTGCGCAAGCCGTTCGTCTACGTTCCGCTCCGCCACCACTTCGAGCAGACGTTCCACGTCCGTTCCCGCCTCGACCGCTACGAGGCCGGCCGCCATCTGCCCTACGAGGAGGCCATCGACCCCGACGGCCTGGCCGAGGCGATCGCCAAGGAGGCGAGTCGCGAGGTCGCCTACCGTCCGGTCGAGACCGACGGCGCCGCCCGCGCCGCCGACCTGCTGGCCGACCTCGTCTGAGACGCGTCCGTGCCCGCTGTAGCGGCACGACCAGTCGCGGCCCCGCTGCGTCAGCGGTCGTCAGCAGTCGTCCGGCTTCGGGATGTCCGTGCACAGGTCGTCGACCAGTCGCGACCGTCGCTCCTCGACGGTGAACGGTGCGCTCGTCGTCGACGTCGTCGCGGTGCCGTTGATGTCGCGCCACACCGTCGTCCCGTCGACGCGGTACCGGCCCTTCCACGTCGTCGTGAGCGTGACCTGCACCGTGCCGAGCCGCTCATAGAAGTGGTACGTGTCGTGGTCCGGCCAAGCATGCCCCGGGCTGGTCGTGACCAGATCCGCGGACCCGTCGCCGAAGTCGTACCGGTAGCTCGCGGGCGTCGCCACGACATCGACCCCGTACCCGAGCAGGTCGGTCCGCAGCGTCTGCTCGGCAGGATCCGTCATGACGACCGTCTCCTTGTTGACCAGCACCCACCCTCGGTCCGGCTGCAACCGCAGCACGGGCGCCGCCAACGGCAACCGCCGGAAGTCCGCCGCGCTCATCGTCGGCACGGCGTCCTCGGGGCACGAGTACCCCAACGCGAGCGTCCACTCGGCCGGCCACGGGTCTGTGAACTCAGCCCGCGTCTGCCGCCAGAGCGGGAGTACGGGCGGCCCGTCGACGCAGACGGGGACGGGAACCGTCGTGTTCGAGGGTCCGCACGCGATGCGTCCGTCGCCGTCGCTGTCGCCCTCACCGAAGGCGTCGTCCGCGTCGCCCATCTCCGTGCCGCCGCCGGTCGACATGTTGCACATCGGCGCTCGTGCGTACCTGGTCGTCGCGCGTGCCGGATCAGCGGCTCCTGAGCGCTGATATTCCTCCTGGGCTTCGAATGCATTGAACGCGTAGGCGCCCCCGTCGGCCTGGCCACCCCATTCTGCGGCCCTAGCCACCGCGGGTGTGCAGACGACGATCGCGACCGCGACGAGTGAGACGAGTAGTCGTGCACGCCTCACGTGCTGACCGGCTCAGTATCAACGGCCCGCACCAGCCATCGCCCGCCCTCGTAGAGGATCGCCATCTCGACCGAGAACGTCTCGTGCTCAGGGTGGTCCTTCACGACCATCCCGAACTCGTTCTCTTCGTGCGACGGCGCTTCGTCGATGGTGAGGTGCACGGCGAAGTGCTTCTCTGGCACGACCTCGGTGGAACTGAGTGCGGAAACAGCGATACCGCCCCCGACGGTGTGTTCGCCTCTCCCGATCTGTCGCGCGATGTCGGCCTGGGTGCTGCTGCAGAACGCACACTCGGCATGGCTGAGGGCCGCGAACTCCGCCACGTCGTTCGTCTGTACTGCGTAGGGAAAGAGTTGAACGAAGTACGCGGCGACCGCCGCCGAGCCCTCGACGGTCGGTGGCAGATCCAAGGCGGCGGGACGCGCGGGCTTCGCGCCATCTTGCAGAGCGGCGAGGGTCCCCGGCGTGTCCTGAGTCGGCGTCGGCATCGGGGTCATCACGGGTGCGCGCGGCGTGGTCTGAGGTTGAGACGACACAGGATCATCTGGAGGTGGCCCGGCCGTGCAAGCTGCCGCTGTGACGACGACGAACGCTGCGGCGACTGCCATGATGGCCGTACGGGTTCGGCCGTGCCCCCTTGCGCGGTTCGACATGGGGGCGAAGGTAGTCGAATCGGACATCTCGGCGGGAGCGTCATCCACAGCCCGGTCGCCCCGGCCGTCGAGTGCCGCTGCAGCCGTCCGCCCGGGAATCAGTGCGACGGGGGCGGCGTTGGGGCAGTAGGCTGGTCCGTGCCGCTCCGCAGGTGAGACTCGGGCCGGCAGCTTGAAAACTGAACATGGGGGTGATCGGTTTCGACGGTGATCGTCGAGCCAGGAGAAGCGGGTCGAGGACGCACGGTTATCTCGTCAACGCTCCGTGCAAATCATAGGTGCCGATAACAAGCGCACCGACTTCGCCCTCGCCGCCTGAGCGAGCCTCGAAGTCCGTCGGCCTAAGTACGCTCTCGACTTAGTTCCCGGCGTCATCTAGAGAGCCACTGCTGGTCCTCATCGTCAGTGTGAGGATCGGGACTTCTAGCTGACTGGGCCTGTCCACCTTCTCGTCCGTGGGAGTGGTGGAGGCCGAGAAAATCCATCACGGACTGCACCCGGAGAATCCCTGGTTCCACGTCATCGGACGCGGGTTCGATTCCCGCCACCTCCACAGCTCGAAGGGACTCATCCGCACGGATGGGTCCCTTCGTCGTTCGTGGACATCCGTTCGCTTCCCCGTGCGTCCTCCCGGCATCTGATCAGCGACGTACCGCCGCCTCGGCTGCCGATGACGGGCTGTTGCAGCGCCGAGGCATAGGCACATGGCTTCCTTGAGCGGTAGGGTTGTGCCTATGGAAGTGTCGGTGGCCGAGGCTGCGGAGCTCCTCGAGGTGTCGCCGCGACGCGTGCGCCAGCTGATCGAGGCCGGCCGTCTGCATGCCCGGCAAGTCGGGCGGCAGTGGCTCGTCGAGGCCGCGTCGCTCCCGTCGCGTCCACGCCGCGTCCGGCCGATGGTCCCGGACGTCGCCTGGGCAATCCTCGCGGACGTCGCCCCGGACGACTACGCGCCGGACGAGGCATATCGGTGGCGTCAACGGCGCAACCGACTCGTGCACGACGCGGAACCCGAGCAGCTGCTGGCGTCGTGGGTCAGCTCGCGCGCGCGCCGTCAGGTGTTCGAGGCCCGTGCGCCGCACGGGATGCTCGACGACGAGCGGGTCGTACCGTCGGGGTTGTCGGACGTGCGTGCCGGCATCGCCGCGGGCAACCTCGTGGAGGGATACGTCCGGGCCGTCGACCTGGACGCCGTGCGGCGCGAGTTTCTGCTGCGGCCGGGAGGCGTCGCGGCGAACGTCGTACTGCACGTCGTCGACGAGCTGCCTCCCCGGCCGGTGCCTCGCCTCGTCCTGGCGGCGGACCTGGCCGAGCATGACGAGCCCAGGGCGCTGGCGCGCGCAGGCGCCCTCATCCAGGAGACCCTCGCCACGGGCGGAGCGTGAGCGTCGTGATGCCCGTCATGCGAGAGTCGCAGCGGGCTGGATGGCACGCGCTGTTCGACGTGTACGACTCGCACCCCTCGGGCTGGACGCTCGTCGGCGGCCAGATGGTGCACCTGTGGTGCGCCGAGCGAGGGCGGTCACCGATGCGGCCGACCGACGACCTGGACGCCGTGCTGGACGTCCGAGGAGAGCCGAGCGACCCGGGCATCCTCATGACGTTCACGACCGTTCTCGACCGTCTCGGATTCGTCCCCGCCGGTACGTCGCCGACCGGGCATCAGCACCGGTGGGTCAAGGGCGACGCGCAGATCGACGTGCTCATCCCGCGGCATGTCGGCGAGCGGGCCGCTCAGCGCAGGGGCGCACGTGGCGGGACGACGCTGGAGACGCCCGGTGCGCAGCAGGCGCTGGACCGGTCCGAGAACCTGCGGGTCACCGTCGGGGAGCGTCACGGGACGGTGCGACGACCGAGCCTGCTGGGTGCCCTGGTGGCGAAGGCTGCGGCGCACACGGTCACGTTGGACACCGCTCGGGCGCGACACCTCGACGACTTCCTCGTGCTGACGACGCTGATCGAACCCGCTGACCGCGTCGACGCGGCGACGAGGAGGGACCGCGATCATCTGCACGGGATGCTGGGAGCCATCGCGAAGAGTCGCCGCTCGTTGCTCTCGGTCGACGGTGCGCAGGACGGCGTCTACGCGCTCCGGCTCGCGCTCGGCCTCGAGGTGTAGGCCGCGGACTCGAACGCGTGTGCCGGCCTCAGGTGCCGCTCCTCGGCCGGAACGGGAGTCGACGGCGGCTCACGGCGTGGAGCCGCTCGGACACGACGACGGGCCCACCGCGTCCGTGGGCCCGTCGTTCGTCACGCAGTGTCAGAAGACCTGGCGGAGGTTGGCGCGGGTGAGGTCGAGGAGCTCGTCGCCGCGGCCGGACAGGAGCGTGCGCAGGGCGTAGAGCGCGAAGCCCTTGGCCTGGTCGAGCTTGACCGACGGCGGGATGGTGAGCTCCTGCCGCTCGGTGACGACGTCGATCAGCGCGGGCCCGTCGTAGGCGAACGCCTCCTTCAGCGCCCCGTGCAGGTCGGCGGACGCGTCGACGCGGAACGCCTTGAGCCCGGCGGCCTCGGCGATCGCGGCGAAGCTCGGGTTCTCGAGGTCGGTGGCGTTGGTGACGAAGCCGGCGGCCTTCATCTCGAGCTCGACGAAGTTGAGGGACGCGTTGTTGAAGACGACGACCTTCACGGGCAGGCGGTTCTGCGTGAGGGTCAGGAGCTCGCCGAGGAGCATCGCGACGCCGCCGTCACCGGAGAGCGCGACGACCTGACGGCCGGTCGCGGCGGCGGCACCGACGGCCTGGGGGAGCGCGTTGGCCATCGATCCGTGGATGAAGGACCCGATGAGCGAGCGCCGGCCGTTCATGCGCAGGTAGCGGGCGGCCCAGATGACGGGGGAGCCGACGTCGGGGATGAAGACGGCGTCGTCGGCGGCGAGCTCGTCGATCACGCGGGCGACGTACTGCGGGTGCAGCGGCTGCGTGCCCTTGCGCGGGGTGGCGAGGTCGTCGAGCTTGGTGCGCGTCTTGGCGTAGTGGGCGAGGGCCTCGTCGAGGTGCTCGCGGTCGGTCTGCTGCGGGAGCAGGGGGAGGAGCGCGTCGACGGTCTCGGCGACGTCGCCGACGAGGCCGAGGGCGAGCGGTGTGCGGCGACCGAGGTGCTCGCCGCGCAGGTCGATCTGGACGACCTTCGCCTTCTCGGGGATGAACGCCCGGTAGGGGAAGTCGGTGCCGAGCATGATCAGCGTGTCGGCGGCCTCCATCGCCTTGTACCCGGAGGCGAAGCCCAGCAGGCCGGTCATGCCGACGTCGTACGGGTTGTCGTGCTCGACGAACTGCTTGGACCGCAGGGTGTGCACGACGGGCGCGGCGAGCGTGCCCGCCAGTGCGACGACCTGGTCGTGGGCGTGCTCGGCGCCGGCTCCCGCGAGGATCGTCACGCGCTTGGCGTCGCTCAGGAGCGCGGCCGCCTCGTCGAGCTCGGACGACGACGGCAGCACGCGCGGACGCGTCGCGCGGACCGGGGTCGCGGTGGTGTCGAGCGCCTCGGACAGGGCGATGTCGCCGGGGATGACGACGACGGCGACGCCGCGCTTCTCGAGCGCCGTCTGGATCGCGGTGCGCAGGATGCGCGGCATCTGGGTGGGCGACGAGACGTACTCGGAAAAGACCGACGCCTCGCGGAACAGCTCCTGCGGGTGCGTCTCCTGGAAGTAGCCGCTGCCGATCTCCTCGGTGGGGATGTGCGCGGCGATCGCCAGGACGGGGACGCGCGAGCGCTGCGCGTCGTAGAGGCCGTTGATGAGGTGCAGGTTGCCCGGGCCGGCGCTGCCGACCGCGACGGCGAGCTCGCCCGTGAGGGCGGCCTCGGCACCGGCGGCGAACGCGGCGGCCTCCTCGTGACGCACGTGCACCCAGTCGATGCCCGAGCCGCGCAGCGCGTCCGTGAAGCCGTTGAGCGAGTCCCCGGGGATGCCGTACACGCGCTTCACGCCCGTGGCGACGAGGGTGTCGACGATGTTCTTGGCGACGGTGGTCATGGTCCTTCTCTCGGTGGTGGTGTCGTCGCGGAGGTCAGGACGCGGCGGTGGGTGCGGTGGTCGGCGCGGCGACGGCCGGCCAGACGAGGTCGCAGACCTGGCGGGCGAGGTTGTCGTCGAGCGGGGCGTGGCCCCAGACGAGCCGGTGGTAGACGGGGGCGAACAGCGCGTCGACGACGAGCGTGGTGTCGACGTCGGCGCGGACGCCGCCCTGCTGGACGCCGCGCTCCAGGTGGTGCGCCGCGGTCGCGCGGCGCGGTTCGAGCCAGCGCTCGAGCATCGCGAGGCCCAGCGCGCGGTCGCTCGCGGCCGCCGCGAGGAGCTGGCGGACGAGCTGCCCGGCGGGGGTGTCGCGCAGCAGCGTGACGAGGGCGTCGACCTGGAGCGTCAGCGCCTCACGGACGGGGAGCGCGTCGTCGAACTCGATGCTCTCGTGGAACCGGTCGAGCAGCCCTTCGGCGAGCACCGCGGCCGACGACGGCCACCACTTGTAGATCGTCGTCCGGGAGACGCCGGCGCGCGACGCGACCGCGTCGATCGTCGGGACCCGGCCGCCCTCGAGCGCGAGGTCGGTCGCGGCGTCGAGGATCGCGTGCCGGGTCCGCTCGGAGCGGGGGCGTCCGGCGCGCGGTGACGACGAATTACTGGACACGTTGTCCACAATAAGCCTGCCTCGCGCGGACGGCACGCCGACGTGGTCGACGTCACGACGCCCGACGGCGACGCCCGGCGACGACCTGCCGACGCGTGCACGCGGCAGGAACGCGCGACCGTGCCGGACGTGCCAAGGTGCACTCGAGAGCGACGACGACGAGGAGGCTGTGATGCCCGACGCACCGGTCCCGTTCGAGGTCCACGAGTCCGGCGCCTACCTGCACGGCACCAAGGCCGACCTGGCCGTGGGGTCGCTGATCGAGGCCGGTCGACGGTCGAACTACGGCGCAGGCCGCGCCGCCGGGTTCGTCTACGTCACGCAGACGCTCGACGCCGCGACGTGGGGTGCCGAGCTCGCCGCGGGCGACGGACGCGGACGGATCTACGTGGTCGAGCCGACCGGCGACCTCGAGGACGACCCGAACGTCACCGACCAGCGCTTCCCGGGGAACCCCACGCGGTCGTACCGCACGCGCGAGCCGGTGCGCGTCGTCGGGGAGATCGCCGACTGGGTCGGTCACCCGCCCGAGCAGCTCGCGACGATGCGCGCGCACCTCGACGAGCTCGACCGGCAGGGCGTCGAGGCGATCGAGGACTGACGGCCGGCGCGCCTCGACACGTCCCCGCGCAGGGGAGTCCGAGGTCGGGCCGATGGTCCCGGGCCACGGCACCGTCGCCCTCGCTAGCGTCGAGGGGACGACTCGGTGCGGAGCGGACCATGACCAGCATCAAAGACGCAGCGGACACGTTCCTGGAGTCCCGGCGGATCGCCGTCACGGGCGTCTCACGGACACCGGAGAGCCACGGCGCGAACGTCGTGTACCGACGCCTGCGGGAGGTGGGGTACGAGGTGTTCGCGGTCAACCCCCACGCCGCCACGGTGGAGGGTGACCGGGCGTACGAGACGCTGGGCGCGATCCCGGGCGGCGTCGACGCGGTCGTCGTCGCGACCCGGCCCGAGCACGCGCGGGCGACCGTGCAGGAGGCGATCGACCTCGGCGTCGGGCAGGTGTGGATGCACCGCTCGGTGGACCGCGGCAGCGTCGACGATGACGCCACGCGGCTCGGTCGCGAGCACGGGCTCACCGTCATCGACGGCGGTTGCCCGCTCATGTACGGGCGGGCCGCGGACCGCGGTCACCGCGTGATGTGCCGCCTCATGACGCTCACGCGACGGGTCCCGCGCGAGGTCTGAGCGCAGGTCAGCTGGCGTCGAGGGACAGTCGGACCCCGTCGTCCTGCTCGCCGACGTACAGCGACCAGGTCACGCCGTCGACGACCTTGGTCCAGGTCACCGAGCCGTCCGTCGCGCTCGGGTCCGACCAGCCGGAGTCCTCGGCGCTCGCCGTCAGCGCGGCGACGACGTCGGTCGCCGTGGCGCCGTCCTCGGGCACGAGCGTCTTCGCCGCCTTCGCGACGACGCGCTGGCCGAGCGACGAGCCGCCGTCGCGCGTCACGACGTCCTGCACGGTCGTGCCGGGCACCGCGAGCGTCCACACCGGTTCCGACTGCAGCCGCGCGAGCGTCCCGTCGCCCGACGAGCACGCCACGAGCGCTGCGAGCGCGAGGACGGCGACGACCGTCGCGGTCACGCGGCGCCACGTGGCGTGCACTCAGTCCTCCTGACGACGTGTCCGTCGGGCCGCCGCGGCCGCCCCGAGGACGGTCAGGGCGCCGACGGCCAGCGCCAGCATGGCCCAGCGGAGGACCTCGCCGGCGTCGGAGCCCGTCGTGGCGAGCGGAGACGACCCGGACGGCCCAGCGGCCAGCACCTCCGAGTCCGGCTCGGGGCTCGCGGACGCGGCCGGCGGGACGACGGGACCGCCCGGCGTCGGCGCGCCCGTCGGGGGAGAGGTCGGCGTCGCCGGCCCCGACGCGGACCGCACCCCGAAGCCGACGGCCTCGACGCCGGCACCCACGCCGGACAGGACGACCGACTCGAGCGACGTCCCGACGACCGTCCCGCCTGCGGTGCCGGCACCCGACGCCGCGACGGGCGCACCGGACCGGGCCGAGACGGCCCCCGCCGCGCGCAGCACGTACGTGCCGGGCAGCAGGCCGGTGACCGACCACGAGCCGTCGGCGGTGCTGACCGCACCCGCCGTGACGGGTGCCCCGCCGGCGTCGGTCCCCGTGAGGGTCACCGTCACGCCCGCCGCAGGAGCGTCGCCCGCCTCCCGGAGGCCGTCGCCGTCGGCGTCCTCGAACACCACGCCGGAGACCGTCGACGACGCCACCGCGCCCGGGTCGTCGGCCTCGAACACCACGACCTCCGGGTCCGTCTCCAGGACGAACGGCGAGGGGTCGCACGCGTCGCCGACGCCGTCGCCGTCGTGGTCCTCCTGACCCGGGTCGGCCACCGTCGGGCAGACGTCGACGTCCGCAGGCGTCTCGTCGCCGTCGTCCGTGATCGCGAGCGGTGTCGTCGCGATGCTCGCGCGGCCCGCGGAGTCGGTGACCCGGACCGCGAGGTACGCGTCGACGAGCGCGCCGAACGTGTGCTCGAGCGTCGGGGTCGACGTCGTCACGTCGTACGAGCCGTCGCCGTCGAGGTCCCACTCGAACGAGACCAGGTCGCCGGTCGTCGCGTACGAACCGCGTGCGTCCAGGCGCAGCGTGTCGCCGACGCGCGCCACGTACGGTCCCTGGACCCATGCGTACGGCTTGTCCATCGCGGTCGAGATGGTGTCCAGGAGGGTCTCGGCGACGTCGAGCGACGTCGTGGTCGACCCGCCCGTCCCGGCGGCGACGGCCTCGACGCTCGGCGCGAACGCACCCGTGCCCACGTCGATCGGGTAGACCTCGACCGGGTCGACCGCGAGCGCGTTCGCGATCACCGTCGCGGACGTGAGGCCGCTCATCGGCTCAGGGTCGTGCGCGGGCGCGTCGCTGATCGGGATCAGGACCTTCTTGACGCCCGGCCGCCACGGCAGGTCGATCGCGGCCTGCATGCCGGACAGCGCGGTCTCGGGCCAGTCCCCGCCGCCGTCCGCCACCATGCCCGCGAGCGCGGTGCGGATCGCGTCGGGGTCGGACGTGAACGGCAGGTCGACGCGCGCGGCGTAGTCACCGTCCCAGCCGGTGTAGACGGGGTCGTCCCGGAAGGTGACGAGTGCGAACCGGTACGAGCCGGAGCTCGCCGCGAGGTGGTCGACCATGCGCGTCGCGGTGTCCTTCACCGACTGCAGGACCCAGTCCATCGACCCGGTCGTGTCGATCGCGAACACGAGGTCGATGCTCCCCGCCGACGCCGACGGGACGCGCCCCGGGACGCTCGACGACCGCAGCAGCGTCGACTCTTCGTAGTGCCCCTTCGTCGTGGGGTGGTACCACTCGGCCATCGTCACCGAGTCGAACTCGTGGATCCACCGGTCGTCGTTGCGGTTCGTCGCCGACGGGTCGGGCTCGTGCCCCGCGAAGTGCTCCTTGACCGTGTCGACGTAGGACACGAACGGCCTTCCCGCGGCCGTGTTGGCCCGCGCGACGGCGGCCCGCTGCGCCGCGTCACCCTCGTCGCCCAGCGCGCGCACCTCGTGCCCGATGTCGTAGGTGTCGCCGGACACGAACGGCAGCCGGTCGCGCAGGCTGCGCAGCACGAACGAGTCCGTGTTCGACAGGTACGGGTAGGAGAGCAGGACGACCTTCGCGTCCGGACGCATCCGGTCGCGCAGGCGGCCCAGGAGGTCCGTCAGGTCGTCCTCGAGCTGGCCGATCCCGGCGCGCGCGTCCGTGACCTTCTCCCGGCAGTCGCCCGGGTCGCGGAAGCCGACCGCGAAGCACTGCTTCACGATGTCCGCGAAGCCCAGGTCGTTGCCGCCCATCGTGAAGACCACGACGTCGGTGTCCCGGCCGACCGCCTCGATCTGGGCGCGCAGGTACCGCTGGCAGTCCACCGCGAACGTGCCGCGCACCGTGTCCCAGATCGCGACCGAGTACTCGAAGTACTCCTCGTCGACGTACTTCGTCGAGCAGACCTTCGCGGCCTTGGCCGCCGCGAGGCCCTCCTCCTGGGTCCGCCCGATCGTCCCGCCCGGCACGTAGGCCAGGTGCGAGTCCATCTTGCGGTCGCTCAGCACGTTCTGGGACACCGCGCCCGAGCATGCACGCGTCACGAACGTGACGTGGTTGCCCTGGTCCGCCAGCCACTCGCTGTACTCCGCGGCCCAGCTGTCGTGCGACCGGTAGCAGTCCGCCGGCCCGTAGTACGCGCCCGCACCGTTGCCCGCCGAGTACGAGTCGCCGATCTGCAAGACCTTGATCGCGTCGCCGGTCGGCGCCGCCTGCGCGGGTGCGAGCCCGACCGCGACCAGGAGGGAGGCCGCGACGGCGGCCAGGGTCGCCGCAGCCGTGGCGCGGTGGAGGAGCGGGCGTCGCGGACGCATCGGGGGCCTTTCGCAGGGGAGTGGAGCAGCCGCGACGCTAACGCCCGATCTGTCCGGTTTCGGGCGAGACGGGCGATCGTCACCCGTCCGCCGGGGGACATCACCCGCGAGTCGATGGAGGCACGCGAGAGAGGCCCCGAAGGTGTGGCCGCTCGTCGACCGAACGGTGACTTGCGCGCAGCCGGCGCAAGCAGGTGAGCTGATGCCGTGGACACCGCCGTCGAAGCCGCGATTCGTCGCGAGGTCATCCGATGGGTCCAGGCGAAGGCCGAGGCCAACGGCGGGTTCGTGCACCGTGACGACCTGCTGCGATTCACGCTCGACGGTCAGCCGCTGCCCATCATCGATTTCTCACGCGGCATCCGGAATCCCGCTCGTCTCAGTTCCACGCTCGCCATCGTGTCGTCGGTCGACGGCCCGTACGACGACATCGAGAGCGAGAAGGACGGCCTCCTCCACTACGCCTATCGAAAGGGGGACCCCTTCAGCGGCGACAACACGAAGCTGCGGAACGCAATCACGACGGGGATGCCGCTCATTCTGTTCCGCAAGGAGGTCCCGAACTACTACACGCCGGTAGCGCCCGTGTACGTGGTCGACGAGTATCCCGAGGAGCGGGTCTTCGTCATCGCGCTCGACGAGGCGTTCCGGTACATGGGCGACCTCACGCACCTGACGCTCGACCAGCGTGCGTACGGGCTCCGGCTCGCGCGGCAGCGGCTGCACCAGCCCGCGTTCCGCACGCGAGTCCTGCTCGCATACGAGACGCGCTGCGCGATGTGCCGGCTCGCGCACGGGTCGCTCCTGGACGCGGCCCACATCGTCCCGGACGGCGAGGAACTCGGGCGACCGACGACGACGAACGGGCTCGCTCTCTGCAAGATCCATCACGCGGCGTACGACCAGGACATGCTCGGCGTGAGCCCCGACTACGTCGTCCACCTCGACCGAAAGCTCCTAGACGAGGTCGACGGACCGATGCTGCGCCACGGACTCCAGGCGATGCACGGCGAGCGGATCACGCTGCCGCGGCGTCCGGCGGACGCGCCGTCCCGTGACCTGCTCGCATGGCGCTGGGAGAGGTTCGCCGCCAACAGGTCGGGCTGAAGCTGGTGGGGCCTGCGTCAGGCGCGGGGCTCCTGGCGGTTCGGGTCGGTGTGAGCACCGTTGTCGGTGCGGACGTCCGGGTCGATGCGGTCGGCCTGGCCGAGGCGCTCGTCGAGCTCGGCGCGGGCGTCGGTGGCCTCGCTCGCGCGGGCGCGGGCCTCGTTCTGCATCGCGGCGGCGTCGGCGGCGCGCGCGTCGGCCTCGGCCTGGGCGAGGCGTGCCTGGGCGTCGATGCGCGCGGCCTCGGCCTCGCGGCGCTGGACCTCGACCTGGTGGGCGGCCGCCTCCTCGCGGATCTTCTGGGCGCGGGCGCGGTCGGCCTCGACCTTGCGGGCGCCGCGGCGTCGGCTCAGCACGACCGCGACGACGACCAGGAGCAGGACGCCGACGATCGCGACGATGATCCAGCCGGTGGTGTCCATGGTGGTACCTCCTCGAGGAGACCGGTCCTGGCATTGGACTGCCGTCCGGGACGGGGCGCAACCGGACGCCTGCCCGGTCGTGGCGACCGGCTGGACGGCCGCTGGGGGGTGCCGCCGTCCAGCCGGAGCCCGCTCGCCCCCGCGGTCGGTCGCCGTCGGGCGCCGTCAGGCGCGGTCGCGGAAGAGCAGCAGCGCCTCGCCCTGGCCGCCACCGCCGCACAGCGCGACGGCCGCGCGTCCGGAGCCGCGGCGGGCGAGCTCGAGGGC
>NZ_BHYL01000212.1 GCF_003851725.1 Cellulomonas algicola | reverse complement strand
GGACGCGGCAGCGTCCGGCACGGCACCGTCGTCGGGCACCGCGCCGAGGTCGAAGCCGAGCGCCCGCGCCGCGGTCGTCGGGCGCGGCTCGCTCGCCCAGCGCAGCCCGAGGGCGTCGGCCGCGGCGAGCGACCGCAGCTCGGCGCGGTCGAGGTAGAGCACACCACCGAGGTGGTCGGTCTCGTGCTGCACGATGCGCGCGGGCCAGCCGGACACGACCTCGTCGAGCGCACGGCCGCGCTCGTCGGCACCGGTGAGGTGCACGTGCCGCGGCCGTGCGACGACGGCCTGGTACCCGACGACGCTGAGGCAGCCCTCGTAGAACGCGACACGCTCGTCGTCGACGGGCGCGTACCGGGGGTTCACGAGCACGCGGAACGCCAGCGGGGAACGCTCGCGGACCTGGCCGACGTCGCCGTCGGGCGGCCCCGCGTCCTCGATCACGGCGACGGCGACCGGGAGCCCGATCTGCGGCGCGGCGAGGCCCACACCCGGCGCGGCGTGCATCGTCGCCCGCATGACGTGCACGAGCGACTCGAGCTCGTCGTCGGCGAGCTGGCCGTCGTACGGCAGCGCCTGCGCGCGCAGCACGGGGTGGCCCGCCTGCACGATCGGGACCGTGCCGGTGCCGTGGGCGGCGTCGAGCAGCCGCAGGACGAGGTCGCGCAGCGCGACGTCCCGCTGCCGCGCGGACCCCGTGGTGCTCACAGGGCGAGCCGCGACGACACGACGTCCGCGAGCTCGCGCGCGACACCGTCGGCCTCGGCCTGCGTCGCGGCCTCGACCATGACGCGGACGAGCGCCTCGGTGCCCGACGGCCGCAGCAGCACGCGACCGGTGTCGCCCAGCCGCGCCTCGGCGGCACGCACGGCGTCGAGCAGCGGCTCGTCGCTCGACGCCCGCGCCTTGTCCACGCCCGACACGTTGACGAGCGTCTGCGGGAGCCGCTGCACGACGCCCGCGAGCTTCGCGAGCGGCTCACCGGTCTCGGCGACGCGCGCGGCGAGCTGGAGCGCGGTGAGGACACCGTCGCCCGTCGTGGCGTGCGCGGCCATGATGATGTGGCCCGACTGCTCGCCGCCGAGCGAGTACCCGCCCGCGCGCATCGCCTCGAGCACGTAGCGGTCGCCCACCGCGGTCTCGACCGTGCGGACCCCGCGGTCGCGCATCGCGAGCCGCAGACCGAGGTTGCTCATGACGGTCGTGACGAGCGTGTCGTCGGCGAGCGTGCCGGCGTCGCGCATCGCGAGCGCGAGGACGCCCATGATCTGGTCGCCGTCGACCAGGTTGCCGTCGGCGTCGACCGCGAGGCAGCGGTCCGCGTCCCCGTCGAACGCGACACCGAGGTCGGCCTCCGACGCGACGACGGCCGCGAGCAGCTGCTCGGGGTGCGTCGAGCCGCACTTCTCGTTGATGTTGCGCCCGTCGGGCGACGCGTTGATGACGACGACGTCGGCGCCCGCCTGCCGGAGCGCCGCGGGGCCGACCTCGCTGGCCGCACCGTTCGCGCAGTCGACGGCGATGCGCAGGTGGCCGAGCGAGGGACGGATGGTCGCGACGAGGTGGTCGACGTAGTCGTCGCCCGCGCGGCCCGTATCGAGCCGGATCCGGCCGACGTCCGCGCCCGTCGGGCGGTCCCACGCCTCGCCCATGCGCTTCTCGATCGCGCGCTCGAGGTCGTCGTCGAGCTTGTGCCCGCCGCGCGCGAGGAACTTGATGCCGTTGTCGGGCATGGGGTTGTGCGACGCGGAGAGCACGACGCCGAGGTCCACGCCGAGCTCGGCGGTGAGGTACGCGACGGCCGGCGTCGGCAGCACGCCGACGTTGACGACGTCGACACCCGCGGAGGCCAGGCCTGCGGCGACGGCGGCGGCGAGGAACTCGCCCGAGGCCCGCGAGTCGCGGCCGACGACCGCACGCGGACGGTGCCCCTCGAACGCGCCGCTCGCGCCCAGCACGTGCGCCGCGGCGACGGACAGGTCGAGCGCGAGCTCGGCCGTCACGTCCCGGTTCGCCAGTCCTCGCACCCCGTCGGTGCCGAACAGTCGGGCCATCTCTGCACTCCCTTGTCACGCGACGTCGTCGGCGCGCCCCTGCGTCCCCGCCGTCTTCCCTGCTGTGCTCACCATCCCGCAGACACCGATGGCCCCGCTGGTCTTCCGACCGACGGGGCCATCGGGTGAGGCGCTGAGATCAGCGCTTCGAGTACTGCGGAGCCTTGCGGGCCTTCTTGAGACCGGCCTTCTTGCGCTCGACCACACGGGCGTCGCGCGTGAGGAAGCCGGCCTTCTTGAGGGCCGGGCGGTTGTGCTCGGCGTCGATCGCGTTGAGCGCACGGGCGATGCCCAGGCGCAGCGCGCCGGCCTGGCCGGAGACGCCACCGCCGGTGATGCGCGCGACGACGTCGAAGCGACCCTCGACGTCCACGAGCTTCAGCGGCGAGTTGACGAGCTGCTGGTGCACCTTGTTCGGGAAGTAGTCCTCGAGCGTGCGCCCGTTGATCTTCCACTGGCCGGTGCCGGGCACCAGGCGCACGCGGGCGATGGCCTCCTTGCGGCGGCCGAGGGCCTGGCCGGGGGCCGTGATGGACTGACCGCGACCCTGGGGGGTCGCCGTCTCGCTGGTGTAGCTGGTGGGCGTCTCGTCGCCCTCGAGGTCGATGTCGACCGTGGTCTCTGCCACTGGTGTCCTCGGTTCCTGTCTGCTCTACGCGCGGCGGCCGTCAGGCCTGCTGCGCGACCTGGGTGATCTCGAACGGCTTCGGCTGCTGGGCGGCGTGGGGGTGCTCGCCACCGGCGTAGACCTTGAGCTTGCCGAGCTGCTTGGCAGCGAGCGAGCTCTTGGGGAGCATGCCGCGGACGGCCTTCTCGATCGCGCGCTCCGGGTGCTTCTCGAGGAGCTCGCTGTAGCGCGTCGCCCGCAGACCACCCGGGTAGCCGGAGTGGCGGTAGGCGAGCTTGGTCTCGCGCTTGTTGCCGGTGAGGGCGACCTTGTCCGCGTTGATGACGATGACGAAGTCGCCGCCGTCGACGTGCGGAGCAAAGGTGGCCTTGTGCTTGCCGCGCAGCAGCGTGGCCACGTGGGTGGCCAGGCGGCCGAGGACGACATCGGTCGCGTCGATGACGTACCAGGTCCGCTCGACGTCGCCGGGCTTCGGGGTGTACGTACGCACGGGTCGTAAGCCTTCGTTCGTTGTGTCTGCATGTCACGGTCGTCGCGCGAGCGGCGCCGTGGAGGGCTGTCGGAGCATCCCTCCGGCGAGTGGGAACCGCACCGGGACGCCACCGCAGCGCTCAGGTGAGAAGTCCGGGCGCGCGACAGGGGACGCACAACAACGCACAAGACTACCTGCGCGTCGGAGGGACGGTCAAAACAGGTGGCGTCGGCTGCGCCACACCGTCCTGACCGTGGCCGCCGCACCGCGCCGTGGCGCTCAGGACCGGTGCAGCGAGCGCGACGCGCGCAGGACGCGCTCGGTGAGGTCGTCGAGCGTCGGCGTCCGGAGCGCCCAGTGCTGCCAGAAGAGCGGGACGTCGAGCCACCTCCCGGGCGCGACGTCGACGAGCGCGCCGGAGGCCAGCTCCCCGGCCGCTGCCTGCTCGGGCACCATCCCCCACCCGAGCCCCGCGCGCAGCAGCGCCACGAACGCCCCCTGCTCGGGCGCGTAGTGCAGCGGCAGCGGGGGCCGCGCACGCGTGACCTGCTGGACGAACGCGTGCTGGAGACCGTCGGCGCGGTTGAACGCCACCGCGGGCACGTCGCCGAGGACGTCGGCGAGCGCGTGCGCGTCCGGGTCGGGGTCGGCGAACCAGCGGTCCCGGACGTCCGGCGCCGCGAGCGCGACGTAGCGCATCGACCCGAGCGGGCGGACGCGGCAGCCCTGGACCGCGCGACGCTCCGCCGTCACCGCCGCCGCGACGGTGCCGTCGCGCAGCAGCTGCGCGGACAGGTCCTGGTCCTCGCGCCGCAGGTCCACGAGCACGTCCTCGGGCAGGCCGACGAGGGCGGCGGGGAACCACGTCGAGAGGGAGTCGGCGTTGACGGCCACCGCGAGGCGTCGCCGGCCGCCGGGCTGCGCGCCCGCGACGGCACCGAGCTCCGCGAGCGCGTCGCGGGCGAGCGCGTCGACCTGCCCCGCGAGACGGACGAGGACCTCCCCCGCGGCGGTCGGGAGGCAGGGCCGCGAGCGCTGCACGACGACCCCGCCGACCTGCTGCTCGAGCGCCTTGATCCGCTGGCTCACCGCCGACGGCGTCACGTGCAGCGAGCGGGCGGCCGCGTCGAAGCTGCCCTCGTCGACGACCGCGGCGAGCGTGCGCAGGTGGTCGGTGTCGAACGTCATGAAGCGATGCTAATGGTCCGGCAGAAACCTGAACTGGTCTTCACGCGCGTGCTCGACCTACCGTCGACGCATGCTCCCCGCGGTCCTCACCGGCTTCCTCAGCGCGCTCTCGCTCATCGTCGCGATCGGCGCGCAGAACGCCTTCGTGCTGCGCCAGGGCCTGCGTCGCGAGCACGTCCTGCCCGTGGTCCTCGTGTGCGCCGGCGCCGACGCGCTGCTGGTCGCGGCGGGGATCGCCGGGCTGGGCGCGCTCGTCGGGGACCACCCCGTCGTGCTGCGCGTGATCCGGTACGCCGGCGCGGCGTTCCTCCTGGTCCTCGCGGTCGGTGCAGCCCGTCGGGTGGCGCGGCCCCAGCAGCTCGACCCCGCGACCGACGGACCGGCCCGCCGCTCGGCCGTCCTGCTCACGTGTCTCGCGCTGACGTTCCTCAACCCGCACGTCTACCTCGACACCGTGGTGCTGCTCGGCGGGCTCGCGCAGCAGCACCCCGCCGCGGGCGGGTGGGCGTTCGGCGCGGGCGCGGTGGCCGCGAGCGTCGTGTGGTTCACCGCGCTCGGGTTCGGCGCCGGGAGGCTGCAGCCGCTGTTCGCGCGGCCGCGCGCGTGGCAGGTGCTCGACGGCGTCGTCGCGGCCGTGATGGCGACGCTCGCGGTGCTGCTCGTCGTCGGCGGCTGACCTGCGCCGCTCGTCGGCCGGCCGCCGCCGCACCGCTCGGACGACGGGCAGGTGGTCGGGTCCTACGCGTCCGCGCGCGGCGCCTGACGCTGGCTCGGCAGCAGCGCCTGCAGGTCCGCGACGGGCACGACGCCCGCGTGCCGCCCGCGCCGGGCGCGCGCCCGGTCGACGAGCGTGCCCAGCGCCTCGTGCAGCGCCGCGCGCTGCGCCTCCGCGACCCGGTGCCGCTCGTCGGCCAGCAGGTGGTCGCTGAAGTCGCAGCGGTCGTGGGACAGGTCACCGAGCTGACGCATGAGGACGCCCGACGCGAGCGCGATGCGCTGCAGCGCCTGCGCGCACCGCTCGAGCTCCTCCTGGTCGTCGGTGTCGGTCAGCTGGACGTGCGACAGCCACTCGGCCAGCGTGCCGAGCGCCGCGGCGTCGTCGACGCGCGCAGGGCGGTGGACCCACGGGACGGTGGTGTTCGACATGGCGTCATTGTGCGCCGCAGGCGGCGGCCCGGGCGGGTGAGAAACGTCGACATGCAGGACGTGCGTCGCAGGTCGTACGGCAACCGGGTGACGGCGGCAGGGCCGTCTGGTGGACGCTCGTCCAGGGAAGCGCTCGCCCGCCCCGTCGCGGGATCGGGCGGCGGGTCGACCTGCCGGTCGCGCGCGACGGCGCAGCGGGTCAGGACGCCCGAGCCGGCGCGCTCGGGTCAGCGCGCCCGCTCGACCCGCGCCGTGTCCCAGACCGGCTCCGGCGTCTCGACGACCGACCCGTCGGCCGCGAACACGAGGAACCGGTCGAACGTCCGCGTGAACCACCGGTCGTGCGTGACCGCGAGCACCGTGCCCTCGAACGCCGCGAGCCCGGCCTCGAGCGCCTCCGCCGAGTGCAGGTCGAGGTTGTCCGTCGGCTCGTCCAGCAGCAGCAGCGTCGCGCCGCCCAGCTCGAGGAGCAGGATCTGGAGCCGCGCCTGCTGGCCGCCCGACAACGTCTCGTAGGCCTGCTCGGCCTGGTCGACGAGCTCGTACCGGTCGAGCGCACGGCTCGCCTGCTCGCGCCCGAGCCCCGACCGGTGGGCGTCGCCCCGGTGCAGGACCTCCAGCAGCGTCCGGCCCACCAGCTCCGGGTGCGCGTGGTTCTGCGCGAACCACCCCGGGCGCACGCGCGACCCCAGCACCACCGACCCGGTGTGACGCACGGGCGCGACCGCCGTCTCCCCCGCCGGCTCGTGCTCCGGGCCCGGGTCCGAGCCGCCCGCCGCGAGGAGCCGCAGGAAGTGCGACTTGCCCGACCCGTTCGACCCGAGGACCGCGACGCGCTCGCCGAACCACACCTCGAGGTCGAACGGCTTCATCAGGCCCGTGAGCTCGAGCCCTGTCGCGACCACCGCGCGCTTCGCCGTCCGGCCACCGCGCAGGCGCACGCGCACCGACTGCTCGCGCACCTTCACCATCGGCGGACCGGCCTCCTCGAACTTGCGCAGCCGCGTCTGCGCCGCCTGGTACCGCGACGCGAGCCCGTCGTTGAACGCCGCCTTCGTCTTGAGCGTGAGCACCAGCTCGCGGAGCTTCGCGTGCTCCTCCTCCCAGCGCCGCATGAGCTCCTCGAGCCGCGAGCGCCGGTCCTCGCGCGCCTGGTGGTACGTCGAGAAGCCCCCGCCGTGCACCCACACCGACGCCCCCACCGCGGTCGGCTCGAGCGTCGCGACGTGCGTCGCCACGCGTGCCAGCAGCTCGCGGTCGTGGCTCACGAGCAGCACCGACTTCGACGACGCGAGCAGCCGGTCCTCGAGCCACCTCTTCGTCGGGACGTCGAGCGCGTTGTCCGGCTCGTCGAGCAGCAGCACCTCGTCGGGACCGCGCAGCAGCGCCTCGAGCACCAGGCGCTTCTGCTCGCCGCCCGACAGCGTCCGCACCTCCCGGTGCTGCGCGCGCTCGAACGGCACCGACAGGACCGCGTCCGTCACACGGTCCCAGCCCACCTCGGCCTCGTACCCGCCGACGTCCGCCCAGTCCACGAGGGCCTGCGCGTACCGCATCTGCGCGGGCTCGTCGTCGACCTCCATGATCCCCAGCTCCGCCGCGGACAGCTCGACCGCCGCGTCCCGCACGGCCGCGGGCGCGAGCGACGCGAGCAGGTCGCGCACCGAGCGGTCGTCGTCGATCCGCCCGACGTCCTGCCGCATGACGCCCAGGCCGCCGCTGCGCTGCACCGACCCCGCGTGCGGCTGCTCGTCACCGGCGACGATCCGCAGCAGCGTCGACTTGCCGACCCCGTTCGGGCCGACGAGCGCGACGCGCGCACCCTCCGCCACGCGGAACGTCACGTCGTCGAGGAGCGGACGGCCGTCGGGGAGGACGTAGTCGATGCCGCCGATGTCGAGATGGCCCATGCCGCACAGTCTGACCGGCCCGCGCGCCCTGGCCGAACCTCATTGCCCCGCCGTCCCCTGGCGGAGCGTCGCGGCCGGTGCGAGGGTCGGAGCATGAGCGACGAGACACCTGCCACCCGGACCGATGCCGCACTCGGCAGCGAGGGCGACACCGACCAGCTCCCCGGCGAGGACACCCTCGTCGAGCGGGGCGTCGACGACCATCTCGACGAGGGCTACACGCCCCCCGAGCGCGACCGCCCCCGGACGACCCACTACGGGGAGACGCACTGGGAGGAGGAGCACCGCGAGACCATCGACCAGCGGATCGAGCAGGAGGAGCCCGAGGTCTGGGAGCAGCGTCCGCGCGTCACCGGCGACCGCGAGGAGCTCCGCGCCGGCCGTCTGGTGGCGGACGACGACGCCGTCGAGTCCGGCGTGAACGACACCTTCGCGGTCGACGCGGGCGTCTCCGGCGGCGCCGCGAGCGCCGAGGAGGCCGCCGTCCACCTCATCGAGGAGGAGTACGTCGACGACCGCTACTACCAGGACGGCGAGGACGAGCGTCCCTGACGTCTGTCCGCGCGACCAGCCGGCGGTGCCTCAGCAGCACCCTGGCGTCGCGTCGACGTCGTGCGCCTCGCGGCGTGCGCGGGTCTGCACCGCGCGCGCCGCGAGCGCGTCGTCCGCGGGGTAGCCGACCTCCTCGAGCGTGAGGCCGTGCGCCGCGACGACCGCCGCACCCGCGTCACGCCGCCGCCCGGCCAGCAGGTCCGCGGCCCACCCGACCGGGCGGCGCCCCTCCCCCACGGCCACGCACGCGCCGACCAGCGCCCGCACCATCGAGTGGCAGAACGCGTCCGCCTGGACCGTCGCCACCACCAGACCCGCGTCCGCGGCCCCGGCCGCCCCGCGCGACCACGAGAACCGCTCCAGCGTGCGGATCGTCGTCGCCCCCTCGCGCGGCTTGCAGTACGCCGCGAAGTCGTGCCGCCCGAGCAGCGAGCCCGCCGCCGCGTCCATCGCCTCGACGTCCAGCGGGCGGCGGTGCCACAGCACGTGCGCGCGGCTCAGCGGGTCCCGCGCGGCGCTGTCGTCGCAGATCCGGTACGCGTAGCGCCGTCGCAGCGCGGAGAACCGGGCGTCGAACCCCTCGGGCGCCCGCGTCACGCGGTGGACGACGACGTCCGCCGGCAGCACGCCCGCCAGACGCGACACGAGCGCCGCCTCCGCGGTCGGGGCCGAGCGCGCCCGGGCCGCCTCCAGCACCTCGGGCGCGACGTCGACGTGCGCCACCTGCCCGCGCGCGTGCACCCCCGCGTCCGTCCGGCCCGCGACCGTCACGTGCGGCGCCGGCACGCCGTGCGCGGCCGTGCGCAGCACCACCGCGAGCGCGTCCTCGAGCACACCCTGCACCGTGCGCAGCGCCGGCTGCCGCGCCCACCCGCTGAACGCCGTGCCGTCGTACGCGAGGTCGAGCCGCAGCCGCGTCGCGCCCGCCGCCGCGTCGCCCGACGGCTCGGTCGTCCCGGCCGGCCGAGCCTGACCCTCGGGCCTGGCCTGCCCGGCCTTCCCAGCCGGTCCAGCCGGTCCAGCGGGTCCAGCGGGTCCAGCGGGTCCAGCAGGTCCAGCCGAGCCAGCGGGTCCAGCCGGCGACGGTGCGGCCGTCGTCGGGGTGCCGCGCAGGTCGCTGCGCGCGCCGGTCGGCTCGGTGAGCGGTGCGTCGGTCGGCTCGGCGGGCGGGACGGTCACGAGGGACCACGGTAGTGCGGCGTCGGCCACGGGCCCGCGCACGCGCGCGAGGCACGGTCCGATCACCGTCAGCGGCCCGTCGTCGTGGCGAGGGATAGCGTGGCGACGTGCCGACGACGCCCGCCCACCCCTTCACCCTCGCGGTCGACTGCGGCGGCGGCGGGATCAAGGCGTCCGTGCTCGACGCCGCCGGCACGCTCCACGCCCCCGCCGTGCGGGTCCCGACCCCGTACCCGCTGCCCCCGTCGCGGCTCGTCGACACCATCGCCGCGATCGGCGCGGACCTCCCCGCCGCCGACCGCGCCACGGTCGGCATGCCCGGCATGATCCGGCACGGCGTCGTCGTCGCGACCCCGCACTACGTCACGCGCTCCGGTCCCCGCACGACGGTCGACCCCGCGCTCGTCGACGCGTGGGCCGGGTGCGACGTCCGCGCCGCGCTCCAGGAGCGCCTCGGCGTCCCGACGCTCGTCCTCAACGACGCCGAGGTGCACGGCGCGGGCGTGGTCTCCGGCACCGGCGTCGAGCTCGTCCTCACGCTCGGCACCGGCCTCGGCTCCGCGCTGTTCGACGGGGGCGTCCTCGCGCCGCACCTCGAGCTGTCCCACGCGCCCGTCCGGTGGGGCACGACGTACGACGCGTACGTCGGGCAGGTCGAGCGGACCCGGCTCGGCGACGGCCTGTGGTCGCGGCGCGTGCGACGCGTCGTCGAGGGCCTGCGGCCCGTGTTCCTCTGGGACCGCCTGTACCTCGGCGGCGGCAACGCCCGGCAGGTGACGCCGCAGGTGCTCGAACGGCTCGGCGACGACGTCGTCGTCGTGCCGAACCAGGCCGGGATCGTCGGCGGGGTCCGCGCCTGGACGCTCCACGACTGACCCGCACCCTCGCGCGCACGGGCCGCACGGTGAGCGCTGCGACGCGTCCCGGCCCATCGGCGCGACGCGTCCCGGTCGCCACGAGCCCGCCGCGCGGCGGGATCGCCCCCCGACCGCACGCACCAGGGTCGCTGCCCGACCCGCACGCACGGGTCGCCGCCCTACCGCACGCACCGGCGTCACCGCGCAGGTGCCGCCCGGTCGACGCCCGCGCGTCGCGCGTCTCCGCCCGGCGCGACGGCCACCGGCTCGGCGCGGTCCACGTCGTCCAGCGCCTCGAGCACGACGCGGGTGAACCGCTCCGGCGCGACGAGGCTCACCATGTGCGTCGCACCGGGCACCACGACGAGCCGCCCGTGCCGGCACGCGCGCAGGAACGCGCGCTCGTCACCGCGGAAGTGGTCGAAACGCCCGTTGACGAGCCACACGGGCGCGTCGACCCGCGCCAGGTCGTCGAGCGGCGTCGCCGTCGTGACCTCGCGCAGCACGTCGCGCGTGACCATGAGCGCGAACCCGCCGGCCCCGACGTCGAGCGCACCCTGTGCCGGCAGGAACCGTCGCGCCATGAACGCGTTGAGCCCTTCGCCGTGGTCGGGCAGCCGCCCGATGCCGCGCGCCGCGAGCGCCCAGCCGCCGACCAGCAGCGGCAACGGTCGGGTCGAGCACGACGCGGCGACGAGCCCGGCGACCTGCTCGGGGTGACGGGCCGCGTGCGCGATCCCGACGTAGCCGCCGAGCGACAGCCCGACGACGAGCGCCCGGCCCCCGACGTCGTCGACCGCTGCCCGGACCGTCTCGACGGCACCGTCGAAGGTGAACGGCTCGTCGACCCGCGCACCGTGCCCGGGGAGGTCGACCGCGAGAGCCGTGCGGCCCGCACGCTCGAGCGCCTCGACCTGCGCGCGCCACATCGTGCGCGACGTCCGCAACCCGTGCACCAGGACGACCGGCAGCCCCATGGCACGACCCTACGGCGCGCGCCCGACCCTGCCACCGCGGACCATGCCGACGGCGCAACGACCCGGGCGGCGGCACGCTCACAGCGGAGGCGACCTGTCCGCACACGGCCGGACGCACGAGAGGCCCGGAACCTGCGCGGTTCCGGGCCTCTCGTCGGTGCTGCGGAAGGGTCAGGCCTTCTCGGCGTCGCCCTCGGTCGCCGCGGTGGTGTCCTCGGCCGGAGCCTCGGTCGCCTCGGCGTCGGTCGTCTCCTCGACCTCGGCGGCGGGGGCCTCGTCAGCCTTCTTCTCCGCCTTCGGCGCGGCCTTCGCGGTGGCCTTCGTGGCCTCCTTGACGACGGCCTGCTTCGGCGACAGCGGCTCGAGCACGAGCTCGATCACGGCCATGGGCGCGTTGTCGCCCTTGCGCGGACCGATCTTCGTGATGCGCGTGTAGCCACCCTGACGCTCGGCGACGGCCGGCGCGATCTCGGTGAACAGGGTGTGCACGACACCCTTGTCCTTGACGACCGTCAGGACACGGCGGCGGGCGTGCAGGTCGCCGCGCTTCGCGAAGGTGATGAGGCGCTCGGCGAGCGGGCGCAGACGCTTGGCCTTGGCCTCGGTCGTCGTGATCCGCTTGTGCTCGAACAGCTGCGTCGCGAGGTTCGCGAGGATCAGACGCTCGTGCGCCGGTCCGCCACCGAGCCGGGGACCCTTGGTGGGCGTGGGCATGATCTACTCCTTGAGTTCCAGTGATCGGCGACGCGCACCGGACCGTTCAGGCCCGGCGCGCGTTCCCCGGCGTCAGTACTGCTCGTCCTCGACGAAGTCGCCCTCGTCGTCGCCGTAGAAGGCCGACGCGGACGGGTCGAAGTCGAGCGGGCTGTCCTTGAGCGTCAGGCCGAGCTCGGCCAGCTTCTCCTTGACCTCGGTGATGGACTTCGCACCGAAGTTGCGGATGTCCAGGAGGTCGGCCTCGCTGCGCGCCACGAGCTCACCCACGGAGTGGATGCCCTCACGCTTGAGGCAGTTGTACGAGCGGATCGTCAGCTGCAGGTCCTCGATCGGCAGCGCGAGGTCCGCGGCGAGCGCGGCGTCGGTCGGCGACGGGCCGATCTCGATGCCCTCCGCCTCGACGTTGAGCTCACGGGCCAGGCCGAACAGCTCGACCAGCGTCTTGCCGGCGGACGCGAGCGCGTCACGCGGGCTGATGGCGGCCTTGGTCTCGACGTCGACGACGAGCTTGTCGAAGTCGGTCCGCTGCTCGACACGCGTGGCCTCGACCTTGTAGGTCACCTTGAGGACAGGCGAGTAGATCGAGTCGACCGGGATCCGGCCGATCTCCGCGTCGAACGACTTGTTCTGGGCGGCGGAGACGTAGCCGCGGCCGCGCTCGACCGTGAGCTCGATCTCCAGCTTGCCCTTGTCGTTCAGCGTCGCCAGGTGCAGGTCGGGGTTGTGCACCTCGACCCCGGCCGGCGGCACGATGTCCGCGGCGGTGACGACACCCGACCCCTGCTTGCGCAGGTACATCACGACCGGCTCGTCGTTCTCCGAGGAGACGACCAGGTTCTTGATGTTGAGGATGATCTCGGTGACGTCCTCCTTGACACCCGGCACGGTGGAGAACTCGTGCAGCACGCCGTCGATCCGGATGGAGGTGACGGCGGCACCGGGGATGGAGGACAGCAGCGTCCGGCGCAGCGAGTTGCCGAGCGTGTAGCCGAAGCCGGGCTCGAGCGGCTCGATGGAGAACCGCGAACGGTTCTCCGAGATGACCTCTTCGGTCAGGGTGGGGCGCTGTGCGATGAGCACGGTGGGTTTCCTCTCAGCGGGCGTCCGCCATATGACGCTCCGCAGTACTGCGTGACGGCCATGCCTCGGTCCGCATGACCGGTCGGACGAGTCACGCCGTGGCCCGTGGG
>NZ_BHYL01000211.1 GCF_003851725.1 Cellulomonas algicola | reverse complement strand
GCGCGCGGGCGGCCTCCCGCGCGGGGCCCCGCGCTCCGGCGCTTCGCGCCTCCGCGCACCCCACCCTTCCGGCCGCGCACCTCATGGCTAAGGCGGCGACGAGTCAACCCCGCAACCGCCCTCGCTACCCTTGCTTTCATCGCCTGCTCGCACTCCGGCGCGAGCTCCGCGGGCGCCGCCTACGGCTACATGTGACGAACCGGAACAGGGCGCACGAAGACAGTCGGCCCTACTCCACGAAGATCTGCCCAACGCTGTACGGCGACCACGAACTCGTGACTGTCGGGCGTGTAGGCCGAACTGGCCACACGGGCTTGACGGGTCGAACTGACCGGACCGGGCGGACCGGACGCACCCCTCGGACCGGCTTGACCGGACCAAAGCCGTTCGCCTCGCCGCTGAAAGCGACGGCGCCGCCCGAGGTGTCGCGGATCCAGCCGCTCATGAACCATCCGCGCACCCGGCCTTGGTCCACGATCATCTCGTTGTGGATCCAGCCCATGTGCCGACCGTGGAGGTCGAGGATTCGATCGGAGTCCAGCCAGGCGACTACCTGACCGTTGCGCCCATACAGTGCGTCCATCTGCGTACCTTTCACATAGCCAATCGCGTAACAGGCCAGCGTACGGAACTACGCCACGGCGGCGCGGGTGAACCGCGGCGCTCAATACCGCACCGGCTGGCGAGCATCCGGCCGGCTCCACTCCGCGTCAAGGGCGCCTTCGGCGTCGCTCCGCGATGGCCGTTGGCCACCCCTGACCCAGAGCTCCGCCAGCCTCCCGAGCTCCGCTACCGGCGCGGTGCCTCAGAGTGTCCACACTCACGACGCGGGCTGGTACTTGCCCGATAGGCCTCCACTTTGAGGACCAAACGAGGGCAGCAGACAGGAACCCGATGTAGAGCCATGGGAAACGTCCGACCAGGTCAGGACCAAGATCGTTCAACCGAACCAACCCCCTACAAACGGACCACTCGTAACCCACCGCTACCGCCAGTCGAAGGGCCCCACCCGCACGACGATGCGGACGTGGGGCCCTTCGTCGTTCCTACCCACTGGCTGGAGCGCGCTCCACGACCCCAGGCGCGCCACGTCGATGCCGTCCGAGAACTGCTGCACGAGCTCCCACGCGTGGTCGAGGTCGTGCACGAACGGCGCGCGGAACTCGGTCCAGTCGTCCATCACCGGCAGCATGGCGGAGTCGGTACGTCCGGTCGCCTCGGCGAGCAGGCAGACCGTCTCGGCGTCCCGGAAGAGGTGGACGACCGCGACCCCCTCGTGGAACCCCAGCGTCAGCACCGGAAAGTCGTCGACGGCTCGGACCTCGAGGTAGCCGTTGCCCCGCAGGCGCAGCTCGCCGACGCGACGGGCGAGATCGGCGACGTCGGTCGTCCGCTCGAGCGCATCGAACCGGCCCGTCGTGGGCGAGGTGGCCGCCCAGGTCACGTTCATCGGGCTCCTTCACGCGTCGAGGCCTGCGGCGTCGGTGGTGGGTGAAGAGGCTTCCAGCCAGCGAGTCGCAGGTCGAGGGTGTGCCCCGTGCGCGGGAGCGCGATGATCGTCCGCCCGACGCTCAGGCGGACTCGCGGACGACCAGGGTGATGGCCTCGGAGCGGGGTGCGCGGGGTGGCGCGCCGCCGGCGAGGCGTTGGAGGACCGCGGCGGTGAGGTAGTCCATGACCGCGTCGGCGTCCTGGCGGACGGTCGTCAGGGGTGGGTGGGCGAAGGGTGCCAACGGGGTGTCGTCGACGCCGATGATCGCGAGGTCGGCGGGGGAGCTAAGCCCCAATGCGCGCATGCCCGCGAGCAGGGCGAACGCCTGGTCGTCGTTGTAGGCGCACACGGCGGTCACGGCGGGTGACTCGGCCCGCCACGCGGCGACGACCTCCGCCGCACCGGCGACGTCCATCGGCACGACGCGTGCCGACGGCTCCGCGAGCCCGAGCTCGAAGGCGGCGGTGCGGACGCCGTCGAGCCGCAGGTCGCGGAAGACGGTGACGCGGGGGTCGTCGGGCAGGCCGTAGCCGATGTGCCGGTGGCCGGTCGCGGCGAGGTGCTGGAGCTGCGTGGCGCCGATGAGGGTGTGCGACAGCGTGAGCACGCCCTGGGCGGAGCGGCGCGGGCGGACGAGCGCGCTGACGACCGGAATGCCGGCGTCCTCCATGGCGCGCTGCTCGGCGTCGTCGAGCCCGTCGAGGCTGACGACGGCGGCGGGTGCGACGGTCCGCCACAGCCCGGACAGGGCCGAGCCGTCGGTGGTCCGACGCACGAACAACGACAGGCCCTGCGCCTGGAGGCGCTCCGTCAGACCCTCGACGAGCGTCACGACGGCGGGGCCGATCGGCCAGTCGGGGAGCAGGAACAGGACGACGTCCGATCGGCCCGTCCGGAGTGCCCGCGCGGCCCCGTGGGGCGCGTAGCCCAGGCGTGCGACGGCGTCCTGGACGCGCTGACGGGTGGCTGCGGGGATCGTCTGGCCTGGGGTGTTGTTCAGGACGTAGCTCACGGTGGCCTGCGAGACCCCGGCTTCCCGGGCGACATCGGTCGCCGTGACCCTCCGACGTGCAGTTCCGTCCGGGGAAGACGCGCGTCTTGACGGGGCCATGCGGGCAACTTTAACGTATCAGCGGCACTGATACGTAAAAGTGGGCCGATCACCGGCCCGCCACCCACAGTCCCCCTCCACCTCCGGAGTCCCCCATGGCCACGAACCCCTACGGCACCACGCCGCCGACGCCGGCGGCCGCGGTCGCCTACGACGTGCTCGAGCCTCGCGAGCGTCACTGGTTCAGCGAGCCGACCCGCAAGGTCGGACCGCGCTTCACGATCGCGCTCTTCGTCGCGCAGCTCGTCTTCTTCGTCGCACTCCTCGGCCCCGCCATCGTCGGCATCGCGGTCAAGGTCGACTCGATCGTCCCGGAGGCGCAGCGCACCTCCGCCGTCGCGCTCGTCGCCGGGTTCGGCGCCGCGGCGGCGTTCATCGCCAACGTGCTGTTCGGCCGGTTCTCCGACCGCACGACGTCCCGCTGGGGTCGGCGGCGGCCCTGGCTCGTCGGCGGCACCGTCGTCATGACGCTCGCCTTCGTGATCATGGCGCTCGGCACGAACGTCGCCATGGTCACGCTCGGCTGGTTCCTCGCGCAGATCGGCGCGAACGCCACGCTCGCGCCGTTCGTCGCGACGCTCGCCGACCAGGTGCCGAAGGTGCAGCGCGGCAAGATCGCCGCCGCGCTCGGCATGGCGCAGAACATCGGCATCTACGGCGGGACGCTCGTCGCGCAGTTCTTCCAGGACGACCTGCTCGTCATGTTCGTCGGGCCCGCGATCCTCGCGGTCGTCGCGATGGCCGTCTACGCGTGGGTCCTGCCCGACCAGGTGCTGCCCGGCAAGCCCGAGCGCATGGCGCTGCGCGAGTGGGTCACGACGTTCTGGGTCGACCCGCGCCGTCACCCGGACTTCGCGCTCGCGTGGTGGTCCCGGTTCCTCATCGTGCTCGCGACGTTCATGTTCACGACGTTCCGGCTGTTCTACATGCAGGACCGGATCGGCCTGGAGTCCGGCGAGGCGGTCGCGGCGGTGTCGACCGGCGTGCTCATCTACACGGTCGTGCTCGTCGCGGTGTCGCCCGTCGCCGGCTGGATCTCCGACCGCACGGGTCGCCGCAAGGTCTTCGTCGCCGGGTCCACGCTGATCTTCGCGATCGGCACGCTCATGCTCACGCAGGCCGGCACCGTCGGGCAGTTCTACGCCGTCGAGGCGATCCTCGGCCTGGCGTACGGCATCTACGTCGGCGTCGACCTCGCGCTCGTCGTCGACGTGCTGCCCAACCCCGACGACTCCGGCAAGGACCTCGGCGTCTTCAACATGGCCAACGCGATCCCGCAGACGCTCGCGCCCGCGCTCGGCGGTGTGCTGCTCGCGGTCAACAGCGCCGTGAACCAGAACTACGACCTGCTGCTGTGGGTCGCCGGCATCGCGAGCGTCATCGGGGCGCTGGTCATCATCCCGATCAAGAAGGTCCGCTGAGCGGCACGCCCGCGCCAGCCGCCCGCCCAGCACCGTCCAGGAAAGGACCGACATGACCGTCACCGACACCACCCGCGCCACCGACGAGGGCGCGATCCGCGCCCGCGTCGAGGAGCTCCTCGCCGACATGACGATCGAGGAGAAGGCCGGCCAGCTCACGCAGTACTTCGCGTTCGACCTCCCCGAGGGTGAGGCCACCGTCAGCGACCTGCCGCAGGTGCCCGGCGAGGTCGACGACGCGCTCGCGCGCGGCGGCGCCGGCTCGCTGCTGTTCGTCAACGACGCCGCCCGCACCAACCGCCTGCAGCGGCTGGCCGTCGAGGGTTCGCGCCACGGCATCCCGGCGCTGTTCGGGTACGACGTCATCCACGGGCTGCGCACGATCCTGCCCGTCCCGATCGCGCTCGCGGCGTCGTGGGACCCCGACACGATCGAGCGGGGTCAGGCGGTCGCGGCCCGTGAGGCGCGTGCGGTCGGCATCCACTGGACGTTCGCGCCGATGGTCGACATCGCGCGCGACCCGCGCTGGGGACGCATCGTCGAGGGTGCGGGCGAGGACCCGTACCTCGGCTCGGCCGTCGCGGCGGCGCAGGTGCGCGGGTTCCAGGGCGACTGCCTCGGCACGCCCGACCGCGTCGTCGCCGGTCCGAAGCACTTCGCCGGGTACGGCGCCGCGATCGGCGGACGCGACTACGACGAGGTCGACCTGTCCGACCAGCAGCTCCGCAACGTGTACCTGCCGCCGTTCAAGGCCGCGGTCGACGCGGGGGCGGGCAACCTCATGACGGCGTACATGCCGCTCAACGGCGTCCCCGCGACGGCGAACGAGTGGTTGCTCAAGGACGTGCTGCGCGACGAGTGGGGCTTCGACGGCTTCCTCGTGAGCGACGCGAACGCGGTGCGCAACCTCACGACGCACGGCTTCGCCGCCGACCTCCCCGACGCCGCGGCGCGCGCCGTCGAGGCCGGCCTGGACCTCGAGATGGCCATCTCCGACCCGGCGTACGCGCACCTCCCGCAGGCCGTCGCGGACGGTCGCGTGAGCATCGAGGCCGTCGACGCGTGCGTCCGTCGGATCCTCGAGGTCAAGCTGCGGCTCGGGCTGTTCGACGACCCGTTCGTCGACGAGGACCGCGCCCGCGAGGTGCTCGCCGACCCCGCGCACCGCCAGGTCGCCCGCGAGGCCGCGCAGCGCTCGGCCGTCCTGCTGCGCAACGAGGGCCACCTGCTGCCGCTCCGTGCGGAGACGCTCACGTCCGTCGCTGTCATCGGCCCGCTCGCCGACTCGAAGCGCGACACGCTCGGCCCCTGGGTCTTCGACTACGACCTCGACGAGTCCGTGACGATCCTCGACGGCCTGCGTGCGCGCCTCGGCGACACCGCCGACGTCCGCTACGCGCCCGGTGTGCGCCCCGCGCAGCGCACGTTCCCGTCGATGTTCGAGATGTTCCCCGGCAACGCGACGCCCGACCCGGAGAACTTCGACGACGAGGCCGAGCTCGCCCGCGCCGTCGAGGTGGCGCGCACCAGCGACGTCGCCGTCGTCGTGGTCGGCGAGTGGCAGGGGATGATCGGCGAGGCCGCGTCGCGGTCGTCGCTCGAGCTGCCCGGACGCCAGCTCGAGCTGCTCCAGGCCGTCGTCGCGACGGGCACGCCCGTCGTGCTGCTCGTCATGAACGGCCGCCCGCTCGACCTGCGGTGGGCCGCGCAGCACGTGCCCTCGATCCTCGACGTCTGGTACCCCGGCACGCAGGGCGGCACGGCCGTCGCGGACCTGCTGCTCGGCGACGTCGCCCCCGGCGGCAAGCTGCCGTTCTCGTGGCCGCGGACCGTCGGGCAGGTGCCGATGATCTACTCGCACACCACGTCGTTCGAGCCGCAGAACCAGGGCCGTCGCTACTGGGACGAGGAGAGCACGCCGCTGTTCCCGTTCGGGTTCGGGCTCGGCTACGGCGAGTTCACGTACTCCGACCTGAACCTCGACGCGACGACGATCTCGGGCGACGGGCGCCTCACGGCCTCGGTCACCGTGACCAACACGGGCGCGCTCGACGGCGACGAGGTCGTCCAGCTCTACCTGCACCAGCGCCACGGCCGCGCCGCGCGACCCGTGCGTGAGCTCAAGGGCTTCCGCCGCGTGCACCTGGCCGCCGGGAAGTCGCAGACGGTCACGTTCGAGGTCGGCCCCGACGAGCTGCGGTACTGGAGCGCCGCCGCGCGCGACTGGGTCGTCGACGCCTCGACGTTCGACCTGGGCATCGGCGGCGACAGCACCGTCCCGCTGACGGCGTCGTTCACCACGACCGCTTGACGCGCGCCGCCGCACCCCCGCGCACCGTCGACCCGGTGCGCGGGGGTGCGGCGCGCTCGCCCGGCGTGAGC
>NZ_BHYL01000210.1 GCF_003851725.1 Cellulomonas algicola | reverse complement strand
CCCGCACGGCCGCGGGCAGTGCCGCCCACCGGGCACCGCGGTCGGCACGCGGCGACGCTCCCCCGCCGGCGCGCGACGACGCGACGGACCCACCGGTCGAGCCGGGGGTCCGCGCGTCGCCGCGCACCGGGGTGGTCATCTCTCCAGCCTAGGTCGCGCTGCTCAGGCCGTCGGGCCGGCCGGGTCGCCCTCGGACGTGCCGGTGCCGGGCGTGCCGGTGCCCGACGTGCCGGGGCCGGGTGCACCGGTCCCGGCCCGGGGGCCGCCGGCGTCGTCGGGCCGGCGACGCAGCAGGTACCAGGCCGCGACGCCGCCCGCGATCACGAGGACCGCGCCGATGCCGATGAGCAGCGGCCCGGCGACGGCGGGCTCGTCGGCGCTGTCGTCGGCGTCCGGGACCGCCGACGCGGTCGGGTCCGCGGTGGGTGCCGAGGACGCGCTCTCGCTCGCCCCCGGTGACGGTGACGGTGACGGCGACGCGTCGTCCGCCGTCGGCTCGGGCGCCGGGACGGCCGCGCCCCCGGTGCCCGCGACCGTCGATGCGGTCGCGGTGAAGCCGAGCGTCCCCTCGATGGGGTGCCCGTCGGCGGACGTGACGCGCCAGGCCACGGCGTACGCACCCGCGGGCAGCTCGCCCGCGAGCGGCTGCGCGACGGTCGCGTCGACGAGCTCGGCCGCGCCCGCGCTCACCACGCGCCCGTCGGCGGCGGTCACGACGACCTCCGTCCCGATCGCCGTCGCGGGCATGTCGAACGTGAGGGTCACGCGGTCCGGTGCGAAGGCGACCGTCGCCCCGTCGGCCGGGTCGCTGGCCCGCAGGGTGTTGTGCGCCTGCGCGGCCGGCGCGCCGAGCAGCGCGAGCGCCCCGACGACTCCGACGACGGCGACGACGCGCCCGAGCGTCGAGCCCGCGGCCCGACGCAGCCCCCGGGGACCGCGGCCCTCGGTGCGGGCGTGCAGGGACGGAGGCGTGACCCGACGGGCGGCGGTGCGGAGCATGTCGTCCAGCATCGCCCACCTCACGCCGTGCCCCCGCGTCGCCGGGACGTGACGACCGCCACGACGAGCGCCGCCAGCCCGAGGAGCAGCCCGACGCCCCCGAGGACGCGCGCGACGGTGTCGGGCTGCTCGTCCGCGGTGCCGGTGGCCGCGCCGGACGCGTCGACGTCGGCCACGGGTGCGGCGGTCGCGTCATCGGCTGCCGCCGCCGCCGCGTCGTCACCGGGAGCGGCCGTGGTGGTGAAGACAGGCGCCGGGTGCTCGGGCTCGCCGCCGTCACCGGCGACCTCGTCCCAGTCCACGACGGTGCCGTCGCTGTACGACTGGTGCGCGGGCAGGACGAGGTCGAGGCCGACCTCCTCGGGCAGCGGCCCCGCGGAGATCGCGAACTCCTGGAACTGCCCGTCACCGATCTCCGCGCCGGGCGTCGCGGTCCAGGTGACGCGCGCGGGTGCCTCGGTGATCGTCGTGCCGTGGCTGTCGACGGGCGCGTCGAGCGGCGCCTTCTCGACCGTCGCCGTCCAGCCGGGGACGGGTCGGGTGGAGACGTACAGGAACGGGGTGTCGGTCGGGAGGTCGACGACGACCTGCGTCGTGACGGCCGTCGCCGACTCGTTCGGCACCCGGAACGTCAGCGCGCTCCAGCCGCCCGCGACGGTGCTCTCGGGGATGACGCGGACGTGCGCGTCGGCGGCGCTGGGCAGCACGGCGGCGCCGAGCCCGAGCGCCGCGACGGCGGCGACGCGCCCGGCCAGCCGGGCGGCTCCCGCGGAGCGCTGGCC
>NZ_BHYL01000209.1 GCF_003851725.1 Cellulomonas algicola | reverse complement strand
TGCCGGGGGTGTCGCCGGGCTTCGCGAACCCCGTCGCGGCGGCGGCCGGTGCCTCCGGGGCGGGTGCGGCGGCGGTCGCGTCGGCCTGCGGGGCGGCGGCGGTCGCGTCCGTGGGGGCGGGGCCGGCGGCGGCCTTCTCGTCGGGCGTGCCGGCGGTCTGGTCAGGCGTGTCGTGGGACATGTCGGTCCTGTCGTGAGTACGTGTCCGCGGGCGCGTGCGCGGGCCGGGCCGGCCAACCCGCTGCGCCGTTGCTGATGGGGGCCAGCATGCCAGCCCTGCCTGAGCAGGGGCGCGGTATCGCGGGGCCGTCCGGTCACCGAGATGTCTTGATGTCGAGTAATCTTGACCGCGGAAACCGCCGGCCGCTGCGTGCCCCCGCGTGCGCGCGGCCCCGGCCCCCGGGCCCGCCAGGGCCCTCCCCACGGCACAGGAGACCCCCGCATGGCGAAGATCAAGGTCGTCGGCCCGGTCGTCGAGCTCGACGGCGACGAGATGACGCGCATCATCTGGCAGTTCATCAAGGACCGCCTGATCCACCCGTACCTCGACATCGACCTGCGCTACTACGACCTGTCGATCCAGAACCGCGACGCCACCGACGACCAGGTGACGATCGACGCGGCGCACGCCATCAAGGAGCACGGCGTCGGCGTCAAGTGCGCGACGATCACGCCCGACGAGGCGCGCGTCGAGGAGTTCGGCCTCAAGAAGATGTGGGTCTCGCCCAACGGCACGATCCGCAACATCCTCGGCGGCGTCGTCTTCCGCGAGCCGATCATCATCAGCAACATCCCGCGCCTGGTCCCGGGCTGGAACAAGCCGATCATCATCGGCCGTCACGCCCACGGCGACCAGTACAAGGCGACGAACTTCAAGGTCGCCGGTGCCGGCACCCTGACGCTGACGTTCACGCCCGCCGACGGCTCGGAGCCGATCCAGCAGCAGGTCGTGACGTACCCGGCCGAGGGTGGCGTCGCGATGGGCATGTACAACTTCAACGAGTCGATCCGCGACTTCGCGCGCGCCTCGTTCGCGTACGGCCTGCAGCGCGGCTACCCGGTCTACCTGTCGACCAAGAACACGATCCTCAAGGCGTACGACGGCCAGTTCAAGGACATCTTCCAGGAGGTGTTCGACACCGAGTTCAAGGACCAGTTCGACGCCGCCGGGCTGACCTACGAGCACCGCCTCATCGACGACATGGTCGCCGCGGCCATGAAGTGGGAGGGCGGCTACGTCTGGGCGTGCAAGAACTACGACGGCGACGTGCAGTCCGACACCGTCGCGCAGGGCTTCGGCTCGCTCGGCCTCATGACGTCGGTCCTCATGACCCCCGACGGCAAGACCGTCGAGGCCGAGGCCGCGCACGGCACCGTCACGCGCCACTACCGCCAGTACCAGGCGGGCAAGCCCACGTCGACCAACCCGATCGCGTCGATCTTCGCGTGGACCGGTGGCCTCAAGCACCGCGGCAAGCTGGACGCGACGCCCGAGGTCACGCAGTTCGCCGAGACGCTCGAGGACGTCGTCATCAAGACCGTCGAGAGCGGCAAGATGACGAAGGACCTCGCGCTGCTCATCGGCCCGGACCAGGCCTGGCTGACGACCGAGGAGTTCCTCGCCGCGCTCGACGAGAACCTGTCCGCGCGCCTGGGCTGACCCCGGCACGCACGACGACGAAGGGCGGCATCCCGTGGGGTGCCGCCCTTCGCGCGCGCCCGGGTCCGGGTAGCGTGCGGGTAGCCCCGACCGGGGCCGCCGCCGTCGTCGTCCCCGAGGAGCAGCCGTGCCCGCCAGCCAGCCTGTCAACGTCACCGTCACGGGGGCCGCCGGCCAGATCGGCTACGCGCTGCTGTTCCGGGTCGCGTCCGGACAGCTGCTCGGCCCCGACACACCCGTGCGACTGCGGCTGCTCGAGGTGCCGCAGGCCGTGAAGGCCGCCGAGGGCACCGCGATGGAGCTCGACGACTGCGCGTTCCCGCTGCTCGCGGGCATCGACATCCACGACGACGCGACCGCCGCGTTCGACGGAGTGAACGTCGCACTGCTCGTCGGCGCCCGTCCGCGCACCGCGGGCATGGAGCGCGGCGACCTGCTCTCCGCCAACGGCGGCATCTTCGGCCCGCAGGGTGCGGCGATCAACGCGGGCGCTGCCGACGACGTGCGCGTCCTGGTCGTCGGCAACCCGGCCAACACCAACGCGTGGATCGCCGCGCAGCACGCCCCCGACGTGCCCGCCGCGCGCTTCACGGCGATGACGCGCCTCGACCACAACCGGGCGGTCGCCCAGCTCGCCGCGCGCACGGGCGCGTCCGTCGACGACATCCGCCGCGTCACCATCTGGGGCAACCACTCCGCGACGCAGTACCCCGACGTGTCCCACGCGACGATCGGGTTCCGTCCGGCGCGCGAGGTCGTCGGCGACGACGCCTGGCTGAGCGACACGTTCATCCCGACCGTCGCCAAGCGCGGCGCGGCGATCATCGAGGCACGCGGGGCGTCGTCGGCCGCGTCGGCGGCCAACGCCGCGATCGACCACGTGCACACGTGGGTGCACGGCACGCCCGAGGGGGACTGGACGTCGGCGGGCATCGTGTCCGACGGGTCGTACGGCGTGCCCGAGGGGCTCGTCTCCTCGTTCCCCGTGACGTCCTCGGGGGGCGAGTGGCAGATCGTGCCCGACCTCGACATCGACGACGCCTCGCGCGCGCGCATCGACGCGTCCGTCGCCGAGCTCGTCGAGGAGCGCGAGGCGGTCCGCGCGCTCGGCCTCGTGTGACGCCCTCCATCGCCAGGGCTGCCGCACGCACGTGCGGCGTGAGGACGAGTCGACGGGGGCGGGCGTGCGTGTCGCGATCCGCGTGAAGCCGGGGGCGTCGCGGACCCGCGTCGGGGGCCGGCGCGGTGACCGGCTGGTCGTCGCGGTGCAGGAGCGCGCGGTCGACGGTGCGGCGACCGAGGCGGCGCTCGTCGCGCTCGCCGGGGCGCTCGGAGTGCGACGCCGTCACGTGACGCTCGTCTCGGGGACGACGAGCCGGGACAAGGTCGTGGACGTGGACGACGCCGTCGTGTCGGAGGAGCTCCGGACCGGGTGGGCGGAGCTTTTGGGCTCGGACTGACGGCAGGGGGTGGCCGCTCGACGGGCGGTCCGCCGGGCCGCGTGCTGGACTGGTGCGCGTTCGTGGGGATGTCCGGTCCGTGTCCGCTGGACCGATTGGCCCGAAACCCTTGCTGCAACTTGCAGCAAGAATGTACGGTCGCGACGTCCCGCCACACCGCCGTGCCGGGCCGACGAAGGAGTCGCCATGTCGCGCCGCCCCTCTGCCCCACCGAGACACCGCACGACCGCCACCCGCCGGACCGTCGCGGGTGCCACCGCCCTCGCCGTCGCGGCCGGCCTCGTCGGCACCGCCGCGCTCGCCGCGGCCGCCCCCGCCACCGCCGCCGCGACCAGTGCCGCCCTCGTCGGCAGCCTGCAGTCCGAGCTCGGCTGCACCGAGGACTGGCAGCCCGCCTGCGACGCGACGGAGCTGACCCCCGCCGGCGACGGCACGTTCACCGCCGACTTCGAGGTCCCCGCGGGCACGTGGGAGTACAAGGTCGCGCTGGACGACGCGTGGGACGAGTCGTACGGAGTCGACGGCTCGGGCGACAACAGCCCGCTCGTCCTGGCGGGCGCGACGACGCTGCGCGTGACGTACGACGACGCGACGCACCGCACGTCCGTCACGCCTCTGGGCCTGGCCGGCGGCTACACGGACGAGGACGCGGACCTCGTCGCCGAGCCCGTGCGCGACCCGGGCGCCGGCAAGAGCTTCTACTTCGTCATGACGGACCGGTTCGCGAACGCGGACCCGTCGAACGACACGGGCGGCCTCACGGGCGACCGGCTGGTCACGGGCCTCGACAAGACCGACAAGGGCTTCTACCAGGGCGGCGACCTCGCGGGCCTGCGCGAGCGGCTCGACTACATCGCCGGGCTCGGCACGACCGCGATCTGGCTGACCCCGTCGTTCAAGAACAACCCCGTGCAGGGCACCGGCGCGGACGCGTCCGCCGGGTACCACGGGTACTGGATCACGGACTTCACGCAGATCGACCCGCACCTGGGCACGAACGCCGAGCTCGAGGCGCTCATCGACGACGCGCACGCGCGCGGGATCGACGTGTACTTCGACATCATCACGAACCACACGGCGGACGTCATCGACTACGCCGAGGGGGAGTACGGCTACGTCGAGCAGGCCGACGACCCGTACCGCACGGCGGACGGCACGCCGTTCGACCCGGCGGACTACGCGGGCACGGACGACTTCCCGACGCTCGACCCCGCGACGTCGTTCCCGTACACGCCGGTGATCGACCCGGCCGACGCCGACCGCAAGGTCCCGGCCTGGCTCAACGACCCGACGGTCTACCACAACCGCGGCAACTCGACCTGGACGGGTGAGTCCGTCACGTACGGCGACTTCTCCGGCCTCGACGACCTCATGACCGAGGACCCGCGCGTCGTGCAGGGCTTCGAGGACGTCTACGAGGCGTGGGTCGACCTCGGCATCGACGGCTTCCGCATCGACACCGCGAAGCACGTGAACTTCGAGTTCTGGCAGCAGTGGGCGACCGCGATCGGCGAGCACGCCGCGTCGGTCGGCAACCCGGACTTCTTCATGTTCGGCGAGGTGTACGACGCGGACCCGGCGAAGCTGTCGCCGTACATGCGCCGGACGGACATGAACGCGGTCCTCGACTTCACGTTCCAGTCGGCCGCCGCGGGGTACGCGGGTGGCTCGTCCTCGGCGGGGGCCCTCTCCGACCTGTTCGCGGGCGACGACTACTACACGACCCCGACGTCGAACGCGCAGGCGCTGCCCACGTTCCTCGGCAACCACGACATGGGTCGCATCGGCCACTTCGTGAAGGACGCCTCCGACCCGCAGGCGCGCTCGCAGCTCGCGCACGCGCTCATGTACCTGACCCGCGGCCAGCCGGTCGTCTACTACGGCGACGAGCAGGGCTTCGTCGGCGACGGCTCGCTCGACGGCACGGACAAGGACGCGCGCCAGTCGCTCTTCGCGACGCAGGTCGACGAGTACGCGGACCAGGCGCTGCTCGACGGCACGACGGCCGGGTCCGTGGACCGCTACGACACCGACACGGTGCTGTACACGACGATCGCCGATCTCGCGGCGCTGCGGGCCGAGACGCCCGCGCTGCGCACCGGCGCCCAGATCGAGCGCTACTCCGACGGCGCCGTCTACGCGTTCTCCCGCGTCGACTCGTCGGAGAAGGTCGAGCACCTCGTCGCGCTCAACAACGGCACCGCGCCCGCGACGGTCACCGTCGACACGCTCACCCCCGGTGCGACCTTCACCGGGCTGTACGGCACGACCGGCACGGTCGCGGCTGCGGCGGACGGCACGGTGTCGCTCACGATCCCGGCACTGTCGGCGGTCGTCCTGCGGGCGGGCGCGACGGTCGGCGCCCCGGCGGCGGCCGGCCCGGTCGCGCTCGACGTGCCCGTCGCGGGCGGGGCCGTGAGCGGCGTCGCCCCCGTGGGTGCCGACGTCGCGGACGACGTGTGGAGCCAGACGTCGTTCGCCTACCGCGTCGTCGGAGACGACGGGTGGACCGCGCTCGGCACGTCCGAGACGACGAGCCCGCGCGTCTACCACGACGTCACGGGCCTCGAGCGCGGCACGCTCGTCGAGTACCGCGCGGTCACGGTCGACGCGGCCGGCCACCGGTCGGCGGCGTCGACCTTCGGCAGCGTCGGCATCCGCGTCGACGGCGACGTGGACGAAGGCCCGGATCCGGGTGACCTGGTGGTCTCCGTGCCCGGCAGCCACAACAGCGAGATGGGCTGCGCGGGCGACTGGGCACCGGCGTGCGAGAGCGCGCGCCTGACGTACCGCGCCGACGGCGTCTACGCGGGCACCTTCACGCTGCCCGCCGGGACGTACGAGTACAAGGTCGCCATCGGCGGCTCGTGGACCGAGAACTACGGCGCGGGCGGCGTGCGTGACGGCGGGAACGTCACGTACACGCTGGCGGCACCGACCGCGGTGACGTTCTACTACGACCCGGTCACGCACTGGTTCACGTCGACGGCGCAGGGGCCGATCCTCACGGTCCCGGGCTCGCACAACTCCGAGCTGGGCTGCGCGGCCGACTGGTCGCCCGACTGCCTGAGGACGTGGCTGCAGGACCCCGACGGCGACGGCACGTACACGTTCACGACGGACCAGATCCCGGCCGGCTCGTACGAGGCCAAGGTGGCGCACAACCTGTCGTGGACCGAGAACTACGGCGCGGGCGGCGCACCGGGCGGCGCGAACATCCCGTTCACCGTCGCCGCCGGCAAGCCCGTGACGTTCTCCTACGTCCTCGCGACGCACGTCCTCACCGTCGAGGCTGCCGACCCGGGGCTGCCCGGGACGGGCGAGGAGCGGGCGCAGTGGATCGACGCGGAGACGATCGCGTGGCCCGCCGAGTGGGCGACCGACCCGGCCGCTTCCACCTGGCACCTGCACGGCGCTCCCGACGGCTCGCTCGGCGTGACCGACGGCACCGTGTCCGGCGCGACGACGACGGTGGACCTCACGTACGACGCCGACGGACTCAGCGACGCGCAGCTCGAGCGCTTCCCGGCGCTCGAGGGCTACCTCGCGCTGCACGTCGACGCGCCCGCCGACGAGGCCCGCGAGCTGCTGCGGGGCGAGCTCCTCGTCACGCAGGAGGCCGCCGACGGCGCCCTCCAGGCGGCGACCGGCGTGCAGATCCCCGGCGTGCTCGACGACCTGTACGCCGACCAGGCCGACGACCGCGCGCTCGGCGCGACGTGGCGCAAGGGCGTCCCGACGCTCGCGCTGTGGGCCCCGACGGCCCAGGACGTGAACCTGCTGCTCTGGCCGGCGAGGAAGTCCGGCGGGGTCGACACGAGCGGTGAGCCGCAGGCCGTCGACGCGAAGCGCCAGAAGGACGGCTCCTGGACGGTCGAGGGCACGAAGAAGTGGGCGGGCGCCGCGTACCTGTGGGAGGTCACCGTCTACGCGCCGACGACGGACGCCGTCGAGGTCAACCGCGTGACCGACCCGTACTCGGTCGCGCTCACGCTGAACAGCACGCACTCGGTGCTGGTCGACCTGGCGGACAAGCAGTACCGCCCGAAGCAGTGGGAGAAGACGAAGCAGCCGGTCGTGCGGCCCGTCGACCAGACGATCTACGAGCTGCACGTGCGCGACTTCTCGATCAGCGACCCCACCGTGCCGGAGGCGCAGCGGGGGACGTACCTCGCGTTCGCCGGCGCGGGGGCCGGTCGGCAGCACCTGCGCGAGCTCGCGGACGCGGGCCTCACGACGGTGCACCTGCTGCCGACGTTCGACATCGCGACGATCCCCGAGGCCCGGGCCGACCAGGCCGTGCCGCAGTGCGACCTCGCGTCGTTCCCGCCGGACTCGCCCGAGCAGCAGGCGTGCGTCACCGCGGTGGCCGCGCAGGACGGCTTCAACTGGGGCTACGACCCGCTGCACTGGACGACGCCCGAGGGCTCGTACGCGGTCGACGCCGACGGGGGAGCGCGCGTCGCGGAGTTCCGCACGATGGTCGGGGCGCTGCACGCCGACGGCCTGCAGGTCGTGCTCGACCAGGTGTTCAACCACACCGCGGCGAGCGGCCAGGACCCGAAGTCGATCCTCGACCGCGTCGTCCCGGGCTACTACCACCGGCTGAATGCGACCGGTGCGGTCGAGACGTCCACGTGCTGCCAGAACGTCGCGACCGAGCACCGCATGGCCGAGAAGATGATGGTCGACTCGGTCGTCACGTGGGCGCGCGACTACAAGGTGGACGGGTTCCGCTTCGACCTCATGGGCCACCACTCGCGGTCCACGATGGAGGCGGTCCGCGACGCGCTCGACGACCTCACGCCGAAGAAGGACGGCGTCGACGGCCGCAAGGTGTACCTGTACGGCGAGGGCTGGAACTTCGGCGAGGTCGCCGACAACCGGCTCTTCTACCAGGCCACGCAGGGGCAGCTCGGCGGCACCGGGATCGGCACGTTCTCCGACCGGCTGCGCGACGCCGTCCGCGGCGGCGGCCCGTTCGACGAGAACCCGCGGATCCAGGGCTTCGGCTCCGGGGCGTTCACCGACCCGAACGGCGACGCGGCCAACGGCTCCGAGGCGGACCAGCTGGCCCGCGTCCAGCACGCGGCCGACCTCGTGCGGCTCGGGATGGCCGGCAACCTGCGCGAGTACCGGCTGCTCGCGTCGGACGGCACGGTGAAGCGCGGCGACGAGCTCGACTACAACGGCCAGCCCGCGGGCTACGCGGACTCGCCCGAGGAGGTCGTCACGTACGTCGACGCGCACGACAACGAGACGCTGTTCGACGCGCTGACGTACAAGCTCCCGCAGGCGACGACGATGGCCGACCGCGTCCGGATGAACACCGTGTCGCTGTCGACCACCGCGCTCGCCCAGACGCCGAGCTTCTGGCACGCGGGCGCCGACCTGCTGCGCAGCAAGTCGCTCGACCGGAACTCCTACGACTCGGGCGACTGGTTCAACGCGTTCGACCCGTCGAAGCAGGACAACGGGTTCGGCCGCGGCCTGCCGCCGCGTCCCGACAACGAGGCGAAGTGGCCGTTCCAGCAGCCGCTGCTGGCGGACCCGGCGCTCAAGCCGGCACCCGCCGACATCCAGGCGGCGTCCGCGGCGGCCGACGACCTGCTCCGCCTGCGGTTCTCGACCCCGCTGTTCCGGCTCGGGTCGGCGGACCTCATCGAGCAGAAGGTGACGTTCCCGAACTCCGGCCCGCAGGCCACGCCCGGCGTCGTCGTGATGCACGTCGCCGACCAGGGCGGCTGGGACCGTGACACGCGGCGCTGGGACAAGGACGTCGACAAGAAGCTCGACGGGCTGCTCGTCGTCGTCAACGCCTCCGACGAGGCGACGACGCAGACGATCGCGGCGCTCGCGGGGGACAAGTACACGCTGTCGACGGTCCAGGCGCGCGGGAGCGACCCGGTCGTCAAGGGCACCACCTGGGACAAGGCGACCGGCACGGTGACCGTGCCCGCCCGGACCGTCGCGGTGCTCGTCGAGAAGGACACGGGCCACGGGCACGGTCCGTCACACCACTGGTGGGACGACGTGCGCGACTGGTTCGACAACGGGCCGGCAGCCTCGTGGAGGTGGCTGATCGGCTGGTTCGGCGGCTGATGTGGTCGCGGGGGGGGGGGGACGCC
>NZ_BHYL01000208.1 GCF_003851725.1 Cellulomonas algicola | reverse complement strand
TCCCGCCGCCTGCGCGATCGCCTCACGACGCGGTCCGCACGCACCGTCTGTCTCGTGTGGCACGAGACGTTCGCCTTGAGGGCCGCTTGTGGCCACGCCGCGCGTCGCGTCGACGTCGACGATCGCCAGGACGCCCCAGGTGCCGGCCTCGGCGCCGCCGGGCACCGGTCAGCACCAGGCATGCGTCGCCGAGCGCGACTGGCGGCAGCAGAAAGACGACAGCCGAGTTGCTGGGTCGCGTTCCGACGTCGTCCGGAACCTGACGTGCACACGGCCGTCAGGTCAGTCGCGAGCCGTCTGCGGGCCTCGTGCCGGACCGCCGCCGCGCGCGGCGGCGCTGCGTCGCCCCCCGACGACTCCCCGCCGCGCCGGCGCCCATGCCGCGCGGGAACTATGGCAGAAAGCGCCCGGCTGAGCCGCTGTCGCTCTCCCACCGACGCCGCCAGTGGTCGGTATCTCGACCAGCCGAGGCCGGTCGTGGACGGCCGTGCACGGCGACAGTCCAGTCAGCGCAGCTGCGGCTCGTCGAGCTCGCGCACCCACCGCTCCTCCACGAGCGACGGATCCCGCGGAAGGGGCTGCCGCTCCCCCGTCCGCGCGAAGCCGGCGCGCACGTACAGGTCCCCCGCCGCGTTGTTGCCGTCGAGGATCCACAGCGAGAGCGTGCGCGCACCATCGGTCACGGCAGCGGCGCGGACCGCGTCGAGCAGCGACCAGCCGATCCCCTGCCGGCGCGCCTCCGGGGCGACCCACAGCGCGACGACGTGCCGGTCGTCCACGGGCGACCCGGGTTCCTGGATCATCGAGACGAGCCCGCGGCCCACCTGGTGCTCGTCGACCGCGATCCACGTCGGGCCGGTCCGGACGCGCATCCGCCAGTGCGACTCGCGGAACGACTCCTCGCGCGCCAGGGACGAGCCGAACACCTCGGGGCTCTCCCGCAACGCCCGCAGACGCACGTCCCGCACGAGGGCCCAGTCGTCTTCGGTGGCGCGGTGGATCTGCACGCGACCAGCATGCCCCACGCCGACGCACACGCACGTCAGGGCGCCCCTCAGCCGGGCGCGTCGCCCATCGGCTGGCCCATGGCGGCGGAAGCACGCGCTCCGGGTGAGCTGAGATGCCCGCGGCCGCCGGTGCCGGGCGGTGGTGCCCGTCAGGGCGCCGGGAGCGTCCCTCCGTGACCCTCGGGGTCCGGGACGGACCGCGCGACGTCGGCGATCTCCTCCTCCGGGCGCGGCGGGACGGTCTCGTCGAACTCGAGCTCGGGCACGTCGTGCCCCACGGGCTGCGTCACGCTGCCTCCTTCGTGGTCCCGGCTGGCCGGGTCGAGGTGGACGCCCACCGTACGGCGGGCGGGGGTGGTCCTGGAAGGCCGTCAGACGTCGAGCGACTCGCCGTCCGCGAGGTCGACGGGGTCGCCCGCGCCGCCGAGGCGCCCCAGCAGCGTGCGGGACAGCCCCCGACCGGCGTCGCTGAGCTGCGCGTCGTGGATGACCGCGATCCGGGCGGGTCGCACGGCTCGCACCCAGTCGACGACCTCCGCAAGCTTGAGCCACGGCGCGGCGAGCGGCGTGAGCAGGACATCGACGGCGTGGCCCGCGGGGTCGACGAGCGCGTCACCGGGGTGCAGCACCCCGTCCACGAGGTACGCGACGTTCGCGACGCGCGGCACGTCGGGGTGGATGAGGGCGTGCCACTCCCCCAGCACGACCACCTCGAACGGGCCGACCGAGACGGTGTCGCCGTCCCGCACGGCGTGGAGCCTGTCCTGCGGGGCGCCCGCGGCGACGAGCGCGTCGAGCGCGGCCTGCGGCCCCCACACCTCGAGTCCCTGCCCGACCGCCTCGGCCACGCGCGGCACGTCGAGGTGGTCGACGTGCTCGTGGGTCACGAGGACGGCCGGTGCGCCCGAGAGCGCCGCGTCGAGGTCGGAGAAGGTGCCGGGGTCGATGACGAGGGTCCCCCCGTCACGCTCCAGCCGCACGCACGAGTGTCCCCATCGGGTCAGTCGGGTCGTCATGGCCCCAGTCTGCCTGCGCTGCGCCGTCGCCGCAGGTCAGCGCGCCCGCGTCCGCCGTGGACGACGCGCGCGCGGTCCGGCGTCGGCACGGGCGGCCGCCGGCGACGGGCGACAGCGACGATCACGCCGTCAGCGAGGGGTGCCGGTTTCCTCGGAGGCCCGCCGTGCCCGTACCGTGGGCGCCGTGCTGGTGCTCGGGGTGTGCAGTCTCAAGGGTGGCGTGGGCAAGACGTCGGTGACGCTCGGCCTCGCGTCGGCGGCGCTCGAGCGCGGCGTGCGCACGCTCGTCATCGACCTCGACCCGCAGGGCGACGCGACCATGGCCCTCGGTGCGCGTGCGGCCGGGACGGGCGACGTCGCGGGCGTGCTGAGCGAGCCCGGCGCCGAGTCCGTCGCCGCCGCGACCGTCCTGAGCACGTGGGCCGACGACGGCCTCGACGTGCTGGCCGGTTCCGAGCGCTCCGCCGTGCACGACCGCCTCGACGAGAGCGACGTCGACCGCCTGCGTTTCGCGCTGTCCTGGGTCTCGGGCTACGACCTGGTGCTGATCGACTGCCCGCCGTCGCTCGGCGCGCTCACGCGCACGGGCCTGACGGCGTGCGACCGCGCGGTCGTCGTGACCGAGCCGGGGCTGTTCGCCGTGATGGCGGTGGGGCGTGCGATGCGCACGATCGACGAGCTGCGCCGCGGCCCGGCCGCGCAGCTGCAGCCGCTCGGCATCGTCGTGAACCGCGTGCGGGCGCGCTCGGTCGAGCAGGCCTTCCGCATGGAGGAGCTGCGCACGCTGTACGGGCCGCTGGTCCTGTCGCCGTTCGTGCCCGAGCGTGCGGCGCTCCAGCAGGCCCAGGGTGCGGCCCAGCCGGTGCACGCGTGGCCCGGAGCCGCGGCGGCGGAGCTCGCGACGACGTTCGAGACGCTGCTCGACCGCGCGATGCGCGCGCCGCGCCGCTGACCGTCCCGACACGTCCGGGCCCTCACCCGTCTCCCAGCACGACGACGCCCCCCACGCTTCGTGGAGGGCGTCGTGGAGCGTGCGTCAGCCTGCGGAGCGCGCCTGCCGACGCAGCGCGAGCTCGTCGTGAGGCGCCGGCGCGGTGTCGTCGACCGCCTCGTCCTCGGCGCGCTCGGTCGGCAGCTCGGCGAGCGAACCCTCGACCTCGCGCCAGACGCGCCCGACGGCGATCCCGAAGACGCCCTGCCCGCCCTGGACGAGGTCGATGACCTCGTCGGCCGACGTGCACTCGTACACCGAGGCGCCGTCGGACATCAGGGTGATCTGCGCGAGGTCGTCGACGCCACGCTCACGCAGGTGGCCGACCGCGGTGCGGATCTGCTGGAGCGAGACGCCCGTGTCGAGCAGTCGCTTGACGACCTTGAGCACGAGGATGTCGCGGAAGCTGTAGAGCCGCTGCGTGCCGGAGCCGGTCGCGGGGCGGATCGACGGCTCGACCAGCCCGGTGCGTGCCCAGTAGTCGAGCTGCCGGTAGGTGATGCCGGCGGCGCGGCAGGCGGTCGGCCCGCGGTACCCGGAGTAGGTGTCGAGGTCGGGCAGGTCGTCGTCGAACAGCAGGCCCTGCGCGCGCTGCGGCACCGCGGCGGGGTGCTGCTCGGCGCTGTCGTTGCTGCTCACGGGTCCTCCACTTTCGCCCGCCCGACGGCGCGCTGGTCCTCGACTGCCTGCAACGCTAGGCCTGTGGTCACCCCGATGCAACGACGCCCCGCCCTGGCGTGTCGCGCCCGGCGAGTCTCACCTTCTACCTGAGGTCGAAGGTTCACCCGTTCGCGCAGGTCGGCGTCCCCTAACGCCCACTCTCGCCGGGCTCCTCCCCCGTCGAGAAGTCGTCCGGCGTCACCACGTCGAGGAACCTCCGGAACCGCTCGAGGTCCTGCTCGGTGCTTGTGGTCCGCACCTCGACACCCGCGACCGCGACCACCTCGGCCGCGCACAGCACGGGGCAGCCGAACCGCAGCGCGAGCGCGATCGCGTCCGAGGCGCGCGAGTCGACGCGCGGTCCGGTCGTGAGCACGAGCTCGGCGTGGAAGACGCCCTCCTCGAGCCGGGTGATCTCGACGTGCGCGACGCCCGAGCCTGCCGCGACGATGACGTCCCGCAGCAGGTCGTGCGTCATGGGGCGGGGCGGCACGATCCCGGCCTGCGCCGACGCGATTGCGCTGGCCTCCGTCGGGCCGATGAGGATCGGGACCAGAAGCTCGGACTCGGGGTCGAGCAGCAGCACGACGATCTCGTCGTCAGCCAGGTGCTGACGCACCCCGACGACCTCCACCTGCACCATCCCGCCGTCCTCGCCCACACGTCCAACGTACGACGTCGGCGGCGGATCGGCGCGTCCCGTCGTGCAGACGGCCGGGCGGGTGCTCAGGGGGTCAGGTCGGCGACCGCGGCCCGCACGAGCGCGGTGTGCATCTGCGTGCAGAGCTCACCGACCTCGGCGGCGACCGTGCCCGCGCGCGCCGCCGCGGAGGCACCCCGACGACCTCGCCAGGGGGCGACGACCTGCTCCACGAGGTCCGCCTGACGGTCTGCCGCGGTCCGGAACTGCCGCAGGTGGCGGGCGTCGATGCCGTGCTCCGCCAGCGCGGCGGCCGCGACGACCACGTCACGCGCCCACGGGTCGAACGACGAGCGTCCACGCGGGCGCAGCACGCCGGCCTGGACGAGCTCCTCGACGAAGGCGACCTCGACGTTCGCCTCGGTGGCGAGCGCGTCGACGGTCCAGCGCACCTCACCCGACTGCACGACGCCGTCGCGTGTCGCGAGGCGTGCCCGCGGTGCGGTCGCCTCCTCGTCGCCCGCGTCGAGCGCGGCCAACCGCTCGCCGATCACCTTGAGCGGCATGTACTTGTCGCGCTGCTGCCGCAGGACGAAGCGGAGCCGCTCGATGTCGGCGGGCGAGTACTGCCGGTAGCCCGCGGGTGTGCGGACCGGCTCGACGAGGCCCTGCTCCTCGAGGAAGCGCAGCTTGGACGTCGTGACGGCCGGGAACTCGATGCGCAGCGCGGCCAGGACGTCGGAGATCCGCATCGACGCGCGTCGGGAGATCCCCCGCGGCCATGGCTCGGTCGCCCCCGGGCGCGCGACGGCCCGGTCGTCCTGCTGCGTGCGCTGCGCCTGCGCGCCGCTCATGCGTCCCTCCCCCACGGACCCGTGCTGACCAGGACGGCGCTCACCCGCGAGCGACCTCGCGGTGCGGGCTGGGGTGGAACGTCATGCGGTACTTGCCGATCTGCACCTCGTCGCCCGAGCGCAGCACGGCCTGGTCGATGCGCGTCCGGTTGACGTAGGTGCCGTTGAGCGAGCCGATGTCCCGCACGACGAACTGCTGCCCGTCGCGCACGAACTCCGCGTGCTTGCGGGACACCGTGACGTCGTCGAGGAAGATGTCGGCCTCGGTCGACCGGCCGGCGACCGTGCGGTCGGCGTCGAGGAGGAACCGCGCACCCGCGCTGGGCCCCCGCTGCATGACGAGGAGCGCCGACGTCGGCGGGAGCGCGTTCACCGCGGCGACCTCGTCGGGCGTCAGCCCGACCGGCGCGGCGGCCTCGATCTCGACGGGCTCGAGCGCACCGAACGACATCGTCGTGTCCGGACCGTACGCGGGCCGACCCGTCTGCGGTCCAGGGACCCCAGGGGCCTGCTCGTCGCCGCTCATTCCGCCTCCCGCGCGCCCTGCTCGTCCGATCACCCGGCACCGTCCTCGGTGGGGTCACGCACACCCTATGCGGAGCCGGCGCGTCGTCGCAGCACGGATCGCCTGGACGCGCGGGTCAGCCCGCTGCCGGGGGCACCGGAGTCGCGTGCACGGGGTCCGGCACGACGCGGATCGCGCTGACCTCGACGAGGTCCTGCGGCTCGACCGACGCGTTCCCGCCGTTGTTGCGCACCTCGGCGAACGCGCCGCCCGGCATCTGCAGCGCGGTCGCGATCGTGTCCGGGTCGCCGATGGCCTTCCAGACGTACGGCGCGGTCAGCGTCGCCCCGTCGAGCTGGACGGCCCCGGCCGTGCCGGTGAACGCGCTGCTCGCGGTGATCCGCAGGTCGTTGAGCTGCATCGCCTCCGCGCCCGCGTTGCGCAGCTCCTCGAGCATGTTGAGCATCGTCACCGGCTTGACCTGCCCGCTCCCGTCGCTCACCGTGACGACCACGCCGCGGCCCTCCGCCGGCAGGCGTCCTGCGAGGATGCCCTGCGTCTCGGCGCTGCGCCGCAGCGCGTCGAGTGCGGCCTGCCGGGTGTCGGAGCCGGACAGCAGCTCGTCGCGCTCGTCGAGGAGGTCGGCGCGCTCGCGCTCGAGGGAGTCGCCGCGCGTCGTCGCCTCGTCGAGGATGCGGACCAGGTCCGCCTGGCGCATGCCTGACAGGCTCAGGTCGCTGGTCTGCCGGATCTGGACGGCGAGCGCGAACCCGAGCAGCGCGCACAGCACGCCCGCGAGGACCTGGGCACGGTTGACGCGGGGGGCCAGGGCGCGACCGAGGACCGACCACCCGCTGCGGGGTGCGGCAGCCGTGGCGGTGGGCGCCGCAGGCGGCGGCACGGGTCCGCCGGCCGTGGCTGCCGGGACCACGACCGGGGTCGCGCCCTCGGGGACGCCGTCGGCGCGCGGGTCGTCGACCGCTCCGGCGTCCGGCGTGTGCGCATCGATGTGAGCGACGGTGTGCACGTCGGTGGGCAGGGGCTCGTCCCACGCGGCGGTCGACGTGTCCGCGTCCGGCGCGCCGCTCGGCGCCCCGTCGTCGGGGGCGTGGGTGGGCAGGTCCGGGTCCGTGGCGTCGGCGGGTGTGGCGAGGACGGACAGGTCGTCCGCGTCCTTGCCGAGCACGTGCGCGAGGGGCGCGTCGAGCGGACGGACGAGCGCGTCGTCGTCGACGTGCACGACGTCGGATGGCACGCCGCCGTCCCGGACGTCGAGGTCGCCGGGTGCGGAGGCGTCCTGCTCGCCGTCCGGAACGGCGTCGGGCGACACGAGCGGGGCGGGCAGGTCGGCGTCGGCGGTGGGTGCGTCGACGACGTCGTGCACCGGTTCGCTCGTCAGGACGTCGTCGGCCGGGTCGGGCGGCGACGCGTCGCGCTCGTCGGCCGTCGGACGGTCGCCGACGTCGTCGGGCTCCGCGACGTCGTCGGGCTCCGCGGCCTCGGCGGGAGGAGTGGGCTCGGTGGGAGGAGTGGGCTCGGCGAGGCCGTCGTCGACGGGTGCCGCGAGCTCCACGGGGGCGTCGGCGGGGTCGTCGCGGCGCGTCTCGTCCACGGTCGGAGAGTCGGACACCGGCGCGTCGAGGCTCGGCACGTCGACGTTCGAGAGGTGGGCGCTCGCGAGGTCCGCGCTCGGCGGGTCGGTGCGCGCGCCGTCGGGACGGTCGAGGTGCTGGTCGTCGCTCATGCGCGGAGGTCGCTCACGCCTTGAACAGGTGCCGGCGGATCGAGGCGGCGTTCGAGAAGATCCGGATGCCGAGGACGACGACGACCGCGGTGGACAGCTGCGACCCGACACCGAGCTGGTCGCCGAGGAACACGATGAGCGCGGCGACGACGACGTTCGACAGGAACGACGTGAGGAAGACCCGGTCGTCGAAGATGCCGTCGAGCATCGCGCGCAGGCCGCCGAACAGCGCGTCGAGCGCGGCGACGACCGCGATCGGCAGGTACGGCTGCAGCTCGGGGGGGACGGTGGGCTGCAGCACGAGGCCCACGACGACCCCGACGACGAGCCCGATCACTGCGATCACGTACGTTCCCTCCCCGGATGACGTGCCGACCCTGCCACACCGGCCGCCTCTCCCGCACCCTCCGTCGACGCCCCGGCGTCCGGTGTGCCGAGCGGCTCGTCGCTCGTGCTGGACGGGGTCGGCGGGGTGAGTCGCGACTCCTCCGGCACGGTCGCGTCGTGCAGCTTCACCTGCCCGGTGCCGGGCAGCTCGAGCGCGGTCTGCGACGACGTGTCGACGCCGATGCCGTAGGTGTTGCGGAGCGTCGCGAGGAGCTGGCCCGCGGAGCTGCGGGCGATCTCGGTCTGCATCGCGACGGGGTCGCCGACGGCCTCGACCACGTACGGGCTGACGAGCGGCACGAGGTCGACGCGGACGACCGGACCCGAGCTGCGGATCGCGGAGGTCGTGGTGAGCCGCTCGCCGTTGATCGCGACCGCCTCGGCGCCCGACGCCCAGAGCCCGTTGACGAGCACCTGGAGGTCGAAGTCCTGCACGCGCGACGACGGGTCCTCCTCGCTGCTCTCCGGGTCGACGGGCGCGTCGGTGAGGACGATCCGCAGCCCCGTACCGGTGACCGGCACGACCCCGGACGCGATCTGGCTCGCCTCGAGCTCCGCAGCCAGCGCGGGGTCGACGTCGTCGAGCGCGGACTCCTGCAGCGCGCGCACCTCGTCGCTGAGCGCGGTGATGTCGGCCTCGAGCGCCTCGGCCTCCGCGTCGTGCTGCTCGATCTGGTTCTGCAGCAGGTTGCGGGCGGCGACCACGGACGGCGGGGGCGTGCGCAGCGACACGGCTGCGGTGACCGTCCCCAGGCCCAGCAGGACGCCCAGCACGAGGAGCAGCGCGGCACCCCGGCGGGTGCGCGGCGGGCGCGTGCCGGTCCGGCGACCCTCCGCGGCGGCGGCGTAGCCGGGGTCGAGCGGGCGCCGGTACACCTCGTTGAGGAGCGTCATCGACGCGTCGGGGGCGGGCCGCTGCACCGCGTCGCCGTGCCGGGAGGTCATGCCGTGGCCGTCCCGCCGCGCAGCAGGTCGCGCGCCTGCACGAGGTACAGCGCACCCGCGAACCAGTAGAGACCGACGCCCCACAGCGCGCAGGCCCACCCGAGCACCGACGCGACGGGCCCGAGCGGCGCCGCCCACTGGCCGAGCAGCAGCAGCGGGAACGCGTACAGCAGGGCGAACGTGCCGGCCTTCCCGGCCATGTGCACGGGCAGCGGGCCCCAGCCCGCCCGTGCGAGGCGCAGGAAGACGCCCGCGAGCAGCACGTCGCGTGCGACGAGGACGGCGAGCAGCCACCACGGCACGGCACCGCGCCAGACGAGCCCGACGAGCGTGACGAGGATGAAGAGGCGGTCGGCGGCCGGGTCGAGCAGCTGCCCCAGCCGCGACACCTGGTGGAGCCGGCGGGCGAGCACGCCGTCGAGCCAGTCGGACGCGCCCGACACCGCGAGCACGACGACGGCCCAGCCGTCGTGCCCGGTCGCGATGAGCCAGCCGAACACCGGCACGAGCAGCAGGCGGACGAAGCTCACGAGGTTGGGCACCGTCATCACGCGGGGTGTGACGAGCTCGTTCTGGCTCACTGCCTCCCCCGTCGCTCTCGGTGCTTGCGGCGACGATCCTACGGCGCTCGACCCCGCCGACCTGCTCCCCCGTCCGCGTCCGCGCGTCGGAGCCGTCCACCCCGCGGGCGTCCGGCCCGGTGCCGACCCGGGTCCGGGGTGTGCCCGCGCGTCCGACCGGCACGGCGTGCGAGGCTGCGGGCGTGACCCACCACAACGACACCGACGTCATCCGCCGCCTCCTGACGACCCCGGGCCGCTGGGCCGTCGTCGGGCTGTCGACGAACACCGCGCGCGCCGCGTACGGCGTCTCCGAGTTCGTGCAGGCGCGCGGGAACGAGATCGTCCCGGTGCACCCGAGCGCCCCGACGGTGCACGGTGCGACCGGGTACGCGACGCTCGCGGACGTCCCGGGCGACGTCGACGTCGTCGACGTGTTCGTCAACAGCGCGCTCGCCGGTGCCGTCGTCGACGAGGCGATCGCGGTCGGCGCGCGCGCGGTGTGGCTGCAGCTCGGCGTCGTGGACGAGGACGCGGCCGCCCGTGCCGCCGCAGCGGGACTCGACGTCGTCATGGACACGTGCCCGATCATCGAGGCGCGCCGGCTCGGTCTCTGAGCACGACGCAGCACGACGCGGTGAACCCCGCGCTCGTGCAGGCGACGCCGTCGTGTGCGCGAACTCACCTGCTCCTCCGCGACCACCGGGCGGCCGCCGCCCGTAGACTGGTCCACGACTACCGGAGTTCGTCGCGCGTCCCCCGTCGAGCCTGCACCCTGTGCGGGCTCGTGTCGTGAAGTCTGGGCACCGTCCTGGTGCCGTCGGGTGTGCGGGGCAGCAGCGACCCGCCGTCCGCCGTCCCGGCGCACGGTTCAGGGCTCCCCCGCTCCACCGAACGGTTCCCCCATGAGCACCCTCGTGCCCCCTGCCCCCACGACCGACGCGACCGACACGCCGGACCCCCGGTTCGACGACCTCGGCCTGCCCGCCGCCCTCGAGCGCGCGGTGGCCGACCTCGGCTTCGTCACCCCCTCCGCCATCCAGGCCCAGGCCATCCCCGCGCTCCTCGCGGGCCGCGACATCGTCGGTGTCGCGCAGACCGGCACCGGCAAGACCGCCGCGTTCGGCCTCCCCCTCCTCGCGTCGGTCGACGCCGGCACCGCCGGCGTCCAGGCCGTCGTCCTCACCCCGACGCGCGAGCTCGCGATGCAGGTCGCCGACGCGATCTCCTCGTTCGCGACGCACCTGACCGGGCTCGGCGTCGTCGCCGTCTACGGCGGCTCCCCGTTCCTGCCGCAGCAGCGTGCGCTCGCGCGCGGCGCGCAGGTCGTCGTCGGCACCCCCGGCCGCGTCCTCGACCACCTCGACCGCGGCACGCTCGTCATGGACCAGGTCCGGTACCTCGTGCTCGACGAGGCCGACGAGATGCTGCGCATGGGCTTCGCCGAGGACGTCGACCGCGTCCTGTCCTCGACGCCCGACCGTCGCCAGGTCGCCCTGTTCTCCGCGACCATGCCCGCACCGATCCGTCGGGTCGCCGAGCAGCACCTCCACCAGCCTGTCGAGATCACGGTCGCGCGGCAGTCGTCGACCGTCACGACGGTCCGCCAGACCTACGCGGTCGTGCCCCACCGCCACAAGGTCGGCGCGCTCGGCCGCGTCCTGTCGGTGACCGACGCCGACGCGACCATCGTGTTCGTCCGTACGCGCGGTGCGGCCGAGGAGGTCGGCAGCGCGCTCGTCGAGCGCGGCATCTCCGCGGCGCACATCTCCGGCGACGTCGCGCAGAGCGACCGCGAGAAGATCGTCGACCGCCTGCGCACCGGCGCCCTCGACGTGCTCGTCGCGACCGACGTCGCGGCACGCGGTCTCGACGTCGAGCGCATCGGCCTCGTCGTGAACTTCGACGTGCCGCGCGAGGCCGAGACCTACGTGCACCGCATCGGCCGCACGGGCCGCGCCGGCCGCGAGGGTGAGGCGCTGTCGTTCGTCACCCCGTCGGAGCAGTCGCGCCTGCGCAGCATCGAGCGCACCACGCGCGTCCCGATGGAGCAGGTCCAGATCCCGTCGCCCGCCGAGGTGAGCGGGCACCGGGTCACGCGACTGCTCGACCGCGCACCCGGGCGCGCCGAGCTCGGCCGGCTCGACGTGTACCGCGAGGCGATCGCCGCGCACCTCGCCGCCCACCCCGGCACCGACCCCGTCGACCTGCTCGCGTCCGTCGCGGCGCTCGCGGTCGGCGACGAGGGTCCCGCGGCGCGCACGGGCGACGACCTGGACGACGCGCTCGAGCGTGCGCGCCTCACCCCGGGCAGGACCGAGCGCACGGTGAGCCACGACGACCGTCCGCCGCGCGAGCGTCGCCGCAGCGACACGCACATCGCGGGCGGTCCGCCGCGCTGGCGCGTCGCCGTCGGCCACCGCGACGGCCTCCAGCCGGGCGCACTGGTCGGTGCGCTGACCGGTGAGGGCGGGCTGACCGGCAAGGACGTGGGCAAGATCGACATCTTCGGCAGCTTCGCGCTCGTCGACATCCCCGGCGGGCTCACGGCCGACGCGGTCGACCGCCTGGCCCGGGCCCGCGTCGCGGGACGCCCGCTCCGCATCCGCATGGACACGGGTCCGCGCCCGGGTCACGGCGCCTCGCGTCCGTCCCACGGCCCGCAGCGCGGCCGCTCCTGACACCGGCGTGCCCGCCCTCCGCGGCGGGCACGCACGACGACGCCCC
>NZ_BHYL01000207.1 GCF_003851725.1 Cellulomonas algicola | reverse complement strand
AACCGGTGCGGTCGCGGGCGTCCACGACGCGGGACGCCCGTGACCGCCGGAAGCAGCACGGTGCCCGGACGGTTGACAATGGTGTCTCCGCATCGTCCGACAGGAAGCGCGCCGTGAACCAGCCTCGTATGAACGTCGAGTCGTTCAACCTCGACCACCGCACCGTCGCCGCACCGTACGTCCGCCTCGCGGACCAGAAGGTCCTGCCCGCGGGCGACGTGATCCAGAAGTACGACGTGCGCTTCACGCAGCCCAACAAGGGCCACCTCGAGATGCCGGCCGTGCACTCGCTCGAGCACCTGTTCGCCGAGCACTCGCGCAACCACTCGGACCGCGTGATCGACTTCTCGCCGATGGGCTGCCAGACCGGCTTCTACCTGATCCTCCAGGGCGAGTGGGACTACGACGACGTGCTCGGCCTCGTGCAGTCGACGCTCGAGGACGTCGTCGAGGCGACCGAGGTGCCCGCCGCGAACGAGGTGCAGTGCGGGTGGGGCGCGAACCACACGCTCGAGGGTGCCCAGGAGGCCGCGCGCGGGTTCCTCGCGGAGCGCGCCGGCTGGAGCACGGTGACCGCGTGATCGCCGTCGACGCCGTCGTCGTCACGGCCATGGCCGACGAGGCGGCACCGTTCGTCGCGCGTGCCGACTTCGTCGGGCCGGTCACGCGCGTGGGCCACGCGCAGCACCGCATGCTCACGCTCGCCGGACGGCAGGTCCTGCTCGTCGTCAGCGGCATCGGGCTCGTCAACGCCGCGACCGCCGCGGCCGTCGCCATCAACGCCACGCACCCCCGCGCGCTCGTGAGCGCGGGCAGTGCCGGCGGGGTGGGCGTCGAGGTGCGGGTCGGGGACGTCGTCGTCGGGTCGGAGTACGTGTACTCGGGCGCGGACGCGCGCGCGTTCGGCTACGAGCTCGGCCAGGTCCCCGGCATGCCCGAGGTCTACGCCGCCGAGCACGCGCTGCACGACGCCGCCACCGCGGCGACCGTCGACCTGCGCGTCCTGTCCGGCACCGTGCTGTCGGGCGACGCGTTCATCGACGCGTCTCGCGTCGACGCGATCCGCTCGGCGTTCCCGGGCGCGCTCGCGACCGACATGGAGTCCGCGGCGCTCGCGCACACCAGCCACCTGTACGGCGTGCCGTTCCTGTCCGTGCGCGGCATCTCCGACCTGTGCGGGCCCGTCGCGAACGACGACTTCCTCACGCACGTCGACGACGCCGCGGACCGCTCGGCCGCGGTCGTCATCGAGCTCCTCCGCGCGATGGCCGAGGAGCCCACGCCGCACCTCGTGCCCTGACGCCCGAGCGGGACCGGGCGCCGTCGTGGTGCCCGGTCCGCTCGCGTCCGGCCACCTCCGGCCACCGACCCGCGGTCGACGTGACCGTCATGGCTCGATCTCGAACGACACCCGGTGCCCGGGCGCCTCGTCGGTCACGTCCACCGACGTCACGGACGCCCCGCGCGGCCCCTGCCGCGCCCAGCCGACGAACTCGTGGACCGCCTCCGCGTCGCCCTCGACGACCGCCTCGACGGCCCCGTCGGACCGGTTCCGCACCCACCCGGCGACGCCGAGCCGCGCGGCCTCGCGCGCCGCGCTCCACCGGTAGCCGACGCCCTGCACGACCCCGTGCACGACCACGCGTCGCGCCACGTGCGCCATCCCGCTCCCCCTCCCGCGTCCCGGCCGGGACCCCGCGTCGATCGTGGCACCGGTGCCCGGTATCTGCGCCCGGGCGGGGAGCACCTTCGAGGGTGAACGCCGGCGCCTTTCGGGGGCGAGGTCGCCGGGCCCGACCACCTGGCCGCGCGGGGGCCCGTGATGGACGAGTACGCCGATCTCGAGATCCAGCTGTACCGCAAGGACGACGTCACCTACGGCATCTGGCCCGCCCTCACGCTGCCACGCAGCGACGCGGACGCGCGGCTCGACGGTGACGGCGCGGGCTTCGTGGCGCACATCGACCCCGACGCGCTGCGCGACCTGGACCCGACCGAGTACGGCCGTGCGCTCGGCAAGGGACTGCTCGGCGGCGGGTTCGGCGCCGCGTTCCGCCAGGCGGTGCAGACCGCGTCCAGCAACGGGGTGCGGCTGCGCGTGCGGCTCGTCGTCGACCCGGCCCCCGAGGCCGCGGCCCTGCACGGCGTGCGCTGGGAGACGCTGCGCGACCCCGACGACGACCGGACGCTCCTCACGGACGAGAACGTGCTGTTCTCCCGGTTCCTCGGCAGCCGCGACTGGCGCCCGGTGCGGCCGCGCTCGCGCGGCGACCTGCGCGCGCTCGTCGTGGTCGCGTCGCCCACGGACGTCGGCGAGTACGCACCGCAGGGCCGGGGTGCGCTCGCACCGCTCGACGTCGAGGAGGAGGTCGAACGCGCGCGGACGGCGCTCGGCGGCATGGCCGTCACCGTGCTGCCCGGGGAGGCGACGCCGACGGCGGCGCATGTCGTCGCGGAGCTCCGGCGCGGGTACGACATCGTCTACCTGGTCTGCCACGGCTACCTGCAGCACCACGAGCCCGTGCTGCTGCTCGTCGACGACGACGGTGCGGGCGCACCGATGCTCGGCAGCGACCTCGTCCAGCAGCTCGGCGAGCTGTCCCGGACGCCCGGCCTCGTGTTCCTCGCGTCGTGCCGCAGCGCGGGCGAGGGCGAGGACGCGCGGTCCGACGACGCGGGCGTGCTCGCGGCCCTCGGTCCGCGGCTCGCCGCGGCGGGCGTCCCCGCGGTCGTCGCGATGCAGGGCGACGTGACCATGGCGACGGCCGGCACGTTCGCGTCCGCGTTCTTCCGCAGCCTCGACAGCGACGGGCTCGTCGACCGCGCGTGCGCGGTCGGGCGGGCGGCCGTGCGCGACCGGTACGACTGGTGGGTTCCCACGCTGTTCATGCGGCTGCGCAGCGGGCGCATGTGGTACGACTCGGGCGGCCCGCAGGGGCTGTTCGAGAAGTGGCCGTCGGTCGTGCGCGACATCGAGGACGAGAAGTGCACGCCGATCATCGGGCCCGGGATCAGCGACCTGCTGCTGGGGTCGCGCCAGGAGGTGGCCCGCGCGTGGGCGAACCGGTACCGGTTCCCGATGGCGCCGCACAACCGCGAGAGCCTCCCGCAGGTCGCGCAGTACCTCGCGATCAACCAGAGCCGGTCGTTCCCGCGCTCCGAGCTCGAGCAGCACGTGCGCCGCACGGTGATCGAGCGGTTCGGTGACGAGATCCCCGAGCTGCTGCGCACGGGCCGCCCACCCATCGAGGACGTGCTCGCGGCGGGCTGGCACGCGTTGCGCGACCGCGGCGCGATCGAGCCGTACTCGGTGCTCGCCGACCTGACCGCACCCGTCTACATCACGACGCAGCCGACCCGGCTGCTCGCGAACGCGCTCGAGGCCGCCGGCAAGCAGCCCGAGGTCGAGCTGTGCCGCTGGAACGACGACATCGACTGGCCCGAGTCGGTCTACGAGCGCGAGCCCGCGTACCGGCCCACCGTGCAGCGACCGCTCGTCTACCACCTGCTCGGACTCCTGGAGGTGCCCGAGTCACTGGTGCTCACCGAGGACGACTACTTCGACTACCTCATCGGTGTCACCCAGAACCGCGAGCTGGTCCCCCGGCACGTGCGCGGCGCGCTGACCCGGACCGCGCTCATGTTCGTCGGCTTCCGCCTCGACGAGTGGGACTTCCGCGTCCTGTACCGCAGCGTCATGAACTACGAGGGCAAGTCGGCGAACGACCACACGCACGTCGCGGTGCAGGTCGACCCCGAGGAGGGCTCGACCAGCGACCCGGCCCGCGCCCGCGCCTACCTCGAGGGCTACTTCCGCGACGGCGCCCGCGTCAGCCTCTACTGGGGCAGCACCGAACGGTTCGTCAAGGAGCTGCACGACCAGTGGGGGTCCCGGTGACGGGCGTCCTGCCCGACGTGCAGACGGGCAACCCGTACGTCGGGCCGCAGTCGTTCCGGGCCGGGCAGCACCTCTACGGGCGCGCCGTCGCGCTCGACACGCTGTTCAACCTGGTCGTCGCCGAGCGCATCGTGCTGCTCTACTCCCCCTCCGGCGCGGGCAAGTCGTCGCTCATCAACGCCGCCCTGATCCCCGACCTGAACCGCGAGGGGCTCGAGGTGCTGCCCGTGATCCGGGTCAACACCCCGCACGTCGCGACCATGCAGCCACCCCCGCGCAACCGGTACCTCATGAGCACGCTCATGTCGCTCGAGTCCGACGTCCCCGAGGACCGGCAGGTCCCGCTCGACCGGCTGCGCGACATGACGCTCGCCGAGTACCTCGAGCAGCGGCCCGACCAGGACGGCATCCCCGGCAACGAGGTGCTCGTCTTCGACCAGTTCGAGGAGGTCCTCAGCCTCGACCCGACCGACGAGGACGCCAAGCGGGAGTTCTTCGCGCAGGTCGGCGAGGCGCTGCGGGCCCACCGGCTGTGGGCGCTCTTCGCCATCCGCGAGGACCACCTCGCCGGGCTCGAGCCCTACCTGCGGGCCGTGCCGACGCGGCTGCGCACCCGGTACCGCCTCGACCTGCTCACCGCGGACGAGGCGTTCGACGCCGTCGTGCGGCCCGCGCAGGACGCCGGCGTCGAGTTCCGCGCCGAGGCGGCGCACGCGCTCGTCGACGACCTGCGCCAGGTCCGCGCGCAGCGGCTCGACGGCACCGTCGACGTGCTCGGCGCGTACGTCGAGCCCGTCCAGCTCCAGCTCGCGTGCACCACCATCTGGGCGCGCCGCGACCCGGGCAGCACGGAGATCACCACGGCCGACGGCGTCGCCGGCGGGTCCGTCGAGCAGGCGCTCGCCGACTACTACGACCGGCGCGTCGCCGAGGCCGCACGCGTCACCGACGTGCGCGAGGACGTCATCCGGGACTGGTTCGAGCGGCGCCTCATCACGCCGCAAGGGCTGCGCGGGCAGGTCCTCGAAGGTCCCCTCGGCACCGCCGAGGCCGACGGGCCGATCCTGCGCGAGCTCGAGCACCTCATCCGCCCCGAGACCCGGCGGCAGGCGACCTGGTACGAGCTCTCGCACGACCGGTTCATCGAGCCCGTCCGGCGCAGCAACGCCCGCTGGCGCGCGCAGCACCTCACCGGGTTCGAGCAGGCCGCCGCGCTGTGGGACGAGAACGGGCGGCAGCGCCGCCTGCTGCTCACCGGGTCCCACCTCGCGTCCGCGACGGCCGACGTCGCCACCCGGCGCCGGCCGCTGCAGCCGCACGAGCGCGAGTTCCTCGAGGCGTCCCAGGCGCTCGAGGCCGACCGGCGGCGCGACCGGCGGCGGCGCCTCTGGATGCGGGTGCTCGTCCTCGCGCTCGCGGTGCTCCTGGTCGCCGCGATCGGGCTGTACGGCCAGACGCAACGCGTGCTCGGCACGGCGAAGGCCGACCGGGCCCGGGAGCGGACGCTGTTCACCGCCCTCGCCGACCTGGACCAGGACGCCGAGAAGGCCGCCCGCGCGGCCGTCGACGTCGGACGCGACGACCTGAGCGGCGACGAGCCGCTGGGGTCCAACACGCGCGACCTGCTCCACCTCGCCGCGACGTCGACGCCCGTCGTCGCGCTGCTCGACACCGACGGACCCGTCGACGTGCTCGTCGAGTCGCTCGACGGGCAGACGGTCGTCACCGTCGACTCCGCCGTGACCGTCTGGGCGCGGGAGGTCGACGACGCCGGGCGCACCACGTTCGCGCGTGCCGCGACCCTCCTCGACGGCGAGTCGCCCGTCGCCGCCGACGTCAGCGCGGACGGCTCCGTCGTCGTCGCGGGCCTCGAGGACGGCACGATCGTCGTCTGGGAGCGGGCCGACGGGTCCACCGCACGCTGGGCGGGTCCGGCCGGGCTGCACACCGTCGTCGCCGCACCCGACGGCCGCTCGGTCGTGTCGCTGGGACCTGACACGTCGGCCACCCTGTGGGCCGTCGACGGCGGCCGGCGGGCCGACCGGCACCGTCTGTTCGACGCGACCGCGGCGCAGGCCGGCGACGCCGACGCCGCGACCGCCTGGCCCTTCACGGCGGCGTTCAGCGCGGACGGCCGGACGCTCGCCACGGGAGACGACACCGGCACCGTCCAGCTGTGGGACGTCGCGGCGGGCCGCCTCCTGCAGCGCCTGGAGGTCGGCGGAGCCGTGCAGCAGCTGCGGTTCGGGCCCGGCGCCGCGACGCTCGGCACGTCCGACGACTCCGGCGCCGTCGTGTGGGACCTCGCGACGGGCGAGAAGTCCGCGACCGTGACCGACCCCGGTCTCACCGGCTTCGTGTTCGGCCCCGACCTGACGACCGTGCTCGCGTCCGCCTCGTGGGGCGCCGTGCAGCGCTTCGACGTCGCGACCGGCGCACGGGACGGCACGGCGTTCCTGCCGGGCACGGGCGTGAGCGGCGTGCTCCCCGACGAGACGACGCCGCGGCAGGCGCTCGTGCTCGCGTCGGACGGCCGGACCGGCGTGTGGCAGCTCGCCGACGACGGGGACGCGCGGGCCGTCGACGTGTCGGAGGGGGTCGCCTACGGCGTGCGCGCCGACGGCACCGTCGTCCGCAGCGACGACACGGGGATCGCGACCGCGACGCCCGTCGTCGCACCCGACAGCCCGTGGACGATCGACGCCGACGAGCCGGGCGCCCGCGTGGCGACCGTCAACCCGGACGGCACCGTGCGCGTGTGGGACACGACGACCGGCGCGCTGCTGCACGAGGTGCTGTCCGGGCCCGACCAGCCGTTCGTGGACGACGCGAGCGTCGCGGGCGGGCGGCTCGCGCTCGCCGTCGCGGGCGAGGTGCGGCTCGTCGACGTCGCGACCGGGGCGGCCGTGGGCGCCCTCCAGCCGGCCGAGGACGCCGGGCACGTCGAGCTGCTCCCGGACGGATCGGCCGCCGTGGTCGCCTACGCCGCGGCCGCGTCAACGGACCCGGCGACCTCCGTCGCGGAGGTCGGCGAGGTCCTGCCCACCGCGGGGGGCATCCCGGTGCGGCTGCGCATGCCGCTGGCGCGCGGCGACGCCCCGTCCGACGTGGCCGTCGGGTCCGGCGCGCGGCAGGTCGCCGTCACGACGCAGGCCGGCGTGCTCGGGCTCTTCGACCGGACGACCGGACGGCTCCTGTGGAGCACGCCGCTCCCGCACCTGCGGCCGCAGACGCTCGCCTTCACGAGCGACGGCCTCGTGGTGGCGACCGGTGAGCGCGGCATCGACGTCGTCGACGCCCGGCGCGGCCGGGTCGTGCGGGAGATCCCGTCGAGCACGTGGCTCGACGTCGCGACCGTGTCGGGGCGCGCGGGCGACGTCGTCGTCACGCTCTGGGGCGGTCAGGTCGTCGAGGTGCCGCTAGACGACCGCGGTCTGGTGGACGGGGTCGAGCAGCGGCTCGTCGAGACGGGCTGAGCGCGCGCGTCGTCGGCGCGGGGTGCCGTCGTCCCGTCAGAGCGGGACGAGGCCACCTGCCCCCGGCGGCGCCGCCCGCACGGCCGGGTCGCCGAGGACCACGAGCCCGCGCGCGTCGTGCACGGCGGTCCACAGCGCGACCAGGTCGGCGTCGGGGAACGGCTTGCCGAGCCGCTCCGACGCGTCGATCCGGGCCGTGAGCAGCGTCGCGAGCGACGCGTACCGCGAGGTCAGGTCCTCGAGCGCGTGGCCGACGCGCCTCCCGTCGAGCAGGCCGAGCAGCGCGCCGCGGAACGCCCCCGTCTGCGCGGTCGTGCCGTGCCACAGGAACGCGCACGACCAGGTGCGGTCGACGTGCCCGACGAACGCGAGCGCACCGCCCGCTGGGTGGCCGAGCAGCCGTGCGGGCAGCGGAGCCGTGGCGTCCTGGGCAGCGATCTCGACGAGCGTCGCACCCGGCCCCGCCGGGTAGTCGCTGTACCGGGGCGTGCCCGCGCCGTAGCAGGCGAACGCGAGCACGACGCGGGGGCGGACGGGTGCGGCGGCGTCGACGTCGGTCGCGGCGAGGTACTGGGCGGGGGTCAGCGGCCCGCGCTGCTGGACGGGTCCCGGCCAGTCCTGGCACACGAGCGCGCCGCCGAGCCCCAGCGCCGTCGCCTGGGGGCCGCCGAGGCCGTGGCTCGCCGTGAACAGCACGTCGGGACCGTCGGGCGCGTGCAGCAGCGTGCGCAGGCGCTGCTTCGTCGCGGGCTCCCCCGCGTCCGCCGCGACCGACCACGCCGACGCCGACCGGCCGACCTCGTCGAGCAGGGGCGCGAGCAGGAGGCGGCTGCTGAGGTCGGTCGCCGTGTCGTCGGGGTTGCGCGGGCCGAACAGCCGGGCGGAACGCGCCCCGTGCTGTGCGGCGGCGGCAGCCGCGTCGCGGTCCTCCGCGGCCAGCACCGACGCGGCGTACGCGGCGTAGGCGGCCGCGTCGGGCAGGTCCAGACGGCCGACCGCGTACGCGACCCCGAGCTGGTACTGCAGGTCGAACGGCAGCGCGCCCGGTCCGCCGACGAGGAGCAGGTAGTACGGCACGACGCGCGGGTCGACGACCGTCGGCGTCGCGCCGTACCGCACGAGGAACGTGTCGGCGTCCTCCCCGTCCTCGACGACGAGGTGCCGGAACCGGTCGCCGGCCTGCTGCCGGCGCCGGGCCAGCAGGGGCTCGAGCGCCGCCAGGACGGCCGCGTCGACGTCGGGCGCGGTGACGATCCCCCACCCGACCGAGCCGAGGTCGTCGGCGTCGAAGCCGACCGTCACCCCGAGGTGCCGCTCGTCCGCCTGGCTCCGCCGCCGCAGCCGCCGCTCGTCACCGCCACCCGGCACGGGTGCGTCCCGCAGCGCCGCCGCGAGGTCGCCGAGCGCGGTCGGCGGGGTCAGGTACGTGCCGGTCGCGACGTCGAGCCCGTCGACGACGAGCAGGTCGTCCGGGCCCACGGGATCGTCCACGGCACACCTCCCCGCTGCGGGTGCCCTCGTCCGCTCGTCACGCTAGGGGGCGGCGTGCGACGCGGGAAGGTGCGCCGGCGGATCTCACCCGCCGTCAGGCGCCGGTGCTGCGCTCCCAGAGACCGCGCACGTAGGCGGCCTGGCCCGCGTGCTGGACGTCGTCGTCGACGATGCTGACGAGCCGGACGCCGAGCGTCACGGGCGGGTCCCAGGACTCGTCGACGACCGTGTCGAGGTCGTCCGGCTGAAGACGCTCGAGGTAGGCGACGGTCTGCGCGGCGACCTCGTCGTAGTAGCCGAGCAGCAGGTCGCCCGGCACGTCGACCGCGGCGACGTCGTCGGGCGACTGCCCGTACCCGGTCGCCCGGGCGGTGAACGGCAGCCCGAACCGCTCGGCCCAGCCCCGGGCCGTCCACACCTGCTCGACGCCCGCGACGTGCGCGATCTGCGCGTCCTGCCCGCGCGCCGCGTGCCACACGAGCCACGCGATCGAGTTCGCGCCCGGGTCGGGCCGGTACGTCAGGGCCTCGGGCGGCAGACCGTCGACCGTGCCGTGCAGCACGGGTCCGACGCGGCCCAGGGCCTCGACGAGCAGGTCGGCGACGTCCATGCGTCCTCCTCGGTGGGTCGCACGGGCGGCGACCGACCCGTTCGACGGTAGCCACGGGCGCGGTGGCCCGCCCGCGCAGGCGCTCGCCGCGCCCGGGGTTCAGGCGTCCCAGTCGACGCGCACGGACAGGCCGGCGAACCGCGCGTACGCCGCGAACGCCGTCTCGACGGCAGCCCGCTCAGGGTCCGTGAGCGCGCGTGCCGGGCGCGGCTGCGCGACGACCCCGTCGCGCGCGACGACCCGTCGCCACCACCCGACGACCTGCCCGTCGACCAGCAGCGGCGCGATCACCATGTTCGACCCGGGCGGGGCGATGCTCAGCCCGGCGACGTTGGTGACGAACCGGCTCGCGGTATACGCGACGCCGTACTCGTCGTAGCCCTGCAGCACGTGCACGGTCGGCGAGGGGTCGGCTGCGGGTGCCGGGCCGGGCGCCGACCACAGCCGCACGCCGTCGACCTCGTCCTCGACGAGCTCGCCCTCGCACAGCGCGATCCCGCGCCGCACCTGCGTGAGCGTGAGTGTGGCCCACCACCCCAGGTCCTTCTCCGCCGCCGGCCCGTGCCCGGTGAAGAACCGCCGGGTGAGCTCCGCGAGCGCGTCGTCTCCCCGCAGGTCGGGGCCCTCGGCGACGCGCCCGTCGACCAGCGCGTACGTCTGCTGCGTGCCGCGCACCGCGCCGCTGGCGACCACGGCGTCGAGCTCGAGGCGCATGAGCAGGTAGGCCAGCCGCAGCCCGGACGCCTCGACACCGGCGCGCGCCAGGACGTCGCCGAGCTCCCCGCGCGTGAGGTGCTCGCCGCCGCGCAGCGCCGTGGTGACGGCGCGGTGCGTCCGCGCGACCGCCTCGTCGTCGATGCCGACCTGCCGCTCGACGGACCGGTTGACCTGCACGACGCGCGGGCCGGTCAGCGCCTGGACCCAGCGCAGGTCCTCCGCGGCGAGGTAGTGCCACGTGGCCCGCAGCGCGTGCGTGCGCACGATCCGCCCGTCGTCGAGCGCGGCCCGGACGGTCGCGTCGTCGGTGCCGCTGCGCATGCCGAGCGACCAGCGCGACATCGGCACCTCCTGCGCCTGCGACGCGACGAGGTGCCGCACGACGGCGAGCGGGTCGGGCAACGGCGGGCCCGACAGGTGCTGGCGGTGGAGGCGGCGGTGGGCGACCTCGACGGCGTCCATGCTGCGGATCCTAGGCGCGACCTGGGTGTTCCCCGTGCGGTCACGCGGCGTCGACCGACCGGACATGCGGGGGCCAACCGGACGCGGTCGACTGGACGTCATGCGAACCCGTCGCGCTGTCGCGCTCGCTCTCGTCGCCGTCTCCGCCGCGCTGGGCGGCACGGTCGCCGCCTCGCTCCCCGCCGCCGCCGGCGGGTCCCCGGGCCACGGCCCGTCAGCGGACCGCGGTCCCGCCCTCGTCTCCCGCGCCACGCTCTCCGCGGACTTCCTCGCCGACGGCCCGTCGTCGGGTGCGGCCGTCACGCCCGCCAACGGCCGCACCGGCCCGTTCGCCGGTCAGGTCATCCCCGGGTTCTCCGGTGCCCTGGACAACGGCGACGGCTCGTTCTGGGGGCTGCCGGACAACGGCTTCGGCAGCAAGACGAACTCCGCCGACTTCCTGCTCCGGATGTACCTGGTCACGCCCGACTGGCGGTCGGGGACGATCCAGGTCGGCCGGCACATCTCGTTCCAGGACCCCGACCACCGCATCGACTTCCCGCTGACCCGCTCCGACCGCCTGCTCACGGGCGCCGACTTCGACGTCGAGTCCGTGCAGCGCGCCCAGGACGGCACGCTGTGGGTCGGCGAGGAGTTCGGGCCGTTCCTGCTGCACTTCAGCGCCGACGGCGTGCTGCTGTCCGCACCCGTGCCGTTCCCCGACGGCAAGTCGCCCGCCAACCCGTACCTCGCGCCCGGCGAGACCCCGCGCGTCGCGAGCAGCCGCGGGTTCGAGGCGCTCGCCGCGTCGCCCGACGGCCGTCGTCTGTACCCGGTCGTCGAGGGTGCGCTCACCGACGACACCGACAAGCGCCGCCGGTTGGTCTACGAGTTCGACCCCCGCGCGCAGCAGTACACCGGCCGCACGTGGCAGTACCAGACCGACGCCGAGGCGAACGTGATCGGCGACGCGCAGTGGGTCGGCAAGGACCGGCTCTGGCTCGTCGAGCGCGACGACTTCGACGGCGCCGCGTCCGTCATCAAGCGCGTCTACGAGGTCGACCTGTCGACGACGGACCGCGACGGGTTCGTCCGCAAGACGCTGATCCTCGACGCCCTGCGCATCGCGGACCCGCGGGGCGTCAGCGCCGGCGGCGGCTACGGCACGGGCGAGACGTTCGCGTTCCCGGTCCAGTCGTTCGAGACGATCGTGCCGCTCGGCCGCGACCGGCTGCTGCTCGCGAACGACAACAACTACCCCGGCAACGCCGCCCGCGTCCCCGGCACCCCCGACGCGACCGAGATGGTGGTCGTCGACCTGCGCGGTGTGCGCCTCGCCGAGCCCGACGACACGCTCGTCGTCGGTCACCGCGGCGCGTCGGGCTACCGGCCCGAGCACACGCTCGCGTCGTACGAGACGGCGATCCTGCAGTGCGCCGACTACATCGAGCCCGACCTCGTGAGCACCAAGGACGGCGTGCTCGTCGCCCGGCACGAGAACGAGATCGGCAGCACGACGGACGTCTCGACGCGGGCCGAGTTCACGTCGCGCCGCACCACCAAGACGATCGACGGGGTCAGCCTCACGGGCTGGTTCACCGAGGACTTCACGCTCGCCGAGCTCCGCACGCTGCGCGCCAAGGAGCGCATCCCGGCCGTCCGCCCGGGCAACACCGCGTTCGACGGCCGCTACCAGGTGCCGACGTTCGACGAGGTCCTGGACCTCGCGCGGACCTCCCGCACGTGCGCGGGCGAGCCGGTCGGCGTCTACCCGGAGACCAAGCACCCGACGTACTTCGACGGCATCGGCCTCTCGCTCGAGGAGCCGCTGCTCGCGGCGCTCGCCGCCAACGGCTTCGACGGCCGGCGCGCGCCCGTCATCATCCAGAGCTTCGAGACGTCGAACCTGAGGGAGCTCTCCCGGCAGACGAAGCTGCCGCTCGCGCAGCTGATCAACTGCTCCGGCGCCCCGTGGGACCTCGTCGCCGCCGGTGACACCCGCACCTACGCCGACCTCGTCACCCGCGAGGGCCTGCGCGGCATCGCCCGCTACGCCGACGGCATCGGCGCCTGCAAGGACGTGCTGATCCCGCGCGACGCGTCGGGGGCGCTCCGCTCGCCGTCGCCGGTCATCCGCGACGCCCACCGCGCCGGCCTCACCGTCCACGGCTGGACCTTCCGGGCCGAGAACCAGTTCCTGCCCACGCAGTTCCGCGTCGGCACCGACCCGAACTCGCACGGCGACCTGAAGGGCGAGATCCGCACCTTCCTGCGCGCCGGCATGGACGGCTTCTTCACCGACCACCCCGACGTGGGCGCCGCCGCCGTCGGCTGACGCGACCGCGACCACGCGCGAGGCCCCGGGGTGGCACGCCCCGGGGCCTCGTCGCGTCCCGGCCTGCGGGTGCAGACTCGGCGGTGACGGCGTCGTCGGGAGGGGTGCCATGAGCACGCACGCGTACCTGCGGATCGAGTCGGTCGAGGGTGGGTCCACCGACCGCCACCACGAGGGGTGGATCGAGGTGCGGTCGTTCACGTGGTCCGAGACCTCGGGCGCGGGTGCCGGTGGGCACGCCGCGGTCTCCGGTCGTGTCACCGCGAGCCCCCTCGTCGTGACCGCCGACGTCAGCGTCGCCTCGCCGCGCCTCATGGTCGCGTGCGCGCGCAACGAGCGGTTCGACGTCGCGGAGCTCGAGGTCGTGCAGGCCGGGGAGAACGGCGGACGCCCGTTCCTGCGGTGGCGGCTGCAGGACGTCGTCGTGTCGGGCTACGCGGTCACGGCGGAGGACTTCCTGCCGGTCGACACGATCACCCTGCGGTTCGAGTCCCTGCGGTTCGACGTCGTGCCGCAGCAGCCCGACGGCACCCCCGGCTCCCCCGTCACCGGCGAGGTCGACTTCACACGACCGTCCCGCTGACGCCGCGGGCGCTCAGTCGCTCCCGACGTCCACCAGCGCGACCCGCAGCCGCACGGTGTCGCCGACGTCGCACGACTCCGCCCGACGGACCGCCTTCTTGAGCGGCAGCACGTACGTCTTGGCCTTGTCGTCGGGGAACACCGACGTGCGCCAGACGGACCCGCCGAGCGTCACCTCGACCCGCACCGACCCGAACCCGCGCGTGACCCCGGACGACACCTCGAGCACGTCGTCGGCGATGTCCGTCGGCAGGCTGACGAAGACCCACGAGTCCGTCTTGCGGGCGTCCCACCGCCACAGCGGCGCGTCGAACTCGTACGTCGGCCGGTCGGTCATGACGGCATCGTCGCAGGCCGCACCGACACGTTGACGCCGTGCGCTCGCCGCCGGGAGGGTGGGCGGGTGCGCACCGCCACGGACGTCGTCGACGAGCTGCGCCGCCACGCGGACCAGCGGGAGCACGCGAAGACGACCCGTCGCATGGTCGGCGTCCCGCTGAGCGTGGTCGGGGTTCGGATGGGCACCGTGTTCGCGGTCGCGAAGGAGCACCGGGCGCTGCCGCTCCCGGAGGTCGCCGCGCTGCTGGAGCGCGACGAGTACGAGTCGCGGATGGTCGGGGTGTCGGTGCTCGACTTCCGCGCTCGCGCGCCGCGGCTCGACGACGACGGGCGGCAGGCGCTCTACGACGTGTGGATGGACCACCTCGACCGGATGGTCGCGTGGGACCTGGTCGACCGGTCGGCGCCACGAGTCGTCGGCCTGCACCTGCGCAGCCGCTCGCGCGACCCGCTGTTCACGCTCGCCGCGTCGCCCGACGTCATGCACCGCCGTGCCGCCGTCGTCGCGTCCTTCGCCCTCATCCGTGAGCGGGACCTCGACGACCCCCTCGCGATCTGCGGACTTCTCGCCGGCGACCGTGACCCGCTCGTGCAGAGCCCGATCGGCACCGCGCTGCGCGAGGTCGGCCGCGTCGATGCCGCTCGCCGTGACGCCTTCCTCGCGACCCATGCCGCGGTGATCAGCGCAGCGGCTCGCCGAGTCGCACGGGGCTCTGGTGAGGCATCAGTCGCCGGCGTCGACGCGTTCCCGACGTTCCCGCCGGTCACGCGGCACACGATCACCTTCGACGACGTCATGGCGCGGCGTGACGACTGAGCCCGGCTCGCACCTCGACCTCACGTGCACGCCGCGATGCGCGTCGCGGTCCGGCGCTGGCCGGTCTACGCGTGCTCGTCGCGGGTCAGGAGCGTCACGACCTCGTAGTGGGTCGTCTGGGGGAACATGTCGAGGACCCGGCCACGGACGGGACGCAGGGACGGCATGGCGGCGAGGTCGCGGGCCAGCGAGCGGGCGTTGCACGACGAGTAGACGACCGTCCCGACGCCCGACCGTTCGAGCCAGCCGGCCAGGTCGGGGCCGATGCCGCGTCGCGGCGGGTTGACGACGACGAGGTCGGGCACGTCGGCGGGTGACGCGCCGAGCGCGAAGGCGGTCGCGTCGTCGGCGCGGAACGTGGTGCGGGTCAGGCCCGCGTCGCGCGCGGTGAGGGTCGCGCTCGCGACGGCCTCGGCGGACGTCTCGACGCCGACGACGTCGCGCGCGCCGTCGGCGACGTGCAGGGCGAACCCGCCGACGCCGCAGTAGAGATCCCACACGGACGCCGGCGCGGCGTCGTCGACCCACGCGGCGGCCTGCCGGTAGAGCGCGGCGGCGACGTCGGTGTTCGTCTGGAAGAAGCTCTGCGGGCGCAGGTGCAGGTCGAGGCCGTTGACGCGCATACGGAGGGTCTCCTCCGGCGTCAGCAGGATCTCCCGCTCCCCTTCGAGCACGGCCTTGTGCTCGGGCAGCAGGTTGACGGACGCGACGACGAGGCGCGGGAGCTGCGCGCGCAGCCACGGCAGGTGCTTGCGGATGCGGGCCACCGCCTCCTGCGAGCGCAGCACGAACCGCAGCATGAGGTCGCCGTCGGGCGACTCGGTGAGCAGCAGGTGCTTGAGCTCGCCGCGACGCGCGGGGACGTCGTAGGGCTCGAGCCGGGCCAGGGTGACGAACGCCGTCAGCACCGGGAAGGTCACCGACAGGGAGGCCGGGTAGAGGCCGCAGCCCTGGAGGTCCACGCCGACGCCGGCCGCGTCGAGGATGCCGAGCGTCGGGGCGTCGACGGTCCCGCCGACGACCATCTTGGCCTTGTTGCGGAACCCCTCCTCGGGGCTGGCCACGGGGTCGAGCCAGACGAGGTCGCGGTGCGCGGCGAGCAGGTCGACGCACAGGTCCTGCTTGGCGGCGAGCTGGTCGCCGTAGGGCCGGCCCATCCACGTGCAGGAGGTGCACCGCTCGGCGTCGTAGTAGGGGCACTGCACGGTCCACCAGCCTACGTGCCGTGTATCTGTGGCCTACGTCACACCTCTTGTCCGTGCAGGGGGCGCAGTCGGTGTTCGCGCGCGGGCGGGGAGACGTCATGGACAGCCGGAACGGCGGCCTCGAGGTCGTCGACGCAGTGGTCGTCGGCTCGGGCTTCGGCGCCGCGGTCGCGGCGCAGCGGCTCGCGGAGGCGGGCAAGCAGGTCGTCGTCATGGAGCGCGGCCGGCGCTACGGGCCCGGGGACTTCGCCCGGACGCCCGCGCAGATGGGCCGGGCGTTCTGGGACCCCAGCGAGAAGCTCTACGGGCTGTTCGACGCGTGGTCGTTCCGCGGGCTGGAGGGGCTCGTGTCGAGCGGGCTCGGCGGTGGCTCGCTCATCTACGCGAACGTGCTGCTGCGCAAGGACGAGCACTGGTTCGTGCACGACTCCCCGCTTCCGGGCGGCGGGTACGAGCACTGGCCGATCAGCCGTGCCGACCTCGACCCGCACTACGACGTGGTCGAGAAGATGCTCGGCGCGACGCCCTACCCGTACGACGGCACCCCGAAGACGCGGGCCGTCGAGCAGGCCGCGGTCGCGCTCGGGATGCCGACGATCCGGCCGCCGCTCGCGGTGACGTTCGCCCGGCCCGACGAGGCGCCCGCGCCCGGCCTGGACCTCCCGGCCGCGGAGTACGGCACGGTCCACGCCGGGTCGCTCCGGCGGACCTGCACGCTGTGCGGCGAGTGCGACATCGGCTGCAACGTCGGTGCGAAGAACACGCTCGACCACACGTACCTGTCGTCCGCGGCGCACCACGGCGCCGACGTCCGGACGCTGCACGAGGTGCGCGCGGTGCGGCCGCTCGACGGCGGCGGCTACCTCGTCCGGTACGTCGTGCACCCGGAGGGCGCGCGCGGCGACATGGACACCCGCACCCGCGCGCTGCCGGAACGCTCGATCGTCGCTCGTCGCGTGATCCTGGGCGCCGGCACGTTCGGCACGACGTTCCTGCTGCTCCGCAGCCGCGCGTCGCTGCCCGGCCTCGGCCCGGCGC
>NZ_BHYL01000206.1 GCF_003851725.1 Cellulomonas algicola | reverse complement strand
GGGCGGGCCGGGGCGGCCGGTGGCCGTGGCGCCGGCGGCGGGGGCGAGCACGCCGGCGAGGGTCAGCGCGACGACGGCGACGGTGGCCGCGCGGGGCGGCCGTCGTCGTCCGCGCGCGAGGGTGGGGGTGAGCGGGATCCGCACGGGAGCGCCTCCTTGCGCAGCCGGGACGGCGCCGCGGGACGCGGGCCGGGTGGACACACCGTAGAGACCGGACAGAACCCCGGACAAGAGTGCACGAACATTCGCAAGAACTTGCGTCAGTGAGGCAAAAGAGCAACATGGGCACGATGCCAGGCCCGCGTCGTGCTGATCATCGCCCGGAGCGGCCAGGGACCCGATCCCGAGTGCCGGACCGGGGGTCGAGCCCTACCCGGACCGGCCTCGCCGCGCCGCGCGCGGCTCGCGCGCAGCGGCGGTCTCGCGGCGTGACCGGATCGCAACAAAAGCGGTGCCCCGCATGCCCGATGTGAACGCTAACATCGCGCTTGACCGAGGGGTCCGGTTCGCACCGAAGGTGCACACCGCCCCGCCCGGCAGTGCCGGGCGTGCACGACCGCGGTCCGGCCAGCGTCGGCCGGACCGGGGGTGAGGTGGGTTTCTCGAGGAGGAGAAGCATGGCCAGCACGACGTTCCACAAGCGCGCGATCACGGCCGGGCTCGCGGCCCTGGTGCTCGGCCTGTCGGCCTGCGCCGGCGGCGACGGCGACAGCGGCGGCGACGAGACCGCGGGCGGCGACGGTGGGGGCGACCTCATCTCCGTCGGCTTCGCCCAGGTCGGTGCCGAGTCCGGGTGGCGCACCGCCAACACGACGTCCATCAAGGACTCGCTCACGAAGGAGGAGGGCTTCGACCTCAAGTTCTCCGACGCCCAGCAGAAGCAGGAGAACCAGATCCAGGCGATCCGCTCCTACATCGCCCAGGGCGTCGACTACATCGCGTTCTCGCCCGTGGTCGAGTCCGGCTGGGACGCCGTGCTCGAGGAGGCCAAGACGGCGAACATCCCCGTGATCCTCACGGACCGCGCGGTCGACACCGAGGACGAGTCGCTCTACGTGACGTTCATCGGGTCGGACTTCGTCGAGGAGGGCCGCCGGATCGGCAAGTACGTGTCCGACACCCTCGCGACCGAGCCGATCAAGGTCGTCGAGCTCCAGGGCACGACCGGCTCGGCGCCCGCGATCGACCGCAAGACCGGGTTCGAGGAGGCCACGAAGGACAACCCGAACGTCGAGATCATCGCCTCGCAGACGGGCAACTTCACGCGCGCCGAGGGCAAGACGGTCATGGAGGGCTTCCTCCAGGCGTACCCGGACATCGACGTCGTCTACGCGCACAACGACGACATGGGCCTCGGCGCCATCGAGGCGATCGAGGCCGCGGGCAAGAAGCCGGGCGAGGACATCAAGGTCGTGACGATCGACGGCGTCAAGGACGGCATGCAGGCGCTCGCCGACGGCAAGATCACCTACATCGTCGAGTGCAACCCGCTGCTCGGCCCCGACCTGGCCGAGATCATCAAGACGCTCGACTCGGGCGGCACGGTCGAGAAGCGCATCGTCACCAAGGACGAGGAGTTCGACCAGGCCGCGGCCCAGGAGGCGCTGCCGAACCGGCAGTACTGACCGACGTCCACCGCCCGCTCCCGGGACACGGCCCTGCCCGTGCCCCGGGAGCGGGTGCCGCTCGCCGGTACGTTGGACGCACCGGCAGGTAGAGAGGTCGACGATGACCGACACCCAGACGGCGACGAGCACCGCGACGCTCGACGAGCCGCGCCCCGTCGTCACGATGACGGGGATCTCCATCGGGTTCCCGGGCGTCAAGGCGCTCGACGGCGTGGACTTCCGGCTGTTCCCCGGCGAGGTGCACGCGCTCATGGGCGAGAACGGCGCCGGCAAGTCCACGCTCATCAAGGCGCTGACCGGCGTCTACCAGGTCGACGCGGGCACGGTCCTCGTCGACGAGACCCCCGTGACGTTCACCGGTCCCGCGCAGGCCCAGGCCGCGGGCATCAGCACCGTGTACCAGGAGGTCAACCTCTGCGACAACCTCTCGGTCGCGGAGAACATCATGCTCGGCCACGAGGTCCGCCGGTTCGGCGTCGTCGACTGGCCCGCGACCCGTCGGGAGGCCCGCACGCACCTCGCGACGCTCAACCTCGACATCGACCCGCGCTCGCAGCTGTCGTCGCACAGCCTCGCGGTGCAGCAGCTCGTCGCGATCTCCCGCGCGATGGTGGTCGACGCGCGCGTGCTGATCCTCGACGAGCCCACGTCGAGCCTCGACGCCGACGAGGTCGCCCGGCTGTTCGACGTCGTGCGCGCGCTGCGCGACCGCGGCGTCGCGATCCTGTTCGTCTCCCACTTCCTCGAGCAGGTGTACGCGCTGTCCGACCGCATGACGGTCCTGCGCAACGGCACGCTCGTCGGGGAGTACCGCACGGCCGACCTGCCCCGGGTCGAGCTCGTGCAGAAGATGATCGGCCGGTCGCTCGAGGTGCTGGAACGCCTCGAGGAGGCCCCCAAGCCCGTGGTCGCCGCGCGCGAGGACACCCGCCCGTACCTCCAGGCGATCGGCCTGGGCCGCAAGGGCTCGATCGAGCCGTTCGACCTCGACGTGTACGCGGGCGAGGTCGTCGGCCTCGCGGGCCTGCTCGGGTCCGGCCGCACGGAGCTCGCGCGCCTGCTCTACGGCGCGGACCACGCCGACCGCGGCGAGCTGCGCGTCGAGGACCGCCCCGCGCGCCTGCGCACCCCCCGCGCCGCGCTCGCCCGCAAGATCGTGTACTCGTCCGAGAGCCGCAAGACCGAGGGGATCATCGCGGACCTCACCGTGCGGGAGAACATCGTCCTCGGCATCCAGGCCCAGCGCGGCTGGGTGCGGCGCGTGCCGAGGAAGAAGGCCGACGAGGTCGTCGACCGGTACGTCGAGGCGCTCGGCATCCGGCCCGCCAACCCGGACGCGCTCGCGGGCAACCTGTCGGGCGGCAACCAGCAGAAGGTGCTGCTGGCCCGGTGGCTCGCGACGCAGCCGAAGCTCCTGCTGCTCGACGAGCCCACGCGCGGCATCGACGTCGGCGCGAAGGCCGAGATCCAGCGGCTCGTCGCCGACCTCGCGTCGCAGGGCATGGCGGTCGTGTTCATCTCCGCCGAGCTCGAGGAGGTCCTGCGCCTCTCGCACCGGATCGCCGTCCTGCGGGACCGGCGCAAGGTCGCCGAGCTCGTCAACACCGACGACGTGACGACGGACGACGTCGTCGACCTCATCGCCAGTGCGGGGACGGCGGACGACCCGTCCGGCCCGCCGCCGCCCGACGAGGTCCAGGACGTCCAGCTCTTCGGGAAGGAGGACCGGGCATGAACGTCGTGCGGTCCGTGGTGCGGCACCGCCTGTTCTGGCCGATCGTCGCGCTCGTCGTGCTCGTCGTCGCGAGCACGCTCAAGTCGCCGACCTTCCTCGACATCACCGTCCGGGACGGGCACCTGTTCGGCGGGCCCGTCGACATCCTGCGGCGCAGCAGCGTGCTGCTGCTCGTGGCCCTCGGCATGACGCTCGTCATCGCGACGCGCGGCATCGACCTGTCGGTGGGTGCGGTCATGGCGATCGCGGGAGCCGTCGCGCTCACGCAGATCGCCGCATCGCCCGACCCCGGCTCGCTCGCCACGGTCTCCGCCGCGATCGGCACGGCCCTGGTGATCGCGCTGCTCATCGGCCTGTTCAACGGGTTCCTGGTGGCGGTGGTGGGCATCCAGCCGATCATCGCGACGCTCGTGCTCATGACCGCCGGGCGCGGCATCGCGATGCTCATCACGGGCGGCAACATCACGACCGTCACGAGCCAGCCGTACAAGACGCTCGCGTCGGGGTACTGGCTGTCGCTGCCGGTCGCGGCGATCATCGCGGGCGTCGTCTTCGCGGCGACCGCCCTGGTCACGCGGCGCACCGCGCTCGGCGTGCTCATCGAGTCGGTCGGCATCAACCCCTCCGCGAGCCGCCTCGCGGGCGTCCGCGCCCGCACGATCATCTGGACCGTCTACGTCGTGTGCGCGCTGTTCGCGTGCCTCGCGGGGTTCATCCGCTCCGCCGACACCATGGCCGCCGACGCGAACAACATCGGGCTCTTCATCGAGCTCGACGCGATCCTCGCGGTGGTCATCGGCGGCACGTCGCTCGCGGGCGGGAAGTTCTCGCTCACGGGCACGCTCGTCGGGACGCTCGTCATCACGACGCTCACCCTGTCGATCACCATCCTCGGCATCCCGGCCAACGCGGTGTCGCTGTTCAAGGCCCTCGTCGTCATCGCGGTCTGCCTGCTGCAGTCCCCGGTCGTGCAGCACAGGATGCGTGCCCGCCGACGTCGTACGGCCCCCGTCCCGGTGGAGGTGCCGGCCTGATGTCCACCGACCAGCTCACCCGCCGCCTGCGTGGCCGCACCCCGGCCGCCGACGCCGCCGCGCCGTCGAGGCGCTGGCGCCTCGACGACCGCTACCTGCCCGTCCTCGGGACCGTCGTCGTGCTCGTCGTCATGCTCGTCGTGGCCGGCTCGCGCTACGACAACTTCCTCACCGGGCGGGTCATGGCGAACCTGCTCATCAACAACTCGTTCCTCGTGGTCCTCGCGGTCGGCATGACGTTCGTGATCCTCACGGGTGGCATCGACCTGTCGGTCGGTGCCGTCGTCGCGCTGTCGAGCATCGTCTCGGCGTGGATGCTCACGCACGGGTGGCCCGCCACGGTGGCGATCCCGGCGGCGATCCTCACGGGCACGCTCATCGGGCTCGCCGTCGGCGTGATGGTGCACGTGTTCGAGATCCAACCGTTCATCGCGACGCTCGCCGCGATGTTCCTCGCGCGCGGCCTGTGCTACCTCGTCGCACCCGAGTCGATCCCGATCGCGGACCCGACGATCGTCGCGCTGGCCCGCACGCGCTGGGGGCCGGAGGACGGCTTCGTCCTCACGCCGTCCGGGCTCATCGCCCTGGTCGTCGTCGCCGTCGCGTTCGTGCTGCTGCACTACACGCGGTTCGGCCGCACGGTGTACGCGATCGGCGGCGGCGAGCAGTCGGCGCGGCTCATGGGTCTGCCCGTCGCGCGGACCAAGGTGCTCGTGTACGTCATCAGCGGCACGTGCGCCGGGCTCGGCGGTCTGCTGTTCGCGATCTTCTCCCGGTCCGGCTACGCGCTCACGGGCGTCGGCATGGAGCTCGACGCCATCGCCGCGGTCGTCATCGGCGGCACGCTGCTCACCGGCGGGTCGGGCTTCGTGCTCGGGTCGGTGCTCGGCGTGCTCGTGCTCGGGCTCATCCAGACGGCCATCACCTTCGAGGGCACGCTCTCCTCGTGGTGGACGAAGATCGTCATCGGCGGGCTCCTGCTCGTCTTCGTCGTCCTCCAGCGCCTGCTCGCGCTGCGACGGACCTGACGGGCCCCGGCCCGGTCCGTGGCGAGGCGCACCGCCGCGGGCCGGGCCGCGCCGTGCCGGTCACGCGTCCTCGGCGCGTCGAGCGACGGCCGCGTGAGACGCCGGTCCCGGGGTGTCGCCGCCGGTCGCTACCCTCGCCACCATGTCCGGGACCGACCTCATCGCCCAGCGCCTCGCCGCCGCGGGCGTCGACGACGTCACCGACGTCGCCCCGCTCGACGGGGGCCTCATCGCCGTCGCCGGGCTCGCGCAGCGACGGTCGGGGACGCCGGTCTTCGCCAAGACGCTGGAGGCGGGCGCGGACGGCATGTTCCACGCCGAGGCGGAGGGGCTGCACGTGCTGCGCGAGCGCGGCGGCGTGCGGACCCCCGACGTGCTGCACGTCGGCACCGACCTGCTCGTCCTCGAGGCGCTCGTGCCGCGCGTCGACACCCCCGACCTGTGGGAGGCGCTCGCGCACGCCGTCGCCCACCTGCACTCGTCGACGACCGGCACCCGGTTCGGCTGGCACCGCGACAACTACCTGGGCCGCATGCGGCAGGACAACACGTGGGACGACGACGGGTTCGAGTTCTTCGCCCGGCGACGCCTCCTGCGCTGGCTGCCCGAGCCGCGCGTGCAGGCCGCCCTCGACGAGCAGGACCGCCGCGCGCTCGAGCACCTGTGCGACCGGCTCACCGAGCTGCTCCCGCCCGCACCGCCGTGCCTCACGCACGGCGACCTCTGGTCGTCCAACGTCATCGCGACCCCGGACGGCGCCCCGGCCCTGATCGACCCCGCGGTGTCGATGACGTGGGCCGAGGTCGACGTCGCGATGCTGTGGAGCGAGCCGCGGCCGCCCGAGTCGGACCGCTTCTTCGACGTCTACGCCGAGGTCGTCGGCCTCGACGCGGGCTGGAAGGACCGGATGCCGCTGCTGTTCCTGCGGCAGGAGCTCGCGCTCGTCGCGATGTTCGACCACGACTGGGGCGCGGCCGAGCGGGTCCGCGCGCTGCTCGTGCCGTACCGCCGCCGCCTGCCGTCCCGCGTCGCCCCGCCCGCGGAGCCCGCGACGCCGCCGGCACCGGCCGACGCCCCGGCACCGCCTGCCGACGGCCTGCCGGTCGCCGGGGTAGCGTCCGACGCTCTGGACGCCCGCCCGCGCCGACACGCCCTGACCGACACGCCCTGACCGACACGCCCCGTCCCCGGAGAACCATGCCCCCGGTCTCGCTCGTCCTCTTCCCGGGACGCCACCACCTCGTCACCGCGTTCCAGGTCGACTACCTGCGCTCCCTGCTCGACGGCCACGAGGTCGACGACGCGGGCCGCCCGATCGAGGTCGCACCCGGGGCTGAGGTCGTGTGGGCGGTCACGTCGGCGACGCACACCGGCACGCGCCGCAACCCGCTGCCCGCGCACCGCCGGGAGTCGCTCGTCGAGCGCGTGAGCGTCGCCGCGGACCTGCCGTCGGTCGTCGCCCCGGTCGCCGACGTGCCGCCGTCGGGCCGCTTCGCGAGCACCGTGCTCGCGTCGGTCGAGCTGACGACCGGCCGCCGCCCGACTCCGGAGAACACGGTCGTCGCGTGCTCGACGCCCGAGGTCGCGGCGCTGTACGCCGCCGCCGGGTTCCGCGTCGCGCCGGTCGAGGCCGCCGTCACGCCCGCGCCGCCGCGGCCGTGGGACGTGCTCGAGCGCGTCGTCGCCGACGACCCGTCCTGGCGGGACCTCGCGCACCCGCAGACGGTCGCGTTCTACGACCGCTACCGGCTCGCCGACCAGATCCGGCTCATCCACACCGACCCGACGGTCGGCTCGGAGGGCGACCTCACGGAGACGCGCGACTACCGCACCTACACCGCGGCGTTCGACGACGCGTCGGACCGCAAGTGGGCGCAGGTCGCGCCGCACGTCGTGCCGGGCACCGTCGTCGACCTGGGGTGCGCGGCAGGCGGCCTGCTGGAGCGCGCCTCCCGTGACCCGCGGCTCGTCGAGTCCGACCTGTACGGCGTCGACGTGTCCCGGCACCTCGTCGCCGAGGCCGAGCACCGCAAGGCGCAGGGGGTCTTCGCGAACCCCAACGTGTTCTTCGCGCAGCGCAACCTGCTGCGGTCGTCGGTCTTCCCGGAGTCGTCGGTCAGCACCACGATCACCGTGGCGCTCACGCACGAGATCTCGTCCTACGGCAACGGCGTCGCGGACCTGCGCCTGCTGGCCGAGCGCATCTTCCGGCACACCGCCCCGGGCGGCGTGTGGATCAACAGCGACGTCCTCGGCCCCGACGACGGCGACCGCCTCGTCGACCTCGTCCTCGACGGCCCCGTGCGCCCCGACCACGCGGTCGCGGCCGACCTGTCCGGGCGCGACCGCGCCGCGGTGCACGACCACGTCGACGCCCTCACGCCCGCCGAGCGGTTCGTGCAGTTCGCGCACGACTTCCCGGCGCTGTCCGGCGCCGACCTCGCCGTGAAGGCGCAGGTCACCGACGCCGCGACCGCGACCGTCACGCTGCCGCTGCGCGGCGCGATGGAGTTCCTCACGACGCGCGACTACGTCGACTCGTGGCTGTCGGAGTGCCACGAGCGGTTCTGCGACATGACATGGGCCGACTGGGTCGACCTGCTCACGTCCGTCGGCTTCGAGGTCGCCGTCGGCTCGGCCCCGTGGACCAACGACTGGCTCGTCGAGAACCGCCTCTCGGTCGGCGCCACGCTCCGCGACCCGGCGACGGGCGGCCCCGTCCCGTGGCCCGTCACGCACCTGCTGATGGTCGCGCGCAAGCCCCGCTGACCCCGCCGGCACCGGCGCGCCACCGGCGGCGACGTCGGTCAGGGGCGTGCGGCGAAGCGCTCCAGCAGCTCGGCGTGGCCGGACACGATGATGATGTCGTTCTGCGAGATCCGGGTCTCGGGCGTCGCGTAGACGAAGTCGATGCCCGGGCTCTTCACGCCGATGACCGTCACGCCGTAGCGCTCGCGGATGTTGGACTGCGCGAGCGTGAAGCCCTGCGTCTCCTTCGGCGGGCGCATCTTCACGACGGTGAACCCGTCCTCGACCTCGATGTAGTCGAGCAGCTTGCCGGACACCAGGTGCGCCACGCGCGAGCCGGCGTCGGCCTCGGGGAGGATCACGTGGTGCGCGCCGATGCGCTGCAGGATGCGCGCGTGCTCGGCCGAGATCGCCTTGGCCCAGATCTGCGGGATGCCCATGTCGACGAGGTTCCCGGCGATGAGCACGGACGCCTCGATGTAGGACCCGACGCCGACGACGGCGACGGGGAAGTCGCGCGCGCCGAGCTGCTCGAGCGCCTCGGGGTTGGTGGCGTCGGCCTCGACGAGCGGCACGCGTCCCGCCCACTGGACGACGAGGTCGGGGTCCCGCTCGACGGCGAGCACGTCCTGGCCGAGCCGGTCCAGGGTGGCGGCGATCGCGGACCCGAACCGGCCGAGCCCGATGACGAGGACGCCCGCGTCCTTCTTGGACCCGCGCCCGGTGGTGCGGGCGGTGTCCCGCGAGGTGTCAGCCAATGATCGGCCTTTCTTCCGGCAGCCGGATGACCCGACGACGGTTGCGCAGCGCGAGCGCCGCCGCAAGCGTCATCGTGCCGGTCCGGCCGATGAACATGAGCACGGTGAGCACGTACTTCCCGGCGTCGGGCAGGTCCGTCGTGATGCCGGTGGACAGGCCGCACGTGGCGAACGCCGAGATGGTCTCGAAGAGGATGACGTCGAGCGCCTCGCCGGTGATCGCGAGCAGCAGCAGCGACGCGACGAGCACGAACGTCGCGGAGATGAAGGACACCGCGATCGCGACCTGCAGCGCCTCGCGCGGGATGCGCCGGCCGTAGGCCTCGACGTCGCGGTCGCCACGCGCCTCGGCGACGATCGCGAGCAGCATGACGGCGAGCGTCGTGACCTTGATGCCGCCTGCGGTCGACGCGGAGCCGCCGCCGACGAACATGAGCGCGTCCATGAGCAGCCACGTGCCCTCGTGCATCTCGGCGATGTCGAACGTCGTGAAGCCGCCCGAGCGGGGCATGACGCCCGCGAACAGCGACGCGAGGAACGTCGCGCTCGGGTCGAGCCCGCCGAACGTCTCGGGGTTGGTCCACTCGAACGCGGCGACGATGAGCGACCCGAACACCACGAGCGCGACGCTCGTGGTGAGCGTGAGCTTCGAGTGCAGGTTCCAGCGCCGCGGTCGGCGCAGGCTGCCGGCGATGTTGAGGATGACGGGGAAGCCGAGCGAGCCGACGAAGACGCCGACGATGATCGGCAGCAGGACCCACCAGTCGGACGCGTAGGGGAACAGCCCGTCGGGCGTCGGCACGAAGCCCGCGTTGTTGAACGAGGAGACGCCGTAGAAGATCGCGTGCCAGGCGGCCTCGCCCCACGACTCGTCGTACATGTGGAAGCGCGGCAGCAGGATCAGCGCGATCGCGACCTCGAACGCCGTCGACGTGATGATGACCGTGTTGACCAGCGAGCCGACCTCGCCGAGCCGCGTGAACTTCGTCTCCGACGACACCAGCAGCCGCTGCGTGAGGCCGAGGCGCCGGCTCACCGCGAGGCCGAGCAGCGACGCGAGCGTCATGACGCCCAGGCCGCCGATCTTGATCGCCACGAGGATGACGACGAGCCCCCACGTCGACCAGTACTCGCCGGTCGGCACGGTGACGAGGCCGGTCACGGTCGTCGCGGACGTCGCCGTGAAGAGCGCGTCGGCGAACGGCGCCTGCTCGCCCGACGTGGTGGCCCACGGCGCGAGGAGGAGCGCGGTGATGAGCGCGATGACCGACCCGAACACGCCGAGCGCGAGCCGTGCGGGCGACTGGCGTGCGGCTCGGTCGACGAGCTCGCGCACGTGCCACCTCATGCCCGGCCCGCCCCGCGCCATCGAACCTCCGCCTCGTGCCCACCGGCGCCCGCCGGACGGGCCCATGCTGGCACGCCGGACGGCCCTGCTCGACACGTGCCCGCGCGTGCCGCGGCTGTCGCCCGGCCGGACCTGCCCCGCGCCCACGCCGGGCGGGTCGGATCGACACGGACGGGCGGCGGGTGCGACGGTGTCCGCATGACGTCGCGGGGGCTGCACCCACCCGTCCAGGCCCGGGTGGTGTGGTCCGCCGACATGCTCGCCTACGACTTCGGCCACGGGCACCCGATGACCTCCGAGCGCGTCGAGCTGACGATCCGCCTGGCCGAGGCGCTGGACCTGCTCGGCGGCCCCGAGGTCGACCTCGTCGACGCACCGCCCGCTGGCGACGCGCTGCTCCTCACGGTGCACGAGCCCGAGTACGTCGCCGCGGTCAAAGCGGCCTCCGAGCACGGGACCCGGGACCCGGTGCGCGGCCTCGGCACGACGGACGACCCGGTGTTCCCCCGCATGCACGAGGCCGCGGCGCGCGTCGTGACGGGGACGGTCGAGTCGGCGCTCGCCGTGTGGGAGGGGCGCGCCGAGCACGCCGTGAACGTCACGGGCGGGCTGCACCACGCGATGCCGGGTGCGGCGTCGGGGTTCTGCGTGTACAACGACGCGGCGGTCGCGATCCGGTCGCTGCTCGCGGCGGGCGCGACGCGCGTCGCGTACGTGGACGTCGACGCGCACCACGGCGACGGCGTCCAGACGGTCTTCTGGGACGACCCGCGCGTGCTGACGATCTCGGTGCACGAGAGCGGCGCGGGCCTGTTCCCGGGCACGGGGTTCGCACGCGAGATCGGCGGCGCGGACGCGATGGGGTCGGTCGTCAACGTCGCGCTCCCCGCGGGGACCGGCGACACGGGCTGGCTGCGGGCGATCGACGCGATCGTGCCCGCGGCGGTGCGGGAGTTCCGCCCCGACGTGCTCGTGACGCAGCACGGCTGCGACTCGCACCTCATGGACCCGCTCACGCACCTGCGCGTCTCGGTCGACGGCCAGCGCGTGGCCGCGGAGCTGCTGCACGACCTCGCGCACGAGGTCGCGGGCGGCCGGTGGGTCGCGCTCGGCGGCGGTGGGTACGCGGTGCTGGACGTGGTGCCGCGGTCGTGGACGCACCTGCTCGGCATCGCGGCGCACCGGCCGGTCGAGCCCGGGACCGACGTCCCGGCGGCGTGGCGCGAGCTGGTCCGCGACCGCTACGGCCGCCTCGGCCCCGAGCGGATGACCGACGGCCGGCCCGTGCGCTTGCGCCCGTGGTCCGGGGGCTACGACCCGGCCGACGACGTCGACCGGGCGATCCGGGCGACGCGCGCCGCCGTCTTCCCGTGCTGGGGTCTCGACCCGGACCTCGACTGAGCCGCGACCTCGGCCGACGCGCGGCCGACGCCAGCCCGCGCTCCGCCGACCGGGTGGGGACCGGACGGGGGAGTCCCAGGCGTCTCCTCTTTCACACCAGTCCCAGGCGGCACTATCGTGGTCCGGCACCCGAGAGGGGAAGCGCGAGAGCCCGGCGCGTGGCCGAGCAGGACGAGAGAGCCGAGCCGATGAGCGACCAGCCGGGCCGCACGCGATTCCTCACCGTGGTCGAGGTCGCCGACGTCATGCGCGTCTCCAAGATGACCGTCTACCGGCTGCTGCACTCGGGGGAGCTCCCGGCGGTGCGCGTCGGCCGCTCGTTCCGGGTCCCGCAGGACGCGCTCGACCACTACCTGCGCACGGCGCGCGTGGAGCCCGAGCAGCAGGACCACGGCCGCCTCTCGTCCTGACGTCGGGGCACCCGGGGGACGGCGCGTCGCGGCGAGGGTCGTCGATCGCGTAAGGTAGTGCCTCGGACTTTCCCGTGCGTGGGCTCGCGGCCTCTGGCCGATGGACGGCACCGCGCGTCGATCGACCACCAGCAGGGCCCGTGCCGGGCCCACACCCGGAAGCGAGTTGAGGACCCATGGGCTCCGTCATCAAGAAGCGCCGCAAGCGGATGGCCAAGAAGAAGCACCGCAAGCTGCTGCGCAAGACGCGTCACCAGCGTCGCAACAAGAAGTGACCCTCCGCCGGCGTCGTCCTTCCCGGACGTCGTCGGCGCGACCGGCCTGACGGCCGGACATCCTCGGGCCCGGCACGCGCCGGGCCCGACGTGTTTCCCCGACCTGACCTGCCCTCCCGCGTTCGTACAACGATGTACGATGCCGGTGCGCAGGTGTCGCAGGTGACACCGCGCGTCGCTCTGCCACTATCGGTGAGGCGAGGTCGGGAGCGACGTGGTGCACGGGAGGCACGCATGAGCAGGCGCACGGGTGCGGTGACGATGCACGACGTCGCCGCGCGGGCGGGCGTGTCGATCAAGACCGTCTCGAACGTCCTCAACGGCTACCAGTACATCCGGCCCGCGACCAAGGAGAAGGTCGAGACCGCGATCGCCGACCTCGGCTACCAGGTCAACCTCACGGCCCGGAACCTCCGTCGCGGTCGCACGGGCCTCATCGGGCTCGCCGTCCCCGAGCTCTCCCTGCCGTACTTCGCCGAGCTCGCCGACTCCGTCATCCGCGCCGCCGAGGCGCGCGGGCTCACCGTGCTCATCGAGCAGACCGGCTCGGTGCGCGAGCGCGAGCTCGAGGTCCTCACCGGCCAGCGCCGGCACCTCACCGACGGGCTGATCTTCTCCCCGCTCGAGCTCGGCCCGCAGGACGTCGACGCGCTCGACGTCGACTACCCGATGGTCCTGCTCGGCGAGCGCATCTTCGGCGGCCCCGCCGACCACGTGACGATGAGCAACGTCGACGGTGCCAAGGCCGCCGTCCGGCACCTGCTCGACCAGGGTCGTCGTCGCATCGCGGTCGTCGGCGCGCACGAGGGCGAGACCGTCGGCTCCGCGGCGCTGCGCATGCAGGGCTACCGCGAGGCGCTCGAGGACGCCGGGCTCGGCGTCGACCCCGCGCTCATCGGCGAGGCCGGTCTGTGGCACCGCGCGACCGGTGCCGAGGCCATGCACCGCCTGCTCGACTCGGGCGTCGAGCTCGACGCCGTCTTCGGGCTCAACGACGCGCTGGCCCTCGGCGCCCTGCACGCGCTGCACGCGCGCCGCATCGACGTGCCGGAGCAGATCGCCGTCATCGGCTGGGACGACATCGAGGAGACGGCCTACTCGTCGCCCACGCTGTCGACCGTCTCGCCCGGCCGCGAGCAGATCGCCCGGACCGCGGTCGACCTGCTGCTCGCACGCATCGACGACCCCGACTCCGACCGCCCGTACGAGCGGGTGATCGCCGACTTCACGATCGTCGGCCGCGAGTCGACCCTCGGCGACGCCGCTCCCGAGGTCGCCCCCCTGGTCGCCGTCGCCCGCTGAGCTGATCTCTCCCGGGCCGCCTCGAGGGTCAGGGCGCGCCGGTCGCCCCGACGCGGTACGTCGTCGTGCCGCGACGGATCTCGACCGACCGGACCGCGGTGAGCACCGCCGAGCCCGCGTCCTCGTCGACGACCGCCTCGACCACGGCCGCGTCGCGATAGGCGTACCGCCCGCCGCCCGCCGCCGGCACGGCGGGCAGCAGCAGGTCCAGCAGCCCGGGGTCGTGGATGTCGACGCGCGCGGTCGCCGCGTCGCCCTCGAGGTGGGCCGTCGCCGCCCCGACCTCGAGCGTCCCGACGACGACGACGGCACTGCCTCGCAGCTCGGCGGCGCGCGCGAGGACCTCGGCGGGTGTCAGGGCGTCGGGCACGTCGCGCTCCTCGTCAGGTCGAGCGTGCTGGTCAGAACGAGTAGTTGATCATGATGGCCTGACCGGTGAACTTCTTCGTGAACGAGTCGAGGAGCTCGAAGTACTGCGTGCCCCACGGGTTGCGAACGGCCACCACCTGCTGGCCGAGCCGCGTCGTGACCCCGTCGACGACGACGTAGTGGAACGCGTGCGACGAGCCGGGCGGCATCCGGATGAGCGCGATCGCCGGGTTGCCGCCGGCCGCGGACGACGTCGCGGCGCCGAGGTCGCCGACCGTCGCGGTCAGGTTCATCCTCGCGTCGATGTGGTGCCGCTGCACGAGGCTCAGCAGGTCGGAGATGTACATGCCGTCGGGCCCCGCCGACTTGACCAGCTCGGCCATGTCGTGCGGCTGCCCCATGGTCTCGATCGCCATGCCCGCCGACACCGGCCCGCACGTCGGGTCCTGCCCCTGCGAGTACACCGGCCGGGACGGGCTGCCGGTCCGCGGCGCGGTCCCGTCCTCGCGGAAGCCGCGCGGGACGGCGGGCTCGGCGGGCGCAGGAGGCTCGGGAACGGGGCCCGGCGCGTCCGGTCCAGGGCCGGGCGGCTCCGGGCCGGGCGTCTCCGGCGCAGGGCCGGGAGTGTCCGGCGTGGGCGACGGGGTGGTCGGCGACGTGGTGGGCGTGGTCGGCGTCTCGGGCTCGGTCCCTCCGGGCCGCGGACCTCCACCGCGAGCGCCCATGATCTCGTCGGCGCGCGCGAGCACGTCGTCGGTCTCCCGCAGCACCGCGGCGGCCGGGTCGTCGGCGGACGACACCGCGCCCCGCAAGCCGTCCGCTGACCCGCGCAGCCCGCTGACCAGCGACGCCATCGTCAGCGCTGTCCGGGCGAACCCGTAGATCGCGGTGGCGCTCTGCACCATGTCCACGTAGCGGAGGAAGGTCCGGCCGGTGTCGCCGTGGCGCTCGACGATCTCTCCGCGGTGCTCCGCCACGACGGACGCGATCGTGCCGAGCGCCAGCGCGGCCCGGTCCGCCCAGAGCAGCACCCGGGCGGTCATCGACGCCTCGATGCCGAGCCCGGCGAGCGAGCCGGTGCCGAGCGTGAGCCCGATGCCCGCGACCTCGGCGATCTTCGTGAGCGTGCGGGTGTCCGCCTCGTTCGAGAGCTGGAGCAGGATGAGCGCGGGCCGGTGGACGAGCGTGCCGCCCAGGTCGTACAGGCGCACGCCGACGATCTCGTCCTCCGGCAGCTCGATCCCCGAGATGAAGACGTCGAGCGGGAGCGTCCGGGTCTCCTCGGCGAACATCTCGTCGTACTGCACCCGGACGGGCTGCTTGACCCAGATGCGCCCCTCGGGCCGCCGCTCGGCCTGGATGATCGCGTCGCTCATCACCGTGATCCCCGGCAGCCGGAACGGGAACACCTTGGCCGTCGCGAGCGCCTGCTCGAACGACTCAGGCGACCGGGTCGCTCCCTTGGTCCGCAGCAGGCGGTCCGCCTGCTGCTGCTCGTCGTCGCCGACGCTGCCGGACGTGAGCTCGTCGAACATGCGGTCCACGAGCCGTCGGCCGTCCTCCGAGGCGACGAGGACCCCGAGGGCCGCGTCGTCGAGGGCGGTGCAGATCGCGAGCGCGACGTCGTCGCGGTCCGTCGACCACAGCTCGTCGAGGACGCTCTGCACGAACGTGGCGTCCCCGCCGCGCGCGCGGGTCGCGAGGTCGGCGCCGAGGGCCGTCTCGTCGAGCGCGCCGAGCGAGGTCCTGGTGGCGATCAGGTCCGCGGCGGGGGACCGCTGGACGAGCGTCGACGCCGTGTGCGCGAGCCCGGCGACCCACCGTGCGACGGCCGCGTTGCCGGCGCCGTGCTGGAGCTGCACCACGTGCGACGCGCTCGCACCGGCACCGACGAGCACCGGTCCGGGCCGCGCACGCTGACCAGCGTGCTCGGGCGACGGGGGACGGGTCGACGGCGGAGTGCGTGCGGCGGCGTCCTCCCGGTCGACGAGTCGCGGCTCCGTCATGGGCCGACCTCCGGGTGCAGGCGGACCGTCCTCAGCCTGGCCGTCCATCCGGTGCGGGCACAAGGTCGGCGGACCTCGCGCGGGCGAGGTCTGCCCTTCGGGGCAAGGGCGCTCGACGACGTCGGGACGGACTCGTCCGTTCAGGCGAGAGGGCCGTAGAGCTCGTGGGGCTCCGGGACGTCGCCCGGGTCGAGCGCGTCGAGCAGCGGCAGGACGCGGCGTTCCTCGAAGCGGAAGTGCGACTCCATGATCGCGGCGACGCCCTCCAGGTGCCGCGCGCGCTCGTCGGCGTCGGCGCCCGAGCGGATCGCCTCGCGCAGCGAGCCGAGGAGGTGGTCGATCATGCGGTGGTCCTGACGGAGCTGCCCGACGACCGGCGCCAGGTCGGGGTGCGCGCGCAGCAGGAGGGGGAACAGGCGGTCGTCCTCGCTGCGGTGGTGGCCCTCGAGCGCCGCGCAGAACCCCCAGCAGTAGAGGAGGGGGTCGCGGGCGGGGTCGGCGTCGAGGTCGTCGGGGTCGGCGTCCAGCGCCAGGTCGAGCGCCGCCCGCAGGCGTCGGTGCACCTCGCGGAGCTCGTCGGCGAGCGCGCGGGCGCGGGCGGTGTCAGGGGTGGGTGTCGTGATGGCGGTGTCTCCCGCTCGGGCGCCTCCATGCCTGACGCGGTCCGCCACCGGCACGCGACGCTCCGCCGACCGTAGCCGGACCCGGGGTCTGCCCGAAAGGGCACGGTCCGGCGGCTCGCCTGTCGAGGACCGTCGCCCCGGGTGACGATGAGCGGCATGGGGGCAGGTGGAACGACCCGCGCGCCGGGGCCGAGACCCACGACCGCCGTGCCCGGGCTGTCCGGGCCGCACCGTCGACCCGTCCCGCCACCGACCACCGCGTCACGTCCGACCACCGCGTCACGTCGTCAGACGCCCGCCACGTCAGCGCCCGTCGGGTCGGCCGCCCTGGTGGCCCTGCAACGCGCCGCGGGCAACCGCGCGGTGTCCGCCATGCTCGCGCGGGACGCGTCGGCGGCACCCGCCCTCGCTCCGGTGACGGATCCGGTGACCGCCCGGTCGACCCGTCCGGCGACGGTACCGGCCGTGACCGTGCAGCGGTGGTACACGAACGACCGGACGTGGGACCCCGTCGAGCCGACGACCGGCCAGGGCACCAAGGTCGACGCGATCGTCGGTCCGGGGCACGTCTACGGGTCGGGGCCGGGGACGCAGGTCGGGTTCCGCCCGTACGACTACACGCGGCTGTTCTCGGCCGCCACGGTCGGCCTGACGTACTGCCAGGGGCACCTGCTCAACGACAACCTGGGCGGTCCGGGCAAGCCGACCGCGCCGCACGCGGCGGAGAACCTCACGGCGTTCCCGCAGAAGCCGACGAACGGCGACCACAACAAGGGCATCGAGGAGTGGGTCAAGGCGGCGGCGAAGTCGTCGTGGTTCCGCTACGTCGTGACGATCGGCTACGGCACCGACTCGGCGGCGCGCCTGCGGCACCGGCTCGGTCCCGGCAACCTCGCGCTGGCGACGCAGGCCGGCATCGCCCCGACGGCGACCACGTTCACGTACGCGTCGTCGCTCTACGCCCAGTGGGAGGAGTTGGACGCCAGCCTCGCCGCCACGAACGCCGCACCGGTCGTGAAGGTGGGCGGCATCAGCGGCAGCCTGTCGCTGGCGATCCCGAGCCCCATGACCTTCGCCAAGGTCGCGACGCGGGCGCAGGAGTACCCGATCGCCAAGGTGACGTGGACGCACCTGCCGAAGTTCAAGGGACACCAGACCGGCTCGTGGACGGGCACCCTGCCGCCCGGCGGTGCGGCGACGGCACCGCCCAACCCCGCGCGGACGCACGTCCGGGCCGAGCGGTGGCGCGGCAGCGACGAGGCGCAGGCGGGCACCCCGGCCGACGCGACGGGCAACGCGGTCTACCAGGCCGGGTACACGCACTACGGCGAGGGGGTCACGGACTCGCGCGCCGGAGCGGTGTCGGCGACGCGGTTCGGTCGTGGCTACCTCCTGGGCTACCAGGACTTCGACGCGGGGATCGAGCACGGCAAGAAGAACCCGCTCGCGTCGCCGCCGGTCACCACGCAGGCGGCGATCGACGGTCACACCGAGCTCTGGGCCGGCGTCGCGAAGGGCAGGTCGCAGCTGCTCGCCGCTCCGCCGGTCGGCAACCGCGCCGAGATCGCCGGTCACGCGGAGTACTGGGAGGGCGTCGCGCACGCGCGCAGCCACGCGAAGGCGAGCCCGCCCGCAGGCAAGGCGGCGCAGAAGGCAGGCCACGACGACTACTGGGCGGGCGTCGAGCACGCGCAGAAGTCGGCGAAGGGCACGCCCCCGGTCGGCAACCTCGCGCAGAAGGAGGCGCACGACGCCTACTGGGACGCCGCCGAGAAGGTGACGGCGGACCCGTCGGTCGCCGCGCCGACGATCCAGGCCGGCCTGACGGCGCACACGGAGGTCCTGGAGACCGTGGCGTTCGCGCGGGCGAACGTCCGCACGGCGGCGATCGCGACCCCGACCCTCGTCCGGACCGCGGTATGGGCCGCGTACTGGGCGGGCGTCGACCTGGCGCGGGCGTCGGCACCGCCGACCGCCTGCGCCGGCACGGACGCGGTCGCCAAGGCCGGGTTCGACGACTACCGCGCCGGGTCGGCGCAGGCGAGCAAGGACCTCGCGTCGCTCACGGGCGCCGCACCGGCCGGCGGCGGCGCCTCGGAGGGGTTCGGGGACTACCGGTCGGGCGTCGAGGCCGGGGTCGACGGCCAGGCCGCGGACGCCGCGCGCCCTGCGCACGTGCGCGGATGGACCGACGGTTCCGAGGGCGTGGCCGAGGGTGCGGCGACGACGGCGCCCTCCCGCGCGGAGGGCGGTTACGCGAGCGGGCACCTCTACGGGCAGGGCGCCGCGGCCGCGCGGGCGGGCACGCCCGCACCGACCGGTGCGACGACCGAGGACACGCTCGCCGCGGCGGGGCACGCCGACTACCGCACGGGCGTCGAGGCGGCACGGACCGACCGGAAGGCCGCGAAGCCCACCGCCCGCGGGTCCGCGCTGGGTTTCGACGAGTTCGTCGCCGGCATCACGACCGCGCAGGCCGGCCTGCGCGCCGGTCCCGCGCCGACGGGCAGCGAGGCGACGACGGCGGCGTGGACCGAGTACTGGCGCGGCGTCGACCAGGCGCTCGCGGCACCGTGGGGCACCCCGTTCGCCGGGAAGGGGTCGGCCGAGCAGGCGGGCCACGACGACTACCGGTCGGGCGCCGAAGCGGCGCGTGCGAGCATCGCGGCACTCACGGGCGCGGCTCCCGCGACGGGCGGCGCGGCGGCCGGGTTCGCCGACTACCGCGACGGCGTCGAGGACCGGAAGGCCGGCGGGACGGCCGACGCGACGCGCAGCGCGCAGGCCCGCGGCTGGGCGGACTGCGGCGACGGGATGGCCGAGGCCGCCACGGCGACGCCCCCGACGCGCGGCGAGGGCGGGTTCGCGAGCGGGTACCTGTACGGGCACGGCGAGATGACGGCACGCGCGGGCGGCCCGGCGCCGGCGGGCGCGGCGGCGGAGGACGTGGTGGCGGGCGTCGGCCACGCGGACTACGGCGCGGGGGTCGACGCGGCGCGCGCGGACCGGACCGGCC
>NZ_BHYL01000205.1 GCF_003851725.1 Cellulomonas algicola | reverse complement strand
GGGGTGCCCGGCGCCGTCAGCGACGGACGCCGGGCACCGTCAGATCACTTGACGACGACCGCGAGGATGTCGCGGGCCGAGAGGATGAGGTACTCCTCGCCGGCGTACTTGACCTCGGTGCCGCCGTACTTCGAGTAGATCACCTTGTCGCCGACGGCCACGTCGAGCGGGATCCGGTTGCCGTTGTCGTCGACACGGCCCGGACCCACGGCCAGGACCTCGCCCTCCTGGGGCTTCTCCTTGGCGCTGTCCGGGATGACGAGACCCGAGGCCGTCGTCGTCTCCGCGTCGAGCGTCTTGACGACGATCCGGTCCTCGAGGGGCTTGATGGAGACCGACACAGCGGACCTCCCCTTCGCATGTGAGTCGTGTTCGAGCTGTCCGAGCGCACCGACTCACGTCGTCGCGGGTGCCGTGACCAGGTGCGCAGCTGGCACACCCACAGGGAGAGTGCCAGCTCCTCACTCTAGGAACGCGTTAGCACTCGGTCAAGGCGAGTGCCAACGACCGGGCGTGGCGCGGGTGTCGCGCGGGCGCGCGCTTCACGAGCCACCGGGTGGCCCCGCCCGTCGTGCGGCCCGTCGGGCCGTGCAAGGATCGCCCGCATGGACGCCGCCGGCCTCAGCGCGCTGCTCAGCCCCCAGGGATGGGCCCTGCTCTCGGCGCTCCCGCCGTACGACGAGCAGCGGACCATGGCGCTGTCCGCGCGCCTGCACGCCGAGGGGCTCGACCCCGCCCTCGTCGCCGCCGCGCTCACGCAGTCCCGGCTGCGCGCGCGGGCCCGCGCGAAGCTCGGCGACTTCGCCGACGGCATGCTCTTCACCGCCGCGGGTCTCGAGCAGGCCACGCGGCTCACGGTCGCGGCGCACCACGCCCGGCGCTACCGCGACGCCGGCAGCACGCGGGTCGCCGACCTCACGTGCGGGATCGGTGCCGACGCGATGGCGTTCGCCGGCATGGGGCTCGCCGTGCTCGCGACCGACGTCGACGAGGCCACCGCCGCGATCGCCACCGTCAACCTGCGGCACTTCCCCGACACCGAGGTGCGGCACGCCGACGGGCTCACGCTCGACCTCGTCGCCGAGGGCGTCGACGGGGTGTACGCCGACCCCGCGCGGCGCACGTCGTCGGGCAGCCGCGTGTTCGACCCCGCCGCGTACGCGCCGCCGCTCGACGCCGTCCTCGCGCTGCGCGACCGCGTCCCCGCGCTCGGGCTCAAGCTCGGCCCGGGGGTCCCGCACTCGGCGCTCCCGGCCGACGCGCACGCGCAGTGGGTGTCCGTCGACGGCGACGTCGTCGAGGTCGGGCTCTGGTTCGGCCCCCTCGCACCCGAGGGCCCGGGGCGGTCGGCGCTCGTGCTGGCGGGGACGACGGCGCACACCCTGGCGACCGGTCCCGACGGCCCCGCGCACGCCTCCGCCGGACCCGTGGGCGCGTACCTCTACGAGCCCGACGGCGCCGTCATCCGCGCCGGGCTCGTCGGGGACGTCGCCCACCGGGTGCGCGGGACGCTCGTCGACCCCACGATCGCCTACGTGACGTCCGACGAGCTGCACGACGAACCCGTCGCCACCGCGTACCGCGTGCTCGACACCCTGCCGTTCGGCCTCAAGCGGCTGCGCACGTACCTGCGCGAGCGCGGCGTGGGGCGGCTGACCATCAAGAAGCGCGGCACGGCCGTCGTGCCCGAGCAGCTGCGCAAGCAGCTCGACCTGCGCGGCGACGCCGAGGCCACCGTCGTCCTGACCCGGGTCGCCGGGCACCAGCAGGTGCTCGTCGTGGAGCGCGTCTGATGGCCGCGCGCGTCACGCTGCCGTTCGCGCGGTCCGCGCGGTCGAGCGTCGGGCTCGAGTGGGAGGTCGCGCTCGTCGACGCCGACTCGGGCGACCTGCGGCAGGCCGCCCAGGCCATCTTCGACACCGTGCGGCCGACCGACGGCTCGGAGCACCCGCACATCAAGCAGGAGCTGCTGCTCAACACCGTCGAGGTCGCGTCCGGCGTGTGCCGGACCGTCGGCGAGGCCGGTGCCGACCTGCGCCGCGCGCTCGACGAGGTCGCCGCGGCCGCCGAACCGCTGCGCATCCAGCTCATGGGCGGCGGCACGCACCCGTTCGCGAACTGGGCGCAGCAGAAGGTCACCGACAAGCAGCGGTACGCGACCCTCATCGACCGCACGCAGTGGTGGGGCCGGCAGATGCTCATCTACGGCGTGCACGTGCACGTCGGGATCGAGGACCGCGACAAGGTGCTGCCGCTGTCCCGCGCGATGCTCACGGTGTTCCCGCACCTGCAGTCGCTGTCCGCGTCGTCACCGTTCTGGGGCGGCAAGGACACCGGGTACGCGTCCAACCGCGCACTGCTGTTCCAGCAGCTGCCGACCGCCGGGCTGCCGTTCGGCTTCGAGCGGTGGGAGCAGCTCGAGCAGTACGTCGGCGACATGATGCACACGGGCGTCATCGACCAGTTCGACGAGGTCCGGTGGGACGTCCGGCCGTCGCCGCGGTTCGGGACGCTCGAGATGCGCGTGGCCGACGGTGCGACCAACCTGCTCGAGGTCACCGCGATCTCGGCCCTCACGCACTGCTTCGTCGAGCACTTCTCGTCGATGCTCGACCGCGGCGAGGCGCTCCCCGCGCTGCCGCCGTGGTTCGCGCAGGAGAACAAGTGGCGGTCCGCCCGCTACGGCATGGACGCGATCATCATCACGAACGCCGCGGGCGACGAGGAGCTCGTCACCGACGCCGTGGGCCGCTGGCTCGTCGAGCTCGCGCCCGTCGCGGAGCGGCTCGGGTGCAGCGAGGAGCTCGAGCACGTGCGCGTCATCCTGCGCCGTGGCGCGTCGTACCAGCGGCAGCGGGCCGTCGCGCGCCGGAACGCGGGCGAGCTCGACGCGGTCGTCCGCTCGCTCGTCGCCGAGCTCGAGGCTGGCCGCCCCCTGTAGCCCGGGTCGCGACCCGGGCCCGAGGACCGGGTCGCGGGTCCGTGCGGTACCCGGCCCCGGGTCGCGGTCCTCTGACGCCCGGCCAGGCGTCGGGCGCCGTCACCGTGACGCAGGCGGACGTCAGGGCAGGCGGGTCGCGACGAGGTCGTCCCAGCGGACCGTCGTCGGGCCGTTCGTCGTCGACGAGCTGAGGTACGCCATCAGGCGCACGCCCCCGGCCGTCTGGAGCCCCGCCGTCGCGTCGGTCGTCGTGTACTGCCACGTCGTCGGCTCGGGTGTGCCGTCGAGCCAGGCCCGCGTGCGCACCGTCGTCGGCGCGGTGCCCTGGACCTGCACGCGCACGTGCAGGCGAGCACCCGGCGTGAGCACCACACCCGGCAGCGTGTTGCCCGTGAGGACCGTGCCGGACCGCTCGGTGTGCAGCTGCACCGCGCCGGTCGCGAGCACCTTCACCCGGGCGCCGTAGTCCGCGGACCCGACCACCCGCCCGGAGACCGTCGCGTAGAGCGGCCCGTCCGGGACGGTGTCGAGCGCGACGGTCGCGTGCACGTCCGTCGCGGTCGCCGCGACCGCCGCGGAGCCCAGCGTCGCGGTCAGCGTGGCACCCGCGGGGACCTGCGTCACGCCCGTCCCGGCGCCGACGGAGAACCGCGACGACCCGCCCGCGACCGTCCACGCGCCGCCCGTGTCGGCGCTCCCCCAGCCACCGGTCACGGTGCGCGCGAACGCGTCGGCCGCGAGCGTCGTCGACGGCGGCGGCGGCGCGCTGACGGTGACCGCGCGCGTCGTCGACGCGGTCGCGCCGTCGTCGTCCGTCACCGTCAGCGTGACGGTGTACGTGCCCGCCGCGGCGTACGTGCGCGACGCGGTCGTGCCGGTCGCCGTGCCACCGTCGCCGAACGACCAGGTGCGGGACACGATCGTGCCGTCGGCGTCGGTCGACCCGGCCGAGTCGACGGACGCGGTGGGGCCGGCGGTCATCGCCGTGAACGACGCCGTGGGCGGCTGGTTCGGCGGTGGGGGCGGCGGCGCCGCGCCGATCGGCATGACGAGGAGGTCGTCCCACCGGGCCGTGAGCGCGCCGCCGGTCGTCGTGGAGCTCACGTACGTCATGAGCCGGACGCCCCCGGCGCCCTGCAGCGCGGCGGTCGCGTCGGTCGCGGTGAACTGCCACGCCGTCGGCTCCGCCTGCCCGTCCTCCCACGCACGCACCCGCACGACCGTCGGCGACGTGCCCTCGACCTGCGTGCGGACCCGCAGCCGCTCGCCCGCGGTGAGCGTGACGCCCGGCAGCGTGCCGCCCGTGAGGACCGTGCCCGAGCGCTCGGCGTGCAGCTGGACCGCGCCGCCCGCGAGGACCTTGACGCGCGCGCCGTAGTCGCCCGATCCGACGACCCGGCCCGACACCGTGGCGTAGAGCGCGTTGCTCGGGATGCGGTCGAGCGCGACGGTCGCCGTCACGTCGGTCGCGGTCGACGACACGCCGCCGAGCGTCGCGGTGACGGTGCCGCCCGGGAGCGGCGACTGCTGGCCGGTACCGCCGCCGACGGCGAACCGTGCCGTCCCGCCGCCGACCGACCACGGGCCGCCCACGTCGGCGCTCCCCCAGCCGCCCGTCAGGGCCCGCCCGAACGCGTCGGCGGCGAGCGGGCCGGGAGGCGGGTCGGTCGGCGTGCCCGTCATCGCGTAGGGCAGCGTGAACTGGCTGTCGGCGTCGGTCTCGTAGCGGTCGAGCGTCGGCGAGTACGTCGTCGCGCGGATCTCGTCGGCCGCGGGGTCGAACGTGTAGTAGCGCAGCCAGCCGTCGCCGCCGTTGGCACGGTCCTGGTAGTCGGTGAGCACCGCGTGCACGGGCTGCCCGCACGCGTTGGTGTCGGTGCGGCGCGCCTCGCCGAGGTCGCCCTCGCTGAAGTGGCCCGAGACGACGAGGAAGACCGAGCACGACGGCCGGACGAGCTCCTCCCAGATCGCCCGGCCGCTGTTGCCGCCGTCGGCGCGCGCGACCTGCGTCGTGAGCCCGCCCGCGGTGTCGACGTAGGAGTGCGTCGCGACGATCGCGCGCCGCTCGGGGTAGGCGGCGAGGACCCGGCGGCCCCAGTCGAGCGCGGAGTCGGGCGCATTCATCTCGAGGCTGAGCAGCAGGAAGTCCATGCCGCCGGCGGTGAACAGCGCGAACGAGTCCATGTTCTGCCGGTCGACGGGGTCGGGCCCGAACAGCCCCTGCCCGAGGTACCCGCCGTACGACGCCGTCGCGCCGTTCCAGGACGCGTCCGCGTACCGGCTCGGCGGGAAGTACTGCCGGTAGAGCGGCGCCTCGCCGGTCGTGAGGTTCATGTCGTGGTTGCCGGGCAGCACGGCGTTCGGCACACCCGCCGTGTCGAGCACGGCCATGTGCTGCGACGCCCGCTGCCACTGCACGTCGGCGGTGTCGACGCCGACCAGGTCGCCGACCTGCGACACGAACGCGACGTCGAGCTCGTCGGCGTGGTCGGCGATCCACCGGGTCTGGACGCCCATCGTCGCCTGGTTCGCGGACGTGCTCACGTAGTTCTGCGTGTCGGGCAGCACGACGAACGTGAAGGGCGCGGGCTCGGCCGCGCCCGCGGGTGCGGCCGCGAGGCCCCCGCCGACGAGGCCCGCGGCGAGGAGGAGCACGACCGCGGCGCGCCGACGGCGCCGGGCCTCGCGGTGGGCGACCGGGAG
>NZ_BHYL01000204.1 GCF_003851725.1 Cellulomonas algicola | reverse complement strand
GGCGCCGGCCGAGCCGGCGCCGCCCCCGAAGCCCCCGGCCCGACCTCGCCGCCGCGTGAGGACGTCACCGCCGGGTCACCCCTGTCCGGATCCGAAAGCGAGGCCTGACATGCCGCTCCGCACGCGCCCGCGCCCCCTCGCCGTCGTGAGCGCCGGTGCGCTCGCGGCGACGCTCGCGGGGTGCAGCACCCCCGAGCCCAGCCCCGGCGTCACCGACGACACCGTGACCGTCGGCACGCACACGCCCCTGACCGGCCCGGCCGCCGCCGGGTACTCGTCCATCTCGAAGGCCGTCTCGGCGTACTTCGACCACGTCAACGCCCAGGGCGGCATCCACGGGCGGACGATCGAGTACGTCGTCAAGGACGACGGCTACAACCCCGCGACGACCCAGACCGTCGTGCGCGAGCTCGTCCAGGAGGACGGGGTGTTCGCGATCCTCAACGGCCTCGGCACCCCGACCCACGCGTCCGTGCTCGACTACCTCAACGAGAACGAGGTGCCCGACCTGTTCGTCGCGTCGGGCGCGCTGCTGTGGGACGACCCCGAGCAGCACCCGTGGACGTTCGCCTTCAACGTCGACTACACGACCGAGGCCAAGGCGCTCGCGCAGTACGCGCTCGACGAGGGCGGCGACGACGCCGTCTTCTGCGTGCTCGGGCAGGACGACGACTACGGCGAGGACTTCGTCGCCGGCCTGGAGGCGGTGCTCGGGGCCGACGCGCTCGCCGTCAGCGAGACGTACGCGGTGTCCGACCAGGACGTCACCGCGCAGGTCGGGGCCATGCAGGCGGCGGGCTGCACGCACAACTTCCTCGCGACCGTGAACGGCTTCACCGCCCGGACGGTCGGGACCGCCGCCCAGATGCGCTACCCGGCGCAGTGGCTCGCGTCGTCGTCGGGCGGCGACTACCCGACGCTCGCCGGCTACCTCGGCGAGGACGTCGCCGCCGCGGTGCTCGAGGGCTTCGTCAGCGCGAACTACCTGCCGTTCAGCCCGGACAGCGACTGGGTCGCGCTGTTCCGCGAGATCAACGACGAGTACAACGGCGGCGAGCCGTTCACCGGCAACACCGTCTACGGCATGTCCGTGGCCTACACGTTCGCCCAGGCCCTCGCGGCGGCGGGGGAGGACCCGACGCGCGAGAGCCTCGTCGAGGCGCTCGAGAGCGGCGACGTCAGCGGCAACGGGATCATGCCGCTCGCCTTCTCGGCCGACAGCCATCGGTCGTTCGGCGGCGTCGGCATCACCGTCGTGAACGACGGGGTGCAGGACTACGTCGGGACCGCGTTCACCACCGACGCCGGCGACGGACCGGTCGAGCCGTACGACGGCGCGGCCCCGGCGCCGGAGGACGAGGGCGTCCCGACCACCTGACGCGACGCGCCCACGACCGAGGGCGGGCGGCCCCGACCGGGTCGCCCGCCCTCCGTGCGTCGACCGTCAGGACAGGTCGGCCGGTGCGGGCGCGTACTCGGCCACGAGCTCGCGCTTGAGGATCTTGCCGCTGCCGCCCGTGGGCAGCACCTCGCGGACGTGCACGACGCGCGGGTACTTGTACGCGGCGATGCGGTCCCGCACGAAGGCGACGAGCTCGTCGGGCGCCGCGGTCGCTCCAGGCTCCAGGACGACGGCCGCGTGCACCTCCTGCCCGCGCACCTCGTCGGGCACGCCGAACACGGCGGCGAGGGCGACCGCGGGGTGCCGCACCAGGACGGACTCGACCTCGCTCGGGTACACGTTGTAGCCCGACCGCACGATCATGTCCTTCGTCCGGTCGACGATCGTGAGGACACCGTCCTCGTCGAGAGTGCCGAGGTCGCCCGTGCGGAACCACCCGTCGACCACCGCCTCGGCCGACGCCTCCGGGTTGCCGAGGTAGCCCTTGAACAGGTTGTGGCCGCGCACGACGACCTCGCCCAGCTGACCGGTGCCGAGCAGCTCGATCCGGTCGGCCACCCACGGGTCCGCGATCTCGACGTCGACGCCCCACAGCGGACGGCCGACGGTGCCCGGCCGCGGCCGCTCGCCGACCTCGTTGAACGACACGGTCGGCGCGGTCTCCGTCAGGCCGTAGCCCTCGTGCACCGGCGCCCCGAACGTCGCCTCGAACGCCTCGAGCAACGCGACCGGCAGCGCGGCGCCGCCCGAGACGGCGAAGCGCAGGGGCGGACGGTCGGTCGTGCGCGCGGCGGCCTGGACCAGCCCGACGTACATCGTCGGGACGGCCGTGAAGACCGTCGCGCCGTGCCGGGTCATCGCGGCGAGCGCCTCGTCGGGGTCGAACCGGGGGAGGAGGACCACCGACGCGCCGCGCCGGAACGCGGTGTTGAGCACCGACGACTGGCCGAACGTGTGGAAGAAGGGCAGGCCGCCGAAGATCACGTCGTCGGCGCGGATGTCGCACGTGTCGATCAGCGTCACGTGCACCTGCTCGATCAGCGCGAGGTGGCTCGAGACCGCGCCCTTCGGCCGTCCCGTCGTCCCGCTCGTGTAGAGGATCGTCGCGGGGTGCAGCGGGTTGACCGACGCGTAGGTGCGCAGCGGCGTCGCGGCGGCGGCCTCGTCCTCCAGGCGTGGCGCGGGGACGTCGACGCCGTCGGGCACGAGCACGGTGACCGTCGGGACGCCCGCCGCGGCGGCCGCGGGCAGCGACTCGCCCAGCAGCGGTGCGGCCGCGACCAGCAGCCGGGCGCCGCTGTCCCGCAGGACGAACTCGATCTCGCCCGCCTTGAACAGCAGGTGGACCGGCACGACCACCGCCCCGAGCGACAGCACCGCGTGGTAGACGCGCGCGAAGTCGGGGACGTTCGGCACGTGCACCGCGACCCGGTCGCCCGGCCCGACGCCGCGGTCCCGCAGCGCGCCCGCGTACGCGAGCGTCTGCTGCCACAGCGGCCCGTACGCGACGGTGCGGTCGCCGATGTGGAACGCGGTGCGGTCGGGGTGGCGGCGGGCGGTCTCGGCGAGGATCGCGGCGACGGACATCGTGCCGTAGCCCTCTCCGTCGAGGGCGGGGTCGGTCGTCATCGGTGGCTCCCTTCGTGCGGTGCGCGGGTGCTGGGGTCGGTGGCGGGTTCCGGGGCGGTGCGGGGTCGGAGCTCGGCACGGCCGAGCGCCGCGAGGTGCACCTCGTCGGGGCCGTCGGCCAGGCGCAGGGCGCGCGCGGCGGCGAACATCCCGGCGAGCGGGGTGTCGGCCGACAGCCCCGCGGCGCCGAACAGCTGGATCGCGCGGTCGAGGATCCGCTCGACGGTCGACGGCACGGCGATCTTGATCGCCTGGATCTCCCGCATCGCCGCGCGGTTGCCGACCGTGTCCATGAGCCAGGCCGTCTTGAGCACGAGCAGCCGCAGCGCCTCGACCTCGACCCGGGAGCGCGCGACCCACTCGCGCACGACGCCGCGCTCGGCCAGCGGACCGGCCGACGTGCGGCGCGTCGTGGCCCGGTCGCGCACGAGGTCGAGCGCACGCTCCGCCATGCCGAGGGCGCGCATGCAGTGGTGCACGCGGCCCGGGCCGAGCCGGGCCTGGGCGATCGCGAACCCGTCGCCGGGTCCGCCCAGCAGGGCGTCGGCGGGGACGCGCACGTCGTCGAGCTCGACCTCGGCGTGCCCGCCGTGGTCGCGGTCGTCGTAGCCGAGCACGGTGAGCGGCCGCACGACGCGCACGCCCGAGGCGTCCCGGGGGACCAGGACCATGCTCTGCTGCCGGTGCCGCGGACCGTCGGGGTCCGTGCGTCCCATGACGACGAGCAGCGCGGCCTCGGGGTTCATCGCGCCCGTCGACCACCACTTGCGGCCGCTGACCACCCAGTCCGGGCCGTCGCGGCGGATGCGCGTGCGGATCGTCGTGGCGTCCGACGACGCGACGTCGGGCTCGGTCATGCAGAACGCCGACCGGATCTCGGCGCGGAGCAGGGGGCGCAGCCAGCGGTCCCGCTGCGCGTCGGTGCCGAACGCGGCGAGCAGCTCCATGTTGCCCGTGTCGGGGGCGGCGCAGTTCATCGCGACGGGGGCGAGCCGCGGGCTGCGGCCGGTGAGCTCGGCGACGGGCGCGTACTGGAGCGTCGTGAGGCCGCCGCCGTGCGGGCCGGGCAGGAACAGGTTCCACAGGCCCTGCGCGCGGGCCTCGGCCCGGAGCTCGCGCACCACCGGGCGGGTGCCCCAGTCGTCGGGCGTCGTGGCGACCTGCGCGTCGAGCACCGGCTCCGCGGGCAGCACGTGGTCGTCGAGGAACGCCTGCGCACGGGCGGTCACGTCCCGCGTGCGGGCGTCGGGGGCGAAGTCCATCAGGCCTCCTCGGCTCGGGTGCGGACCGTGGTGCTGCGTACCGTGCCCGCGCGGTCGGCGAGCCGGGCGAGGCCCTCGCGGGCGAGCGGCGCCACGAGGTCGCCGACGCGCTCGAACCCCGCACCGACCGTCCCGCCGGCGCGGAACCGGAGGTGCACGCCCTCGAGGATCACCGCGAGCTTGTAGGCCGCGAACGCGCGGTACCAGGCGAGGTCGGGCGGCGGCGCGCCGAGCCGGGCCGCGTAGGCGTCGACGAGCTCGGCGAAGTCCGGGTACCCGGCGGCCGGGTCGACCGCGGTGACGGTGTGGTCGTCGTCCGCGATGCGCGCGAGCTCCCAGTAGAGACCGAGCATGCCGAGGTCGACGGCCGCGTCGCCGAGCGTCGCCATCTCCCAGTCGAGGATGGCGGCGACGTGCGGCGGCCCGGACACCCCGTCCGCGCTCGCGCTCACCTCGGCCGGCGACCGGGCGACGAGCGCGTTGTCGAGCCGGTAGTCGCCGTGCACGAGCGCGGGCCGCCACGTGGTCGGCACGTCGGCGCGCAGGCGCTCCTGCAGGTCGTCGAGCGCGGGGACGTCGCGCGAGCGTGAGCCGTCGAGCTGCACGCCCCACCGGTGCACCTGGCGGTCGAGGAACCCGTCCGGCCGGCCGAGGTCGGCGAGGCCGACGTCGTGCGGGTCGACGGCGTGCAGCTCCGCGAGCAGCGCGGCGAGCTCCAGGCTCAGGGCGCGCAGGTCGTCGGGGGACCAGCGGGCGTTCTGCTCGGGGGCCGCGAGCGCCTCGCCGTCGACGCGGGCCATGAGGAAGAACGGGGTCCCGGTGCCCGCGGCGCCGTCGGTGTCGTCGACGAGCGCGTACGTCGTCGGGACGGGGACGCGGGTGGGCCCGAGCGCGGACAGGACGCGGTGCTCGCGCGCCATGTCGTGCGCGGTGGCCTGCACGTGGCGCAGCGGCGGCCGCCGCAGGACGAGCGGCACGCGGGCGCCGTCGACCCGGTAGGTGAGGTTGCTGCGGCCGCCCGCGAGCAGCTCGGCCTGCAGCGGGGTGTCGTCGACGAGGTCCGGGCGGTGCGCGTGCAGCCACGCGTCGAGGCGGGCGACGTCCAGCCCGGGCAGTGTGCGGTCGTGCACGGGCGGCCTCCGCGCGTCGGGCCGGGCGCCGGTGCCCGGATTCGTCGCGAGCATACCGCGCGGTCGGTATGTGGTGTCGACCCGCCGTCGGCGGCGGGCCCTACGCTTCCGTCATGTCGATGGACCACACCGGCGCGATGCACTTCGAGAGCGGGGCGGCCTTCGAGGCCTGGCTCGACGAGAACGGCGCGACCGCGACCCACGTCTGGGTGCGGATGGCCAAGAAGGGCAGCGGCGTCGCGTCCGTCGACTGGAACGCGGCCGTGGACGTCGCGCTCTGCTTCGGCTGGATCGACGGCATCGCGCGGCGGCTCGACGACGACTGGTACGTGCAGCGGTTCACCCCGCGCCGCGCGAGGAGCGTCTGGTCGAAGATCAACCGCGACCGCGTCGAGCGGCTCACCGCCGAGGGCCGCATGCGCCCCGCCGGCGTGGCGGAGGTGGACCGGGCCAAGGCGGACGGCCGCTGGGACGCCGCGTACGACGGGCCGGCCACCGCCGTCGTCCCCGACGACCTCGCCGCGGCCCTGGCCGCGCGCGGACTGGCCGACGTGTTCGCCGCCCTGGACGGCCGCAACCGGTTCGCCTTCCTCCACCGCGTGCAGACCGCGGTGCGACCCGAGACCCGCGCCCGGCGGATCGAGCGGCTCACCGACGACCTCGCGCAGGGCAGGACGCCGTACCCGGCGGCCACGAAAGGGCCGCGCACCTAGGCGGCCGCGGCGCGGTACCGCACCCCGCCGTCAGGCGTCGCGCACCCGGGGGTCGTGCTGCGCGGTGTCGTCCGCGTCCCCGCCGGCGACGGCGACGAGGTCGCGCTCGATCGCCGCGCGCAGGTCGTCCGGCACGGGCGCCGGTCGACGCGTCACGCGGTCGACCCACACGTGCACGAACCGCCCGGTCGCGAAGGGCTCGTCGGTGCCGGGACGCAGGATCCCGAGCTCCCACGTCACGCTCGTCGTGCCGAGCCGTCCCGCGCGCAGGCCGACCTCCCACGGCTCGGGGAACGACGACGACGCGCGGAACTCGCACGACGACGAGACGCACACGGCGATGCGCTCGCCGGCGAGCGGGTCGAGCCCGGCGCCGAGCAGCCAGACGTTGATCGTCGTGTCCATCGCCTCGTAGTAGACGGCGTTGTTGACGTGCCCGTACTGGTCGTTGTCGTTCCAGCGGGTCGCGAACGGCGCGCGGTGCGGGTACGTCATGACGACGCCCCCGGGCGCAGCACGACGTCGAACGCGGCGCGGGCGCGCGCGGCGCTCGGGGTGTCGCCCGAGATGAGGTCGGCGTAGGTGAACGACTCGCTCACGCGCACGAGCACGAACGCGAGGTCGTTCGCGTCGATGGCCCGGTCGAACGGGTGCTCGCCGAGCTCGGCGAGCACGAGCACGCGCACCGTGGCGACGTAGCGCCGGTGGATCTCGCTCTCGTTGGTCGTGAGCAGCCGCAGGGCGCGGGCGGGCTCGCGGCGCAGGAACGCCCGGAAGTAGGGGGCGCGGATGAGGTCGGACGCGAAGCTCGTGAGCACCGCGGCGACGCGGTCGGGGCCGGTGCGGCCCGCGGCGGCGTCCTCGGCCTGCTGGAGCGTCGGGACGGCGAGCGACCACAGCACCTCCGACAGGAGCGCGTCGCGGTTGCCGACCCAGCGGAACAGCGAGGTCCGGTCGATGCCGAGGCGGCCGGCGAGGCGGCCCATGTCGATGCGCTCGCCGTCGATGAACTGCTCGCGGGCCATCCGGAACGCACGCACGGCGTCGGGGTGCTCGCCCGACTCGAGGCGCTCCGAGAGCCACGACGGCGCGGCGGTGGTGCCGACCGCGGCGAGCGATCCGGGTCGCGGCGCGCGGTGCGCCGCCGCGGCGGCGCCCGCACCGGGGGCGGAGGGCGGGTCGGTCGGATCCGGCATGCGCCGACTCTAGACCCGGGTGCTCCTCGTGGTGCAACATTCTCGAAGATGTTGCACGCGCCGGTCGACGACGATCAGGGAGACGCACCATGACGACCACCGACACCCCCGTCCACGCCCCGCTCGCCGCCGACTTCTACGGCTTCCAGGAGGCGCTCACCCCCGCCGAGCACGACGCGTCCGCGCGCCTGCGCGACTTCATGGAGCGCGAGGTCCGGCCCATCGCCCTCGACTACTGGGACCGCGCCGAGTTCCCGCACCAGATCGTCCCCGGCCTCGCCGAGTGCGGGATGTTCGGCGCGATGTGGCCCGAGACCTCGCGGTTCGAGAACTCCGGCGTGTGGCGTGGCTGGGCCGCGCTCGAGCTCGCCCGCGTCGACCCGTCGACCGCGACCTTCGTCGGCGTGCAGAGCGGCCTGACGATGAGCTCGATCGCGCTCGGCGGGTCGCCCGAGCAGCGCGCGCAGTGGCTCCCGCCGATGGGCCGCGGCGAGCTCCTGGGCGCGTTCGGCCTGACCGAGCCGCTGTCCGGGTCCGACGCGTCCAAGGGGCTGCGCACGACCGCCGAGCGCCGCGGCGACACGTGGGTGCTCAACGGTGCCAAGCGGTGGATCGGCAACGCGACGTTCGCCGACGTCGTCGTGATCTGGGCCCGCGACACCGCCGACGGCCAGGTCAAGGGCTTCCTCGTCCGCCGCGGCACGCCCGGCTTCACGACGAGCAAGATCGAGCGCAAGCAGGCGCTGCGCATCGTGCAGAACGCGGACATCACGCTCGACGGCGTGGTCGTCGACGAGGCGGACCGCCTGCCGAACATCCACTCGTTCCGCGACGTCGCCGTCGTGCTGCGGCTCACCCGCGCCGAGGTCGCCTGGCAGGCCGTCGGCGTCGCCGTCGGCGCGTTCGAGGCCACCGTCGCCTACGTCGGTCAGCGCGAGCAGTTCGGCCGGCCGCTCGCGTCTTTCCAGCTCGTCCAGGACCGGCTCGCGCAGTGCCTCGGCAACATCACCGCGTCGATCGCGCTGTGCCTGCAGGCCTCCCGGATGCAGGACGCGGACCGGCTCGGCGACGAGCACGCCGCGCTCGCCAAGGGCTTCGCGACCTCCCGGATGCGCGAGACCGTCGCGTGGTGCCGCGAGCTGCTCGGCGGCAACGGCATCCAGCTCGACCACGGCGTCGCCAAGTTCTTCGCCGACGCCGAGGCCGTCTACTCGTTCGAGGGCACGCGCGACATGAACAACCTCATCGTCGGCCGCGCCATCACGGGCATCTCGGCGTTCGTCTGAGCCGCCCGCGGCCCCCGCCGCGTCCCGTCCGGCGTCCCCGCCGGGCGACGTCCCGATCCGCACCGCACCAGGAGGTCCGCCGTGCCCGAGGCATTCGTCGTCGCCGCCGCCCGCTCGCCGATCGGCCGCGCGTTCAAGGGGTCGCTCACCGGGCTGCGCGCCGACGACCTCGCCGCCCAGACCGTCCGCGCCGCGCTCGCGCAGGTGCCCACGCTCGACCCCGGCCTCGTGGAGGACCTCCTCCTGGGCTGCGGGCTGCCGGGCGGCGAGCAGGGCATGAACATGGCCCGTGTCGTCGCCGTGCTGTCCGGGCTCGACGAGACCGCCGGCACGACCGTCAACCGGTACTGCGCGTCGTCGCTGCAGACCACCCGTGCCGCGTTCCACGCGATCAAGGCGGGCGAGGGCGACGTCTTCGTGTCCGCCGGGGTCGAGGTCGTCAGCCGCACCGCGCGCGGCTCGTCCGACCACATCCCCGGCGAGGACGTCACGAACCCGCGGTTCGCCGACGCGGTCGCCCGCACGGCCCAGGCCGCCGCGGGCGGGACGACGTGGCACGACCCGCGCGACGACGGCGGTCTCCCCGACGTCTACGTCGCCATGGGCCAGACCGCCGAGAACGTCGCGCAGCTCACCGGCACCGGGCGCCGCGAGCAGGACGAGTACGCCGCGCTGTCGCAGAACCGCGCCGAGGCCGCGATCGCGTCCGGCTTCTGGGCGCGCGACATCACGCCGGTGACCCTGCCCGACGGGACCGTGGTGTCGGCCGACGACGGACCGCGCCCGGGCGTGACCGTCGAGGCGCTCGCGGCCCTGCCGCCCGTGTTCCGCCCCGACGGGACCGTCACGGCCGGCAACTGCTGCCCGCTCAACGACGGCGCCGCGGCGCTCGTGGTCGTGAGCGACCGGGTCGTGGAGCGCCTGGGCCTCACGCCGCTGGGACGCATCGTCTCGACCGGGGTGAGCGCGCTGTCGCCCGAGATCATGGGCCTCGGGCCCGTCGAGGCCAGCCGGCGCGCGCTCGACCACGCCGGGCTCACGATCGACCAGATGGACCTCGTCGAGCTCAACGAGGCGTTCGCCGCGCAGGTGCTGCCGTCCGCGAAGGCGATCGGCGTCGACCTCGAGCGGCTCAACGTGCACGGCGGGGCCATCGCCGTCGGCCACCCGTTCGGCATGACGGGCGCCCGGATCACCACGACGCTCCTGCACGGGCTCGCCGCGACCGACGAGCGCTACGGGCTGGAGACGATGTGCGTCGGTGGCGGCCAGGGCATGGCGATGGTCGTGGAGCGCACGTCCTGACGCTCGCGCTCCGGGATGACGTGCGCGCGCGTCGCCCGGCAGCCGATCCCCCTGCCCGACGACGACGCCCGCCGCGCGGTCCGCGAGGACCGGCGACGGGCGTCGAGCCGCCGTCGTGCGCCGCGTCAGGACGGGACGTAGAGCGCGATCGTCGCCGCGACGAGCGCGGGACGGTCCGCACCCTCGACCTCCACGACGACCTCGCTGCCCACCCGGACGCCCTGCGGCGTGACCTCGGCGGACCGGATGGTCGTCGTCGCGCGGACGCGCGACCCGGCGGTGACCGGGGTGAGGAAGCGGACGCGGTCCAGCCCGTAGTTCACGACCGCGGACGTGCCGCCCACGTCGAGCAGCCTTTCGGTCAGCGCGGGGAGGAGCGCGAGCGTGAGGAAGCCGTGCGCGACGGTCGCCCCGAACGGCCCGTCCGCGGCGCGCCTCGGGTCGACGTGGATCCACTGGTGGTCGTCGGTCGCGTCGGCGAACAGGTCGATGCGGCGCTGGTCGACCCTGCGCCACGGGCCGGTCGCGGTCGTGCCGACGACGGACGCGAGGTCGGCGGGGGAGTCCACGGTGATCGTCATCCGCGCGGCCCTCCGGCGACGTAGAGCACCTGGCCGGACACGAACCCGGCCTCCTCGGACGCGAAGAACGACACCGCGGCGGCGATGTCGTCGGGCTGCCCGACGCGTCGGACCGGGACGGCCTTGGCCTCGGCGGCGAGCAGGTCCTCGAACGGGACGCCGACCCGCTCCGCGACGGCCCGCGTCATCTCGGTCTCGACGAAGCCCGGGGCGACCGCGTTGACGGTGACGCCGAACGGCCCGAGCTCGATCGCGAGCGTCTTGGTGAACCCCTGCATGCCGGCCTTTGCGGCCGCGTAGTTGGCCTGCCCGCGGTTGCCGAGGGCCGACGTGCTCGACAGGTTGACGACGCGTCCCCAGCGCGCCTCGACCTGGTGCGCCTGCACGGCGCGGCTGACGAGGAACGCGCCGCGCAGGTGCACGCGCAGCACGTCGTCGAAGTCGGCGGTCGACATCTTGAACAGCAGGTTGTCCCGCAGGATCCCCGCGTTGTTCACGAGCACCGTGGGAGGACCGAGGGTCCGGGCGACGTGCGCGACGGCCTGCGCGACCGCGTCCTCGTCGCCCACGTCGGCGCCGACGGCCAGCGCGTCGCCCCCGTCGGCGCGGATCGCGGCGGCCGTCGTCTCGGCGTCCTCCTCGCGCAGGTCGAGGACGGCGACGCGGTGGCCGTCGCGGGCGAGCCGTCGGGCGGTCGCGGCGCCGATGCCGCGCGCGGCGCCGGTGACGAGGGCAGTTCTGGCGTCGGTCACGTGGGTGTCCTCTCGTCGAACGTGATGAGCTGGCGGAGCTCGCTGCCGGCGGCCAGCCGGTCCATCGCGAGGTCGAGGTCCGTGAGGGCGATGCGCGACGACACCAGCTCCTCGAGCGGGAGCCGGCCGGCGCGCCACAGGTCGACGTACACCGGGACGTCGCGTGCGGGCACGGAGGAGCCGAGGTAGGAGCCGACGACGGTGCGCGCCTCGGCGGTCAGCGTGAGCGGGCTGACGGATGCGCGGGCGGTCGGGGCGGGCAGCCCGACGGTGACCGTCGTGCCCCCGGGTGCGGTCGCGGCGAGGGCGGTCTCGAACGCGCGTGCCGAGCCCGCGGCCTCGACGACGACGGGCGCCCGGACCCCCGTCGCCGCCAGGTCGTCGGGCTGGACCGCGAGCGTGGCGCCGAGGCGGCGTGCCGTCGCGAGCTTCTCGGGGCGCGTGTCGACCGCGACGACCTCGTGCCCGAGCGCGACGGCGACGAGCAGCGCGGCCGTCCCGACACCGCCCAGGCCGACGACCGCGACGGCCTCGCCCGGCCGGGGGCTCCCGGCGTTGACGACCGCACCGCCGCCGGTGAGCACCGCGCACCCCAGCAGGGCCGCGACCTCGGGCGGCACGTCGGGGTCGACGCGGACGACCGACGTGCGGTCGACGACCGCGTGCGTCGCGAACGCCGAGACGCCGAGGTGGTGGTGCACGTCCTGCGTGCCGCGGTGCAGCCGGGACCCACCGCCGACGAGCGCGCCGGCGACGTTGGCCGCGGTCCCGACGCGGCACGGCAGGCGGCCGTCGGTCGCGCACTCGGGGCACGTGCCGCACCGGGGGAGGAACGTGAGCACCACGCGATCACCCTCCCGCAGGTCGTCCGCGCCGTCGCCCCGGGCCTCGACGACGCCCGCCGCCTCGTGGCCCAGGAGCATCGGGGTGGGCCGCACGCGGCTGCCGTCGACGACGGACAGGTCGGAGTGGCACAGGCCGGCGGCCTCGATGCGGACGAGGACCTCGCCGGGGCCGGGTGGGTCCAGGTCGACGGGCCCGACGCTGAAGGGGCGTGACGACGCGAACGGCGCGGGCGCACCCGACCGCTCCAGGACGGCACCGACGACCTGCACGAGCACACCTCCGTCGTCCGGGCCGCGGGCGATGCGGGAAACCGACTGGACGGTATGTACCGTAGCGGATCGTCCGCGTCGAGCGGAGCCGGACCGGCGCCCAGTTTTCATCTGGAAGCCCTTCCGCCTGGACGCCACCTGCGGCGATGCTGGCCAGGTCATTCCGGACGAATCGGGGGAGGCACGGATGGGCACCATCACCACGACCGACGGCGTCGAGATCTTCTACAAGGACTGGGGTTCGGGACAGCCGATCGTGTTCAGCCACGGCTGGCCGCTGTCGGCCGACGACTGGGACACGCAGCTCCTGTTCTTCCTCCACGAGGGCTACCGCGTGATCGCGCACGACCGTCGGGGCCACGGCCGGTCCTCGCAGATCGCCGACGGGCACGACATGGACCACTACGCCGACGACCTCGCGGCGCTCACCGCGCACCTCGACCTGCACGACGCGGTGCACATCGGCCACTCGACCGGCGGCGGCGAGGTCGTCCGCTACCTCGGCCGGCACGGCGAGAGCCGCGTCGCCAAGGCCGTCCTCATCGCGGCCGTCCCGCCGCTCATGGTCCAGACCGACACGAACCCCGGCGGGCTGCCGAAGGCCGTCTTCGACGGGCTCCAGGCCGAGGTCGCCGCGCACCGCTCCGACTTCTACCGCGCGCTGCCGTCCGGCCCGTTCTACGGCTACAACCGGCCGGGCGCGGAGCCCTCCGAGGCGGTCATCGCCAACTGGTGGCGGCAGGGCATGCAGGGCAGCGCCAAGGCGCACTACGACGGGATCGTCGCGTTCTCGCAGACCGACTTCACCGACGACCTCAAGACGATCACCGTGCCCGTCCTGGTCCAGCACGGCGACGACGACCAGATCGTCCCCTACGCGAACTCCGGGCCGCTCAGCGCCGAGCTCCTGCAGAACGGCACGCTCAAGACGTACGAGGGCTTCCCGCACGGCATGCCGACGACGCACGCCGACGTCATCAACGCCGACATCCTGGAGTTCATCCGGTCCTGAGCGGGCGCCGTGCGCGGGTGGGCCTCATGTGGTCCACCCGCGCACGTGGTCGACGACCAGCTCCGGCACGGTGTCGTCACCGGGCGTCGCGCGGTCGGGGAAGTCGAACACGCCGATCATGAGCTGCAGCGGGTAGGTCGGCGGGCCCCCGCACCGGCGCACGACCGTGCCGTCGACGCTGAACGTCGCGTGCTCGTCCGTCCAGCGCACCGCGTACGTGTGCGGCTGCGCGACGTCGATCGCCAGCCGCGGTGCGGCGAAGTCCTCGCGGACACCGGGGTCGCGGAACGCGTGCAGCCCCATGCCCACCGCCGCGGACTCGCCGGGGACGACGGCGTCGCCGAACACCTCCATGACGCAGATCTCGGCGCACCGCTCCGGGACGTCCTCGAGGCCGACCATCCACAGCGACACCATCGAGCGCGGCGACAGCACGGCACGCGCGCGCATCTCGACGTACCCCGGACCGGGGGTCCACCCGAGCAGCTCGTCCTGCTGCTCGCGCACGACGAGGCCCTCGCGGTACGGCTGCTGCCCGTCGGTGCTCCCGACCGGGCCCGAGCGGTTCGCGGACTGCACGGCCGAGACGCGCAGCGGCGGCTCGTGATCGCCCGCGCACCACAGCGGCTGGTCGCGCGGGATGCTCAGGCGGAGGCACGAGTCGCGCACCTCGTACGTCGCGGCGCTCTGCGCACGTGAGCTCCACGCGGGCAGGTAGTGCGGCGACCAGACCGAGCGGTCGAGGTCGTCGCCGTCGAAGTCGTCGTCGAACGTCGTCCGTGTGCCCGGCATGGCGTGATTCTCGCGTCGTCATGAGCGGTCGGCACCTGTGGACGACGCGCCCGCGGCAGCGCCACGGTGCCCTACCGTCTGACCCGGCCGAGAACGGACGAATCGGACAGGGGTGCGGCGTGGACGGTGTGGTGATCCTCGAGCGCGAGGTCCGCGAGCTCGTGCGCCGGCGCGGGATCGACCCCGTGCGCGACCCGAGCGGTGTCGCGACCCTCGTCGCCGACGCCATCGCGGACTACGACGAGCGGTCGCTGCGCGGGGCCGTCCCGCCGCTCGCCGACGCCGCCGCGGCGCACAAGGCGGTCGTCGACGCGGTCGCCGGGCTCGGGCCGCTGCAGAAGTACCTCGACGACCCGGAGGTCGAGGAGATCTGGGTCAACTCGCCGACGCAGGTGTTCGTCGCACGGCGCGGCGAGCCCGAGCTGACCACCACGATCCTCACCGACGGCCAGGTCCGGGACCTCGTCGAGCAGATGCTCAAGGTGTCCGGCCGCCGCCTCGACCTGTCCAGCCCGTTCGTCGACGCCTCGCTGCCGGGCGGCGAGCGTCTGCACGCCGTGATCCCGGACGTCACGCGGCGGCACTGGGCGGTCAACATCCGCAAGCACGTCGTCCGGGCGGGCACGCTCGACGACCTCGTCGGGCTCGGGTCGCTGACGCCGCACGCCGCCGCGTTCCTGCACGTGGCGGTGCGGGCGGGCCTCAACGTGCTCGTGTCGGGTGCGACGCAGGCCGGCAAGACGACGATGCTGAACGCCCTCGCCGGTGCCATCCCCGCGCGCGAGCGCGTCGTGACGTGCGAGGAGGTCTTCGAGCTGCGGCTCGCCGCGCGCGACTGGGTGGCGATGCAGTGCCGCCAGCCCAGTCTCGAGGGGACCGGCGAGATCCCGCTGCGGCGCCTCGTCAAGGAGGCGCTGCGCATGCGGCCGAGCCGCCTGATCGTGGGGGAGGTGCGCGAGGCGGAGGCGCTCGACCTGCTCATCGCGCTCAACGCGGGCGTGCCGGCCATGTGCACGATCCACGCCAACTCGGCGCGCGAGGCGCTCGTGAAGCTGTGCACGCTGCCGCTGCTCGCGGGGGAGAACGTGTCCGACCGGTTCGTCGTGCCGACCGTCGCGTCCGCCGTTGACCTCGTCGTGCACCTCGACCTCGACGGCGCCGGTCGTCGTGGGGTGCGCGAGGTCGTCGCCGTCCCGGGGCGCGTCGAGCAGGGCGTCGTCGAGACCGCCGACGTCTTCACGTCCCGCGGCGGGCACCTCGTGCGCGCCGACGGCTTCCCGCCGCACCCCGAGCGGTTCGCGCGGCTCGGCGTCGACCTGGCCGCGCTGCTGCGCGCCCGCGGCTGAGGCGTCTGCCCTGTGGACGCACGCGGCGACGCGAGGACGCGGTGCCCTAGGTTCGCCGCGAATCGGACCAATCGGGCAGGGGGTCGTGTGGCGACGGGACGTGACACGCCGTCGTCCGCCGCCCTCGCCGAGGTCCGGACGTCGGACCCCGGGGTCGGGTGACGCGCGATGGGTGTGGTGGTCGGGCTCCTGCTGGGGGCGGGCCTGGCGTGCATCTGGTGGTCGTGCTGGGCACCCACCCCGGGTGCCGCGTCCCGCCTCGACGGGTGGAGCGTCCGCACGCAGGACGCGCTCGTCCAGGCGGGCATGCCGGGCGTGACCCCGACCGGGCTCGTGCTCACGAGCGGCGGCGTCGGCGTCGTGGGGCTCCTGCTCGGCCTCGCCCTGACCCGCGTGCCGTCGATGGCCCTGTGCCTCGGGGTGTTCCTCGCGCTCGCGCCGTCGGCCGTGGTGCGCGGCCGGGCGCGACGACGGCGTGCGCGCCTGCGAGCGCTGTGGCCCGAGGTCGTCGACCACCTCGCGTCGGGCATCCGCGCAGGCCTCGCGCTGCCGGAGGCCGTCGCGCAGCTCGGCGAGCGCGGGCCGGTCGAGCTGCGCGCCCCGTTCACCGCCTTCGCCGAGGACTACCGCGCGACCGGACGGTTCGGCGAGAGCCTCGACGCGCTCAAGTCGCGCCTCGCGGACCCCGTCGCGGACCGGATCGTCGAGGCGCTGCGCATGACGCGCGACGTCGGCGGGACCGACCTCGGACGCCTGCTGCGGACCCTGTCCACGTTCCTCCGGGAAGACGTCCGCACGCGCGGCGAGCTCGAGGCGCGCCAGAGCTGGACCGTCAACGCGGCCCGGCTCGCGGCGGCCGCACCGTGGCTCGTGCTCGGCCTCCTCGCCACGCGCACCGAGGCCGCGCAGGCCTACGACTCGACCGCGGGGCTGCTCGTGCTGGGCGCCGGTGCGGCGAGCACCGTCGTCGCGTACACGCTCATGCTGCGCATCGCGCGCCTGCCCGACGACCCGCGGGTGCTGCGATGAACCCGGTGACCGCGGGCGGGGTCGCCGGTCTCCTCGCGAGCGTCGGGGTCCTCCTCGTCGTCGCACGGCTGCGCGCCCGGCGGATCCGGCTCGACCAGCGCCTCGCCCCGTACCTGCGCCCGCAGCGGGCGTCCTCCGCGCTGCTGCTGCGCGCACCCGCGTCCGGGGGCGCCGTCGCGACCGTCGAGCGGATCGCCGCACCCCTCATGCAGGACGCCGTCCGCCTGGTGGCACGCGTCGGCTCACCCGCCGCGGACCTGCGACGACGCCTCGCGCGGGCCGGCAGCGACGAGACCGTCGAGCAGTTCCGCGCCGGCCAGGTCGTCTGGGGCGTCCTCGGCGTCGCCGGCGGGCTCGGGTTCGCACTCCTGCTCGCCGCGACGCGCGGCACGTCGGTCGTGGTTCTCGTCGTGCTCGTGGCCCTGTGCGGCGCGACGGGCGTGCTGGGCCGGGACTGGCTGCTCAGCCGGCAGGTCGCGCAGCGCGAGAGCCGCATGCTGCAGGAGATGCCGACGATCGCCGAGCTGCTCGCGCTCGCGGTCGGTGCGGGGGAGGGTGCGACCGGCGCGCTGGAACGCGTCGTCCGCAGCACCCGCGGCGAGCTGAGCGTCGAGCTCGAGCGCACGCTCGCCGACGCCCGCGCGGGCGCCCCGCTCACCACGGCGCTCGACGGTCTCGCCGACCGCACCGGGCTGCCCGCGCTCGCGCGGTTCGCCGAGGGGGTCGCGGTGGCGGTCGAGCGCGGCACGCCGCTCGCCGAGGTCCTCCGCGCGCAGGCGCAGGACGTCCGCGAAGAGGTGCGCCGCGACCTCATGGAGACGGGCGGCCGCAAGGAGGTCGCGATGATGGTGCCCGTCGTCTTCCTCATCCTGCCCGTGACCGTCGCGTTCGCCGTGTTCCCGTCCCTGCTCGTCCTGCGGGTCGGGCTGTGACGCCACGACGCCCGGACAACGACCACGGGTGGTCCGCGCGACCGCCCGCCGACCAGCACCGAGGAGACGCATCCGATGCTCACCGACCCGACGACGACCGTGCCGCTGCGGCCGCACGCCCGCACCGCGCGCCGCCTCCCGGTGACGGCCCTCGCGGCCGGACTGGCCCGACGCTGGCTCGCCGCTGCCGCGAGCGGGCGCGACCGGGGCGACGTGCCCGGCTGGGTGCTGGTCACGCTCATGACCGCGGGACTCGTCACGGCGCTGTGGCTCGTCGCCGAGCCCGCGCTGAGCCAGGTGTTCGACGACGCGATCAAGAGCGTCACGGGCGACTGACGGCCGTCACCGCGCCGGAACGACAGGCTCCGCGGCGGCGCTCGTTCGACACCGCCGACGGAGGGTCGGCGGTCGTCGACTTCGTGCTCGTGGGAGCACTCGTCACGGTGCTCTTCGTCGCGGTGCTCCAGCTCGCGCTCGTGCAGCACGTGCGGAACACGCTGGTCGACTGCGCCGCGGAGGGTGCGCGGTACGGCGCGCTCGACGGCCACGGCCCCGCCGACGCGGTCGCCCGGGCGCGCGACCTGGTCACGCAGTCGCTGTCGGCGACGTACGCAGGCGACGTCCGGGCGGCCCGCACGACGCTCGACGGCGTGGACGTCCTCGAGGTGACCGTCACCGCACCCCTTCCGGTCGTCGGGCTCCTCGGGCCGCGGGACGCGCTGGCGGTGCGCGGTCATGCGTACGCGGAGGACCAGTGACGGGCGCGCGGACGGTCATGGCTGCCATGCGTGCAGCGGTGGACGCTCGGTTCCGCGGCAGAGGCGGACGGGACGACGGGAGCGCGGTGCTCGAGTTCCTCGGGGTCGCGCTCGTGCTGCTCGTGCCGACCGTCTACCTCGTGCTCGTGCTCGGGCGGCTCCAGGCGGCGACGTTCGCCGTCGAGGGCGCGGCGCGCGAGGCGGCGCGGACCGCCGTCGCCGCGGAGGACCCGCAGCAGGCGGCGGCGCGCGCGGCGGCGGCGACGGGCGTGGCGCTGCGCGACCAGGGCTTCGAC
>NZ_BHYL01000203.1 GCF_003851725.1 Cellulomonas algicola | reverse complement strand
GCGACCAGTCGTCGGTGTTGTAGTCGTTGTAGCAGAGCTTCGCACCGGGGTCGGCGGCCCGGGCGGCACGGAACGCCGCCTCGATCCAGTCGTTGCCGGTGCGCTGCAGGTTCGAGTCGCGACGACCACCCGAGGACCCGTCGGCGTAGGCCTCGTTCACGACGTCCCAGGCGTAGATCTTGCCCTTGTAGTGCGTGGCGACCTGCGTGACGTGGTTGAGCATCGCGTTGCGCAGGTCGGTGCCGGACATGTTCTGCATCCAGCCCGGCTGCTGGGAGTGCCAGGCCAGGGCGTGCCCGCGGACCCGCTTGCCGTTGCTCTGCGCCCAGTTCAGGATCCGGTCGCCGCTGGAGTAGCTGAACTGGCCACGGTTGGGCTCCGTGGCGTCCATCTTCATCTCGTTCTCGGCGGTGATCATGTCGAACTCACGGTTCGCGATCGTCTGGTACGTGCTGTCGTTCAGCCGGCCCGCCGCGATCGCGGTACCGAAGTACCGCCCGCTCTGCTGCGCCGCAGCACCGAGCGTGCTCGCCGCCGCCTGGGCGGGCTGCGCGGCGGTCAGGCCGACGATGGTCGTGGCGACGGCCAGCGTCGCGGCCGCGAGAGCAGTCCTCCCGCGGCGCTGGGTCCCTGTCATGTGGCGCCTCTCCGTGGGTACCCGCGCGCGGCGGGTGGGGCTGGCGACGGGGGCTCGCGCGCGTCGCGTCGTCGGCTTCTTCACCGATGAAGATGCGCCGCCGGTACCCGTCGTCGTTGTCGTCGCTCACCTTGCAGCGCCGTCGCCGCACCAGCCATCGTCTAAACATTTCAGCAACGACCCGCGTGCCCGCCGGAAGCGACACGGGCCCGAACCAGACGGTCAGGGCCCGCGTCAGCGGCGCGCCCGGGCTCGCTTCCTCGGCGCTCGGGCCCGACGCGGAGCTCGGCGCCGCCGGTGGCCGCCGTCAGCGCGGCAGCTCGACCCCCGTCAGGTCGGCGAGCGCTGCGAGCAGCCCGTCCTGCACGTCGACGTCCGACGCCGCCGGGTTGGCCTCGAGCTGCTCGAACCGCTTGAGGTAGACGCCGCTCACCCGGGCCGCCGCGTCGTCGGAGGTCGCGAGCCACACCTGCGTCGCGGCGCCGTCGTCGACCTCGTCCCACGCGTCCGGACCGCCGAGCTTGGTCTTGATCCATCCCGGGTCGACCGCCGTCGCGAGCACGTCCGGCCACCGCCGGGCGACCGCGAACGCGAGCACCACGTCGAACAGCTTGGAGTCGGAGTACGCCTGCATGCCGTCCCACGGACGGCTCGACCACTGCAGGTCGTCGAACGTGACCCGGCCCTGCGCCTCGAGGCCCGACGTGAGGTAGACCAGCCGGGCCGGGCGCGGCGCGAGCGCCGTGAGCACGTACGGCGCGACGGTGTTGACCTGGAAGATGCGCTCGAACCCGTCGGCCGTCTCGACCCGCTCGGGTGCCCCGCCACCGATGCCGGCGTTGTGCACGACGGCGTCGAACGGCCCCGCGTCGGCGATCGCGGCGGCCAGCGCCCGCGTCTGCGCGAGCGAGGCGAGGTCCCCGATGAGGACGTCGCGCAGCCCCGGGAGCGCCGCGCGCAGCTCCTTCGCGCGGTCCGCATCGCGCGCGTGCCCGATGACCTCGCGCCCCGCGTCGATCAGCTGTCGGGCGGTCTCCCGCCCGATCCCGTCGGACGACCCGGTGACGACGACACGCGACATGACCACTCCTTCATGACGGGAGACCCCGGCCGCGGGCTGCTGCACGGCACCGTGGACCACCGGCGGAACGACGAAGGCCCGGACCGTGTGGTCCGGGCCTTCGTCTTCTTGTAGCGGGGGCAGGATTTGAACCTGCGACCTCTGGGTTATGAGCCCAGCGAGCTACCGAGCTGCTCCACCCCGCGTCGGCTCGACAACTCTACGACACCCTCCGGACCAGACCAAATCCTCCCGCGTGAGGCCGGTCACAGGCCGGGCCGGGCACCGCGGGAAGCCCCACGACGCCCGGCCCGGCCGGCGGTCACCCCGACGGTCAGCCGCCCGCGGCCTCGAGGTCGGCCTCGGCCTTGATCGCGTCCTGCACGGCCCGCGACAGGCGGTCCTGAGCCTCGCCGTACTTCGTGAAGTCGCCGGTCTGGAGCGCCGCCTGGCTGTCCTCCAGGGCCTGCCGCGCCTGCTGCAGCGCGAGGTCGAGCGACGCCCGCGCGGCGGCCGCGTCCGGCGGGACGCCGTCCGTCGGGCTCTCCGTCGGTGTGCCGGTCGGCTGCTCGCCCGGGGTCTCGGCGGGCGGTGTCGCACCGTCGTCGGGGTTGGTCCCGGCGTCGCCGGCCTCGGCGCCCGAGTCGCCGCCGAACACCTGGTCGAGCGCACCGTCGAGCGTGCTCGCGAACCCGATCGAGTCGCCCCACGCGACCAGCACGCGCTGGAGCAGCGGGAACGCGGTGCCCGACGCGGCCTGCACGTACACGGGCTGCACGTAGAGCAGACCGCCGCCGACGGGCAGCGTCAGCAGGTTGCCGCGGACGACCTGCGAGTCCCCGCGCGCCAGGATGTTGAGCTCGTTCGACACCGTCGGGTCGGCGTTGAAGTTGTTGTTCACCTGGCCGGGGCCCGGCACGGTCGAGTCGCGTGGCAGCTCGAGCAGCCGGAGCTTGCCGTAGTCGGCGGACGGCTTCCCCGCTTCCGACCCCGCTTCCGCGTCGACGGCCAGGTACCCGGTGAGCACCTCGCGCGCCCCGGAGCCGCCGGGGATGAACGTCGACATGAGCGAGAACCGCGCCTCGTCCTGGTCGGGCATGCGCAGCGTCAGGTAGTACGGCGGCTGCGGCACGTTGACGTTCGGGTGCGTCGGGTCGAGCGGGTTCGCCCAGAAGTCGTTGCCGGAGAAGAACTGGTTGGCGTCCTCGACGTGGTACCGCGTGAGCAGGGCGCGCTGCACCTTGAACAGGTCCTCGGGGTAGCGCAGGTGGCTCATGAGCGGACCGCTGATCTCCGACAGCGGCTTGAGCGACGTCGGGAAGACCTCCGACCAGGCCTCGAGCACCGGGTCGGACGGGTCCCACGCGTACAGGTCGACCGACCCGTCGTACGCGTCGACCGTGGCCTTCACCGAGTTGCGGATGTAGTTCACGGTCTTCGGCTGGAGCGCCTGGATGGTCTCCGTCGTCTCCGTGAGCGCGTCACGCGTGGCGGACTCGAGCGAGCGGCCCGCCGAGTACGGGTACTGGTCGCTCGTCGTGTAGCCGTCGATGATCCACTTCACGCGGCCCTCGACGACCGCCGGGTACACGCGCCCGTCGAGCGTCAGGTACGGCGCGACCTTCGCGACGCGGTCGCGCGGGTTCCGGTCGTAGAGGATCTGCGAGACGTCGGTGACACGGTTCGAGAAGACGAGCTGCTCGTCGCCGAACTTCAGCGCGTAGAGCAGCTTGTTCCACGGGTTGCCGATGCTCGGCCCGGCCGAGACGTCCTGCGTCGGGAAGCGTGTGAGCTCCTGACCCTGCGCGTCGTCGGACGGGTAGTCGAACTCCCAGCCGTCGCCGCTGGGCGCGCCGACGATCGAGTACGCGGGCGCCTGCGGGCTGAAGTAGATGCGCGGCTCGTACTCGCCCATCTGCCCCTGCGAGGGGATGCCGCCCTCCCAGAAGTCCGGCGCGCCACGACCGGCGGTCGTGTTGCCGTACGCGGCGACGACGCCGAACCCGTGCGTGTACACGGTGCGGTCGTTGGTCCAGTTGCGCTGCGCCGAGTCGAGGCCCTCGAGGTCGAGCTCGCGCACCGCGATGACGGTGTCGCGGCTCTCGCCCTCGACCTCGTACCGGTCGACCGAGAGCGAGTCCGGGAAGTGGTAGAACCCGCGGATCTGCTGGAGCTGCTTGAACGACGGGCTCACGACCTGCGGGTCGAGCAGACGGATCGACGCGGTCGTCTCGGCGTCGGAGCGCAGGGCGCCGGCCTCGGCCGTCACGGTCGCGTCGTAGTCCGCGGTCTGCACGTCCTCGAGCCCGTACGCCGCGAGCGTCGCGTCGATGTTGCGCTGGATGTACGGCGCCTCACGGTCCTGCTGGTTGGGCTGCACCTGGAAGCGCTGGACGACCGCCGGGTAGATGCCGCCGACGGCGATCGCGGCGATCACCATGAGGCCGACGCCGATGGCGGGCAGGCGCCAGTTCCCGCGGACCGCGGTGACGACGAACATGACGGCGACGAAGATCGCGATGCCCGCGAGGATCGCCTTCGACGGGATGACGGCGTGCACGTCGGTGAACGCCGCGCCGTGGAACTTCTCCCCCGCCTTCGTGAGGATCGAGTACCGGTCGAGCCAGTAGTTCGCGGCGATGAGGAGCATGAGCACCGCGCCGATGACCGACAGGTGCACGCGCGCGGCGCGCGTCGTCCGCGGGCCGTTCCCCCGCCCGCCGCCGACCCGCAGGCCGCCGTACAGGTACTGCGTCGCGAGCCCGGCGATCCCCGCGAGGATCGTCACGGCCATGAGGAACGACACGACGAACCGGATGCCCGGCAGCGTGAACAGGTAGAACCCGAGGTCGATGCCGTACTGCGGGTCCTTCTCGCCGACCGTCTGGCCGTGCATCCAGAGCTGGACCGTCGACCACTGCTGCGACGCGGCGGCGCCGGCGAACAGGCCGAGGACGGCCGGCCCGACGATCATGACGAGCCGGCGCAGCGGCTCGATGGCCTCGCGGTACTGGTCGAGGTTCGCCTGCTCGGGCGTCGACGGCGCGTACACCGGCCGCGAGCGGTACCCGAAGCTCAGGCTCGCCGCCACGGCGCCCGCCATCAGGCCGAAGCCGAGGACGAACAGCACCGCACGCGTGCCCCACTCGGTGCCGATCACCTGGAGGTAGCCGAGCTGGTCGAACCACAGCACCTCGGTCCAGACCTGGGCGAGCACCAGGACGAGGACGACGAGCACGCCGAGGACGACGAGCGTGGGAGCGAGCGCCCCGCGCCGACGTCGGCCGGCAGGTCGTGGGCGGGGTGGGCTGGCGAAGGTCACGGAGGGTCCTCGTCGTCGTCGGGCACGGCTGACCGCGGCGGACCGCGGCCGGGCGGCACGCGCACGCGCGGACCGCTCCTCGGTGTGAACGTGCTGCTCGAGGCCCAGGTTCCCACACGGGTGCGACCATGGTCCGGTGACACAGCCCCCCACCGCACCGCACCCGGGCGAGCGCGCGCTCGCCGATGCCGTCCGCGAGGTCGAGCACCACGCCGCCACCGCCGGGTGGGACGCGCCGGTGCGGGTGTTCGCGCTGGTCAGGACGCAGTCCGCGCTCGCGACCGAGCCGGGTCTCGCGGACCAGCTCACGCACGACGTGCTCGACGCAGCGGCCGCCGACCCGTGGCACCTCACGTCCGTCGAGCAGGAGGGGCTGCCGTCCGCGCCGGACCTCGAGACGCTGCTGGCCGGGCTGTCGTGGCCGGACGCGGTCGACGGCGTCGCGGTGACCGTGGAGCGCGTCGTGCTGCCGCCCGCGGCCGAGGCCGACATGCCGCAGGAGCCCGACGCGGCGCTCGCCTACCTGCTCGCGCACCCCGACCGCGCCGACGTGCGCCTCGCGGTCGGCGTGCTGCGCGACGGGCCGTCGTGGTGCGCGGTCCGCAGCCGGGAGCACGACGCCGACGACCAGGTCGGCCAGGGTCCGGACCTCGTGCCCGGTCTCGTCTCGGCGCTGCGCTCGACGCTCGACTGACGGGTCCGCGACCGACGCGGTCGCACCGGGACGTCCGTCCGCGGCGCCGCCCGGTCACCCCTCGGCGGGCGCCATCTCCTCGGCGGTGCCCGTGACCCGGACGCGCCCCTCGCGCGGGACCTCCACGACGAGATGCGACGGCCGCCCGGTCTCCGCCCCCTGGTCGACGGTCAGCACGGTCGGCGCGTCCACGTGCCGCCCGGCCCGCAGGTACGCCCCGAGGCCCGCCGCCGCCGACCCCGTCGCCGGGTCCTCCCGTATCCCGCCGCGCGGGAAAGGGTTGCGGGACGCGAACCTGGTCGCCGACACCCGGTGCACGACCGGCACCGTGCCGTCCCACCCCTGCGCGTCCTGCAGCCGCAGCACGGCGTCGTCGTCGTGGTCGAGGCGGTCGAGCACCCCGGCGCGCACCGCGACGAGCGGGTGCAGGTTGCCCCCGTGCACGAGCGCCGGGGGCAGCAGGGGGTCGAGGTCCTCGCGGTCCAGGCGCAGCGCGGCGAGCAGGGCGTCGAGCAGGTCGCCGTCGAGGTCCTCGACGTGCGTGTCGACCGCGACGAGCGTCGCCCGGTCCGCGCTCACCTCGACGGGGACGAGGCCCGCGTTCGTGGTGAGCGTCACCACGGGGCCCGCACCGCGCAACCGCGCCAGCACGACGCCGGACGCGACGGTGGCGTGCCCGCAGAACGCGATCTCCGCGCGCGGGGTGAAGTAGCGCACGCGGGCGGCGGCGCGCTCGATCCCGGTGAGGAACGCCGTCTCGCTGAACCCGAGCTCCGCCGCGAACCGCAGCATGTCGGCGTCGTCGAGCGACTCGGCGTCGAGCACGACGCCGGCTGGATTCCCGGACGCGGGGTCCGGCTCGACGGTCGTGAACGCCCGGTACCGCAGGATCTCCATGCCCCGGTCCTTCCCGGCCCGTGTCAGCCGGCGGTGGGCGACGGCGTCGCCGCGTCCTGCGTGCACGTCGGCAGGTCGTCGGCCTCGCCCGCGCCGATGGCCTCCATCGCGACGCGCGCGTCGTGGAGCGTGGCGACGCGGACGACGCGCAGCCCGTCGGGCACGTGGCCGACGACCTCGTCGCAGTTGCGCGCGGGCGCGAGGAACCAGTCCGCGCCGTCGCGCTCCGCCCCCGCGAGCTTCTGCCGGATGCCGCCGATCGGCCCGACCGCACCGGTCACGTCCATCGTCCCGGTGCCCGCGATGACCTCGCCGTCCGCCTCGTCCTCGGGGGTGAGCTTGTCGATGATCCCGAGGGCGAACATCGTGCCCGCGCTGGGCCCGCCGATGTCGTCGATGCTGATCGTCACGTCGACGGGCATGTCGAACGTCGGGTCGATGAGCACGCCGATCTGCGCGCCGCCGCCCTCGCGCTCGCTCGTGACGACCGGCACGTCCACGTCCTGCCCGTGCCGCTGCACCGTCAGCGTCACCGTGTCGCCCGGCTGCACGGCCGCGAGGTCGTCGACCAGCGACTGGTAGTCCGGCAGCGGCTCGCCCTCGAACCCGACGAGCACGTCGTTCTCCTCGAGCTTGCCCGCCGCGTCCGTGCCCTCGACCGTGCCCGCGACGAGCAGCGTGGCAGGCACCTCGTACCCGAGCTCGGTGAGGGCGGCGACCGTCGCGTCCTCCTGCGAGGACACCATCTCCGCCTGGTTGGACTCGTCGATCTGCTCCTGCGAGACGTCGGGCGGGTAGACCTGCTCGACAGGCAGCACGACGGACGACGCGGAGAACCAGCCGGACAGGACGCCGAGGATGCTCGACGGGTAGCCCGGGCCGCCGGTGCTCGACACCGTCGTGAGCCGCAGCTCGCCGGTCGAGTCGTGCGTCTCGGCGCCCGAGATCTCGATCATGGGCGTGCCGTCGTGCTCGCCGAGCACGTCGCGCGTGGGGCCGGGGCTGTTGACCGCGTACGGCGTCGGCAGGACGACGAGCACGGCGAGCAGCGTCGCGCCGGCCAGCAGGGACGTCGTGAGCGTCACGGCGCGCGGCGACAGCGGCCGCGGTGCGGGCTGCTCGTCGTCGTCGAGCGGCGGGTCGGTGGCGTCGAGCACGGTGCCGATCATCCCCTACCGCGCTGTGTGCCGACGACGCTCAGCCACGTCGCCGGGCCCGTGCCTGCCGCCAGACGGCGGCCGTGCCGATGAGCGCGACGGCCGCCCCGGCCGCCCCGAGCGCGGCCGCGTCGCGGGACCCCATGCGCCGGCCCGCGACCGCCACGCGCCCCTGGACGCCCTCGAGCAGCACGTCGAGGCACTCACGGCTCGACCAGCGCGCGGACCACCCGGCCGCGGTCAGCCGGTCCGCGGCCACGGTCCACGGGTAGACGACGAACGCGAGCTCGGACGCGGGCGACGGCAGGGCCCCCACGCGGTGCAGCCGCTCGGCCGTGCCGAAGGCCGTCGCGGGTGCGAGCTCGACCCGCCGCATCCCGGCCGCGGCCTCGACCTGCGACGGCGTCAGGACGTCGGGCGCGCCGACGGTGAGGGCGCCGGTGAGCCGGTGGTCGACGGCGAACCGGGCGGCTGCGGCGACGTCGTCGACGTGCACGAGCTGCCACTGCCGCACGGCACCGCGCACGGTGAGCAGCCGGGGCGCCTCGAAGTGCCGCGTGACGAAGGTGTCGACGCCGGGACCGACGATCGCCGCGGGCCGCAGCACCGTGACCGCCGGCGTCCGTCGCCGGGACGCCCGTGCGACGACCGCCTCGACGGCGGCGAGGTCCGCGACGATCCCGTCCTGCGCCGCGTCGGCGCCGCGCGGGAGCGGGTCGTCGTCGTGCACGACGGGCCGGTCCGGCCACGCGCCGTGCACCACGGCCGAGCTCACGACGACGACGTGCCGGACCCCCACGGCGCGCGCGGCCGCGAGCGTGTGCTGCGCCCCGGCGACGGCCGCGGCC
>NZ_BHYL01000202.1 GCF_003851725.1 Cellulomonas algicola | reverse complement strand
GCCCTGACCAGCGGCTGTCCCGACCGACGACGGGGGTGCTGCGCGCACGCAGCACCCCCGTCGGACGGTCGTGGGTCGACTCAGACGGCGACGTCCTGCACGACGACGACGATCGCCGACGACGTGTCGAACTGCTCGGTGATCGTCGCCTGGTTCGCGGCGCTGCCCGCGAAGCCCAGGATGAAGCCGATCGCCGTGATGATCCACGCCAGCTTCTTGTGCTGCTCGTAGCCGGCGAGCGGCCGCCCCGCCTTGTCCCGCTGCACGCCGGCCAAGGTGAGGATGATGTCGACCAGCGCCCAGATGCCGAGGCCGCCGCACGTCACGAGCTTGAGGATGCCGGTGCCGACCTTGCCCAGGTAGAACCGGTCGACGCCGAGCACGCCGAGGAACCAGGCGAGCAGCCACGTCGCGACGAACGACTTGCCCGACTCGGCGGGCGCCCCGTACCCGGGCTGGGAGCCGTACGCCGCCGCACCGTAGGCGGCGCCCGCGGGGGCCGCACCACCGTACGCGGGCGCCGGCGGCGCCACGGGCGGCTGGGGCTTCGACAGGTCCGTCGGGTCGACCGGCTCGGCCGGTCCGGTGCCCTCGGGCGGGGTGGTCGACATCAGTGACTCCGTTCGACGTGCGGATGGGCCTCTCATCTGGCGCGACGCCGCAGCGACGCACCGGGCGCCACGCTAGGGCCCCGCGCCTGTCGTGCGCACCGGTACGCGCCGTCGTCTCGCGCGTCGGCCGCGCGACTCCACCCGGTCACGGCACGATCGGGTCGTGGACCCGCGTGCCCTCCTCGCCCGCACCGTGCACGCCGACGCCTGGGAGCAGCACGGTCTGCTCCGCACGGGTCGCGGCGGTGCGACCGGTGTCGCGCCCGGAGTCCGCCTGATGGCGAGCGGACTGCCGCACCCGCAGTGGAACAACGGGGACGTGACCGACCCCGCCCTCGTGGACGTCGCCGCCCTGTGCGCCTGGTACGAGCCGCTCGCCGTGCCGTGGGGCGTCCGCGTCCCCGCGGGGGCTCCGTGGACGCACGGGACCTTCCTGTTCCGCAAGCACCTCGTCCTGCGCGACGCCGGTCCGGTGGAGGCGCCGGCGGTCGCCGGGCTGCGGGTGCGCGCCGCCGGCCCGGAGGACCTGGCGGCCGTCGCCGCGGTCGACGCCGTGGCGTTCGCCGGTGACCCCGGGCTCGAGGCAGCGTGGATCGCGCCGCACCTGCACGCACCCCACGCCGCGACCGTGGCGCTCGCGACCCTCGACGGCACGCCCGTGGCGACGGGCTCCGTGCTGCGGACCGACCGGCAGGCCGGTCCGGCGGCCTACCTGTCGGGGGTCGCCGTGCTGCCCGACGCCCCCGCCGCGCCCGTCTGGACCGCGCTGGCTGCCTGGCTGCTCGGTCGCGCCTTCGCCGCGGGCGCGCGCGTCGCTCTCGCACACCCCGACGACGCCGAGGAGTCGGCATCCCTGGAGGCCCTCGGCTTCACGTCGGCGGGCGCCCTCGACGTCTACGTCGACCTCGCCTGACCGACACGTGCACGTCCCCGCCTGGCGGCGCCGCGGTGTCAGTCCGCGGGCTGGCCCTCCAGCGCCGCGAGGACGCCCTCGCCGTAGCGGTCGAGCTTGGTCGCGCCGACGCCGCTGATCGTCCCGAGCGCCTCGATGCTGGCCGGCTGCTGCGTCGCGATCTCGCGGAGCGTCGCGTCGTGGAAGACGACGTACGCGGGCACGCCCTGCTCCTTCGCGGCACCCGCGCGCCAGGCCCGCAGCCGCTCGAACCGCTCGGCGGCGTCGTCGCTGAGGTCAGCCGCGACGCTCGCACGACGGTCACGGCCCGACGACCCGCCGCGCGACCGGCCGGAGCGCTCGGGCTCGCGCCGCAGCCGGACCTCGCGGTCGCCGCGCAGCACCTCGGCCGACGCGGGAGCGAGCCGCAGCGTCCCGTAGCCGTCGGAGTCGACGGCGAGGAGCTCGAGCGCGAGGAGCTGGCGGACCACCCCCCGCCACTCGCCGTCGGACAGGTCGGTGCCGAGGCCGAACGTGCTGAGCGCGGAGTGCCCGAGCTGCTGGACGCGGGGGGTCGTCTTGCCGCGCAGGATGTCGACGAGGTGCCCGACGCCGTAGCGCTGGTTGCGCTGGTCGAGCCGCACGATCGTCGACAGGAGCTTCTGCGCGGCGACGGTGCCGTCCCACGACTCGGGCGGGGTCAGGCACGTGTCGCAGTTGCCGCACGGCTCGGACGTCTGACCGAAGTAGTTGAGCAGCTGGACGCGGCGGCACGACACCGTCTCGCACAGCGCGAGCATCGCGTCGAGGTGCTGCGTCAGCCGGCGGCGGTGCGTGGCGTCGCCGTCGGAGGTGTCGATCATCCGTCGCTGCTGCACGACGTCCGCGAGCCCGTACGCGAGCCACGCGGTCGACGGCAGCCCGTCGCGCCCGGCGCGCCCGGTCTCCTGGTAGTAGCCCTCGACGGACTTCGGCAGGTCGAGGTGCGCGACGAACCGCACGTCCGGCTTGTCGATGCCCATGCCGAACGCGATGGTCGCGACCATCACCAGCCCGTCCTCGCGCAGGAACCGCGCCTGGTTGCGCGCGCGGACGAGGCGGTCGAGGCCGGCGTGGTACGGCAGCGCGGGGATGCCGTTCGCGACGAGGTGCTCCGCGGTCTGCTCGACCGAGTTCCGGGACAGGCAGTAGACGATCCCGGCGTCCCCCGCGTGCTCGGTGCGCAGCAGGTCGAGCAGCTGGGCGCGCGGGTTGTCCTTCGGCGCGATCCGGTACTGGATGTTGGGCCGGTCGAAGCTCGCGACGAAGTGCCGCGCGTCCTCGAGCTGCAGCCGCTGCGCGATCTCGGCGTGGGTCGCGGCCGTCGCGGTCGCGGTGAGCGCGATGCGCGGCACGTCGGGCCAGCGCTCGTGCAGCATCGACAGCTGCAGGTAGTCCGGCCGGAAGTCGTGGCCCCACTGGGACACGCAGTGCGCCTCGTCGATCGCGAACAGCGCGATGCGGCCCTGGTCGAGCAGGTCGATCGTGTCGGGCACGCGCAGCCGCTCGGGGGCGAGGTAGAGGACGTCGAGCTCGCCGTCGAGGAACGCCTGCTCGACGGCACGCCGCTCGTGCGGCTGCTGCGTCGAGTTGAGGAACCCGGCGCGCACGCCGAGCGCGGAGAGCGCGTCGACCTGGTCCTGCATGAGCGCGATCAGCGGGGACACGACGACGCCCGTGCCGGGCCGGACGAGCGCGGGCACCTGGTAGCAGAGCGACTTGCCGCCGCCGGTCGGCATGAGGACGAGCGCGTCGCCGCCGTTCACGACGGTGTCGATGATCTCCGCCTGCTCGCCGCGGAACGCGTCGTAGCCCCAGACGCGCTGCAGCACCTCGTGCGGCGTGGGACGCGGTCCGTCGTCGGGCTCGGTGACCGCCCGCGGGCGGCTGCGGCCCGGGACCGGTGCTCCGTGCGCGGCCTCGTCGCGTGCCCTGCGGTCCTCGTCGCCGGACCGGCGCGCCGTCGCACCGCGCGCGGGGCCGCTGCCTCGCGACGGGCGGTCGGGCGGCGCCGCGTCGTACGCGGGGTCGAAGGGCGGCTCGTCGTAGGACGGGTCGTACGGGGGCTCGTCGTACCCCGGGTCGAACGGCGGCTCGTCGGGCAGCGGGACGTCGTCCGTCCACTCCGCCGACGCGGCGGCTCGGGAGGCAGGGCGGGCGGGTCCGGCTGGCACCCGCCCACCCTACGAGCCCTGGCCCACACCGCGGACCGCCGCCGGCGTGCCGTTGACACCGCGACGCACCGCCGGGCTGGGGACGGCTCGCCGAAGCGCTGCGTCGGGGCCGGGACGGTCCGTAGGGTGGCCGCATGGGAACCGCACTCGTCACGGGCGCCAGCGCCGGTCTCGGCCTGGAGTTCGCCTGGCAGCTCGCCACCGCCAAGCACGACGTCGTCCTCGTCGCCCGCGACGAGGAGCGCCTCACGCGCCTCGCCGCCCAGCTGGAGGCCGCCGCGGGCATCCGCGCCGAGGTCCTGGTCGCCGACCTCACGGACGCCGACGACGTCGCCCGCGTCGCCGACCGCCTGCGCAGCGACGAGAGCCCCGTCGGCCTGCTGGTGAACAACGCCGGCTTCGGCATCAACCAGGAGTTCGTCGGCGGCGACCTCGAGCGCGAGCTCACGGCGCTCGACGTCATGGTCCGCGCGGTCCTGGTCCTCTCGCACGCGGCCGCCGAGGCGATGGTCGCGCGCGGTCGTGGCGCGATCCTCAACGTCGGGTCGGTCGCGGCGCTCATGGCGTCGGGCACGTACTCGGCGCACAAGGCGTGGGTGCGCTCGTTCACCGAGGGGCTCGCCGTCGAGCTCAAGGACACGGGCGTCACCGCGACCGTCGTGAACCCGGGCTTCACGCACACCGAGTTCCACGAGCGCGGCCGCATCGACATGAGCCAGTACCCGGAGATCGTGTGGCTGAACGCCGAGGACGTCGTCGCGACCGCCCTCGCCGACGTGCGCCGCGGCGTCGTCATCTCGACCCCGAGCACCCGCTACCGCACGATGTCGGCCCTGGTCCGCATCGCCCCGCGGTCCGCGATCCGCGCGATCGGCCGCTACCGCCGTGCGATCGAGGACGCCCCGACCGACGCCGACGCCTGACGCGGCCCGTCGCGACGCCCCGACGACCGTCGCCTGACGGACGAGACGGCGGCGTCCGCCCGCGGCCCACGGTCTAGCCTTGGGGGCCGTGACCCACGACCTCTCGCCGACGCCCCGCGAGCAGCTGCTCGCCCTCATCCAGGACCTCGCGGTCGTGCACGGGAAGGTCACGCTGTCGTCGGGCCGCGAGGCCGACTACTACGTCGACCTGCGCCGCGTCACGCTGCACCACCGTGCGGCACCGCTGATCGGCCACCTCATGCTCGACCTGCTCGAGGAGGTCGGGCTCGGCACGGCCGAGATCGACGCGGTCGGCGGCCTCACCCTCGGCGCCGACCCGGTCGCGACCTCCCTGCTGCACGCGGCCGCGTCGCGCGGGCAGGACCTCGACGCGTTCGTCGTCCGCAAGGAGGCGAAGGCGCACGGCATGCAGCGGCGCATCGAGGGCCCGGACGTCGCAGGTCGTCGGGTGGTCGTCCTGGAGGACACCTCGACGACGGGCGGCTCGCCGATCGCGGCCGTCGAGGCCGCGCGCGAGGCCGGCGCCGAGGTCATGGGCGTCGCGGTGATCGTGGACCGCGCGACGGGCGCGCAGGCCAAGATCGAGGCCCTCGGCGTGCCGTACCACGCGCTCTTCACCCTGGCCGACCTCGGCCTGTCCTGACGGGTTCACCCGCCGGCCGACCTCGGCCCGTCCTCACGGGCCGACCCGCGCGGCCGTCCGGCCCGACCTGACGGGCTCGGGCGGGGGCTCCCGGCGGGACCGTCAGACGACCGCGAGCGTCGCGGCGGTCACGACGACCGTCGCGGCGATCTCGCCCAGCCCGATCGCCTTCGCCGACGGCCACGGCCGCCGCCGGGGCACGAGGACCGCACGCACCAGCAGCCCGAGCGCGACGGCCGCGCACACGACGGCACCACCCGCGACGGGTGGGCGGACGACCACGACGGCGAGCGCGCCCGCGGCGAGCGCCGCGTGGTAGCCGACCGAGACGGCGAGCACGGTCCGGTCGCCGCGCTCGCGGATGAGCGACTTCACGTAGGGCACCGTGCCGAGGAAGTAGGCGGCGAGGACCCCCGTCGCCGCCCACGCGCGCGGGTCGTCGGCCCCCGGCAGCGGGCCGGGGGACCCGAGCCCCGCCGCGACGACCGTCATCAGCATCGCCGCGACGACGGTGACGCCGTCGTTGAGCCACGACCGGTCGGCACGACGTGCCGAGCACCCGAGGCTCACCGCGAGCAGCGCACCGAAGACCGGCGCCCACCACAGCAGCGACGGCGCCACGGCCAGCAGCAGCCCGCCCAGCACGACCGTCGCCACGCCGTACGCCCGCACCGGCGGCCGGTACCGCGGGCGACGGGACGCCTTGAGCCACAGCCCGGCGGCGTTGTACGCGAGGAACGCGACCAGCCAGGCGACGAGCAGCAGCCCGTGCCGCCACGCGGGCCCGACGAGCACGGACCCGACGACCACCGGGACGACGAGCATCGCCCACGCCCCGTGCTGCTGCGGCACCCAGCCCGGGCCGCGGCGGCGGCGGACCGGGGCGACGCGGTGCGGGGCTGTCGTCGGCACGCGCCGAGCATGACCCGCCGACGGCGGAGTGCCACCGGGACCTAGGTCCCGGCCCCGGGCGAGGGTGGCCCCCGAACGGCGACGTCCGCGAGACCGCCGAGCCGGGAGGTCGGCCCGGCCGCCGAAGGGTGAGGTCGGCCAGACCGCCGGGGGTGACGTCAGCGAGCCGCCGAGCGGCGGTGGCGGCCAGACCGGCCGGCGGCGACGTCAGCGGGCGCGGCGCGTCCGGGCCGTGCGCACGAGCGACGTCCCGACGGCGACCGCGAGGACCGCGGCCAGCGCGAGCTCGGGAGAGGCGCCGGTCGCGGCGAGCTCGGCACCTCGCACGGGCGCCGCGGAGGTCGTGGCGACGCCGGGCGACGGTGCCACGGCCGGGACCTGGGGGGCGGAGGGCACGACCGGGACGACGGGGACCACGACGGGCGCGGCGGTGGTGAGCGTGACGGTCTCGACGACGGTCAGCCCGACGGCCTCGACGCGGACGGTGAGCGTCGTCCCGGACGGGAGGCCGGACAGCACGGCGGTCGTCCCGGACGTCGTGAGGGGAGTCGACCAGGTGGTGCCGTCGGCGGACCACGTGACCGCGTACCCGGCGGTCGCGGCGGGCAGGGCCGTCCAGGACACGGTCGCGCCGGTCGCGTCCACGCCCGACACCGCGGGGGCGAGCTGCGGCGTCGTCGTGCGCAGCACCAGGTGGAGCGTCGACTCCTTCTGGATGGTGTAGTCCGCGAGAGTGCGCCCGTCCTCGAGCTGCTTCCCGGCGAAGACCAGCCGCTGCTGGTCCGGCGGGATCCCCTCCTTGTCCTGGATCTTCTGCTTGACCGCCTCGATCGAGTCGGACGGCTCGACCTCAAGGGCGATGGTCTTGCCGGTGAGGGTCTTGACGAAGATCTGCACGGTGCTCCTGGCCTGGGGGGACGGGCCAGTATCACCCGACGTCGACGGCGGACGCGGGAGCCGGGTGGGTGACGTCAGACGCGGTCGACGAGGTCCTGGACGGAGTCGGCGATCTCGCTCGGGCGGAACGGGAAGCGCTCGACGTCCTCGCGCCGGGTGGACCCGGACAGCACGAGGATCGTCCGCAGGCCGGCCTCGATCCCGGCGACGACGTCGGTGTCCATGCGGTCGCCGACCATGACGGTCGTCTCGGAGTGCGCGTCGATCCGGTTGAGCGCGGACCGGATCATCATCGGGTTGGGCTTGCCGACGAAGTACGGCTGGCGGCCGGTCGCGGCGGAGATCATCGCGGCGACGGCACCGGTCGCGGGCAGGTCACCCTCGGCCGACGGGCCGGTGACGTCGGGGTTGGTCGCGATGAACCGCGCGCCGCCCTGGATGAGCCGGATGGCCTGGGTGATCGCCTCGAACGAGTAGGTGCGCGTCTCGCCGAGGACCACGAAGTCCGGGTCCGACGACGTGAGCGTGTACCCGGCCTCGTACAGGGCGGTCGTGAGACCGGCCTCGCCGATCGTGTACGCGGAGCCGCCGGGCATCTGGTCGGTGAGGAACTGCGCGGTCGCGAGCGCGGAGGTCCAGATGGCGCGCTCGGGGATGTCGAGGCCGCTGGCCCGCAGGCGTGCCGCGAGGTCACGCGGCGTGAAGATCGAGTTGTTGGTGAGGACCAGGAAGGGGCGGTCACCGTCCCGCAGCGCGGTGACGAACTCGGCGGCGCCCGGCAGGGCGGTGCCCTCGTGCACGAGGACGCCGTCCATGTCCGACAGCCACGAGCGGATCTCCCGCGTCACTCGCCGAACACCTTGCGCTCGACGGCCTCGCGCTCGGACTGCTCGTCGTAGCGGGTGTCGCGGCCGTCGGCGTCGAGCGGCGCGTCGTCGCGGTGGCGGCGCGCGCGCAGCAGCTCGATGCCCATCGGCACGACCGACAGCAGGACGATGAGGACGAGCAGGCCCTCGATGTTCTCCTTGACGAACGGGATGTTGCCGAGCAGGTAGCCGAGCATCGTCACGCCCACGCCCCACAGGAGCGCGCCGACGGCGTTGTAGGTGACGAAGTGGCGGTAGCGCATGTTGCCGACGCCCGCGGCGACGGGCGCGTACGTGCGCACGATGGGGACGAAGCGCGCGACGATGATCGTCCGGCCGCCGTACTTGTCGAAGTACGCGTACGTCTGGTCGATGTACTTCTTCTTGAAGAAGCGCGAGTCGGGCTTGTTGAAGACGCGCGGGCCGAGCCGCCGGCCGATGAAGAAGGCGGTCTGGTCGCCGAGGAACGCCGCGAGGAACAGCAGCCCGCACAGCATCCAGATGTTGATGTGCACCGGGAACAGGTCCTGCGCGACCAGCGCGCCCGCGGTGAAGAGCAGCGAGTCGCCGGGCAGGATGGGGAACAGCAGCCCGGTCTCGATGAAGATGACGGCGACGATGCCGATGACGACCGCGGTCCCGAACGACGAGATCATGTGGTCGGGGTCGAGGAAGTCCGGCCCGAGCGTGGCGACGGGGCCGGCGGCGTGCAGTGCGGCCCCGAGGGTCGTCGTCAGCATGACGTCCAGGGTACGTGCCCGCCCGTGGCCCCGACGTGCGTCCCTGTGTGGGAACGGTGTGGACCGCGGCTCGTCGTCGTCGGGACAATGGGCGCCCACCGGCGGTCGAGGAGAGGGCGGCGATGCGGTCCACCGTGAAGGACGTCGCGCTGCGCGCCGGGGTGTCCCCGAAGACGGTGTCGAACGTCATCAACGGCACCGCGTTCGTCCGGCCGGAGACGCGGGCCCGCGTCGAGGAGGCGCTCGCGGAGCTCGACTACGTGCCGAACCTGGGCGCCCGGGGGCTGCGCAACGGTCGGTACGGGCTGATCGCGCTCGCGCTCCCGGACCTCTCGACCGCGTACTCGGCGGAGGTCGCGCACCACTTCGTCGAGGAGGGGCACGCGCGCGGGTGGAGCGTGCAGATCGAGGAGACGGCGGCGGAGCCGCACCGCGAGCAGGCGCTCCTGTCCCGGGCCCGGTCGCACCTCGTCGACGGGCTCGTCCTCAACCCGGTGTCGCTGGCCGAGTCGGTCGTCGACGAGCACGTCGCGCGGGGTCCGCTGCCGCCCACGGTCCTGATCGGCGAGGTCGAGCAGGACCGGACGGACCAGGTGGGCGTCGACAGCGTCGCGGGGGCACGCGACATGACCGAGCACCTGCTCGCGACGGGCGTGCGGCGCATCGCCGTCGTCGGGGTCCCGGGCGACGCCGAGACCGCGGCTGCCCGGCAGCGGACCGAGGGCTACCGCCAGGCGCTCGCGGCCGCGGGTGTGGCGCACGACCCCGTGCTCGAGATCGCCACGCCGCGCTGGACGGCCGACGAGGCGCGTGACGCGGTGCGGGCTTTCCTCGACGAGCACCCGCCGCCCGAGGCGTTCTTCTGCTTCACCGACTCGATGGCGCTCGCGGTCGTGCACGTGCTGTGGGAGCGAGGGCTGCGCGTGCCCGACGACGTGGCGGTCGCGGGGTTCGACGACGTCGAGCCGAGCCGGTACGCGGTGCCCCCGCTGACGACGGTCTCGTTCGACCTGCGCGCGTTCGCGGCGACGGCGCTCGACCTGCTGCGCGACCGCATCGACGACCCGCACCGCGCACCGCGGCGCCTCACCGTCCCGCACCGCGTGGTCGTCCGCGCGAGCACGACGCGCTCCTGAGCCGGTCCCGGCGATCTGTCCGGTTGGCGGCGTGGCGTCCCTCTTGCCGACCCGTTTCAACGATGTAATGCTCACGACTGGTCCGGCCACGGCCACCCCGGGGAGGGCTCCCAGCCGTCCGCGAGGCGGGCGGTGACAGGGCCTCGACACGTGTCTCACGAAGGAGTGACGGCATGACCGATCGCCACGGGCCCCCGCGCGGCCCGAACCCCCTCACCCCCGCGCTCGACCGCGCCGGGTTCGTCGTCCCGGGCCGCTCCGGCCCGTCCTCGGGCCTGACCGGCCTCACCCGCCGGCAGATGCTGCTCGGCTCGCTCGCGGCGATCGGCGGCGTCGCGGCCGCGGGGTCGCTCGCGGGCTGCGCGTCCCCGACCGCCGCCGCCGACGGCGTCCGCGAGCTCGCGTTCTGGCACCTGCTGTCCGGCGGCGACGGCATCAACATGGCCGGTCTGGTCGAGGACGTGAACGCCCTCGACCACGGGTACCACGCGACGCAGACCGTCCTCGCGTGGGGTGCGCCGTACTACACCAAGCTCGCGATGGCGAGCGTCGGCGGGCGCGCCCCCGACACCGCGATCATGCACGCGTCGCGCATCGCCGGGTACGCCCCGGGTGGCCTGCTCGACCCGTGGGACCTCGACCTGCTCGCCGAGTTCGACGTCACCGAGCAGGACTTCCTCCCGCGCGTCTGGGAGAAGGGCGGGCTCGACGGGACGCAGTTCTCGATCGCGCTCGACTCGCACCCGTTCGTGATGTTCTACAACACCGACATCGCCGAGCAGGCGGGTGTGCTCGGGTCCGACGGCCAGCTCGCCCCCATCGAGGACGCCGACCAGTTCCTCGAGGTCGCGCGCGCCATGCAGGGCGTCACCGGCAAGCACGGGCTGTCGTACGGGTACCTCGGCGACGGTGCCCAGATGTGGCGGTTGTTCTACACGCTCTACAAGCAGCACGACGCGGAGTTCGACCTGTCGGGCACCCGCGCGGAGGTCGACACCGACGCGGCGGTGGAGTCGCTCGAGTACATCCAGACGCTGCTCGACGGCACGATCTGCGCACCCGACGGCGACTACGGCACGGCGGTCGCGGAGTTCATGTCGGGGGAGAGCGGGATGTTCTTCACCGGCGTCTGGGAGCTGCCGACGGCCAAGAACGCCGGCATCCCGTTCGACGCGATGCCGATCCCGACGCTGTTCGGCACGCCCGCCGCGTACGCGGACTCGCACGCGTTCACGCTGCCCCACCAGTCCGACCCGGACCCCGAGCAGCGCCGCGCGACCTACCGGTTCGTCGCGGACATCCTGCAGAGCTCGTTCGCGTGGGCCGAGGCCGGGCACATCCCCGCGTACCAGCCGGTCGTGCAGAGCCCCGAGTACCAGGACCTCGTCCCGCAGGCGCACTACGCACCGGCGGCCGAGATCCTCAACTACGACCCCGAGGCGTGGTTCACGGGCTCCGGGAGCGACTTCCAGAGCTACTTCCTGGAGACCGTGCAGAACGTGTACCTCGACGGCGCGGACCCGGCGGAGGGCTTCGGCGCCTTCGTGCGACGCGTCGACGTCCAGCTCTCGAAGCCGAACCCGGTCTGACGCTCTTCCTGCCGACCTGACCGCCCGATCCGACGAAGGAGTCCGATCGTGTCCTCTGCCGCTGTAGACGTCGGCGCCGGACGTAGCCGTACCGGCACGTCGACGTCCGACCGATCCACCACCCGCACCCCACGATCGCGCGACACCCGCATCGGCTGGCTGTTCGTCGCGCCGTTCGTCGTCGTCTTCGCGATGTTCCTGATCTGGCCGCTCATCCACGGCTTCTACCTGTCGTTCACCGGCGAGTCGATCACCGGCGCCGGCGGCGCGTTCCTCGGCTTCGACAACTACGCCGAGGCCCTGCGCGACCCGATCATGTGGCGCTCGATGCTCAACACGCTGTGGTTCACCGTCCTCTCGACGGTGCCGCTCGTGCTCGTCGCGCTCGTCATGGCGCTGCTCGTGTTCCAGGGGCTGCCCGGCCAGTGGCTGTGGCGGCTGTCGTTCTTCATGCCGTTCCTGCTCGCGTCCACCGTGGCCGCGCAGTTCTGGATCTGGATGTACAACCCGCAGCTCGGCCTCGTGAACTACATGCTCGGCGCCCTCGGCGTCGAGGGACAGGCCTGGTTGCAGGACACGCGGTGGGCCATGCTCGCGGTCGTCGTCGAGACGCTGTGGTGGACCGTCGGGTTCAACTTCCTGCTCTACCTGACGGCGCTGCAGAACATCCCCGAGCAGCAGTACGAGGCGTCCGCGCTCGACGGCGCCGGCCGCTGGCGGCAGCTCTGGTCGATCACGATCCCGCAGCTCGGCCCGACCACGGCGCTCATCGTCATCCTGCAGATCCTGGCGTCGCTCAAGGTGTTCGACCAGATCTACATCATGACCCAGGGCGGTCCGGGCGGTGTGACGCGGCCCGTCGTCCAGTACATCTTCGAGTCCGGCTTCACCGGGTACCGGTTCGGCTACGCGTCGTCGATCGCGTACATCTTCTTCGCGGTCATCATCATCGTGTCGCTCGCGCAGGTCCCGTTCACCTTCCGCAGGAGCGCCCGATGACCACCACCGTCGCCCCGCAGCCGAACGCCGGAGCCGCCGGAGCCGCCGTCGCCGGCGGTCGTCGTCGCCGCCCGCAGGGCAGGTTCGCGCACGCCGCGGGCCTGCGTGTCGGCGAGCACTTCGCCAGCCCGGGCCGGATCCTCGCGATCGTCACGCTCGTCGTCCTCGCCGTGTTCTGGCTGCTGCCGTTCCTGTGGGCCGTGTTCACGTCGTTCAAGTCCGAGACCGCCGCGGCCGCCACGCCCGTCTCGTGGTTCCCGTCCGACGGGTTCACCACCGACGCGTACGCGAGCGTGCTCCGCGAGGGGAACATCCCGCTCTGGACGTGGAACAGCCTGGTCACGGCCGTCGCGATCACGGTCATCACGCTGACCGTGTCGTCGCTGGCCGCCTACGCGCTCGCCCGCATCGACTTCCGCGGCCGCCGGTGGCTGTTCTGGCTGATCATCGCGTCGATCATCGTGCCGCCGCCGGTGCTGATCGTCCCGCTGTTCTACGAGATGCTCACGCTCAACCTCGTCGACACGTACTGGGCGATCATCCTCCCGCAGGTCGTGCACCCGGCCATGGTGTTCGTCCTCAAGAAGTTCTTCGAGCAGGTGCCCGTCGAGCTCGAGGACGCCGCCCGGATCGACGGCGCCGGACGCCTCCGGGTGTTCTGGTCGGTCGTGCTGCCGCTGTCGCGACCCATCCTCGCGGCCGTGTCGATCATCGTGTTCATCGGCGCGTGGAACAACTTCCTGTGGCCGTTCATCATCACGAGCGACGCCTCGCTGATGACCCTGCCCGTCGGCCTGCAGACCGTGAAGAGCGCGTACGGGCTGCAGTACGCGCAGACGATGTCGTCCGCCGTGCTCGCCGCGCTGCCGCTGATCGTCGTCTTCCTGTTCTTCCAGCGGCAGATCATCAAGGGCTTCTCGACCACCGGCTTCGGCGGTCAGTGACGTCCCCGGCGGCGGCCCGGACCACCCGCCGGGCCGCCGCCCTCCCCGCACCGCGCACCACCCGCAGCACCCTGAGGAGACCCATGACCCAGGCACGACTCGTCCTCGACCGCGACTTCACCGTCGGGGAGGTGCCCCGCCGGATCTTCGGCTCGTTCGTCGAGCACATGGGCCGGTGCGTCTACACGGGCATCTACGAGCCCGGGCACCCCGCGGCCGACGAGCGCGGCTTCCGCACCGACGTGCTCGACCTCGTCCGCGAGATGGGCGTGAGCGTCGTCCGGTACCCCGGCGGCAACTTCGTGTCCGGGTACCGGTGGGAGGACGGCGTCGGGCCCGTCGACCAGCGCCCGCGGCGTCTCGACGGCGCGTGGCACACCGTCGAGACCAACGCGTTCGGGCTGCACGAGTTCGTCGACTGGGCGCGCGTCGCGGGCGTCGAGGTCATGGAGGCCGTCAACCTCGGCACGCGCGGCGTCGAGGCGGCGCGTCAGCTCGTCGAGTACGCCAACCATCCCGGCGGCACCGCGCTGTCCGACCTGCGCGCCGCGAACGGGCACCCGGAACCCTTCGACATCCGGCTGTGGTGCCTCGGGAACGAGATGGACGGCCCGTGGCAGATGGGCGCCAAGACGCCCGAGGAGTACGGCCGGATCGCGCAGGAGACCGCCAAGGCCATGCGGCTCGTCGACCCGACGATCGAGGTCGTCGCGTGCGGGTCGTCGAACTCCGGCATGCCGACCTTCGGCACGTGGGAGCAGACCGTCCTGCGGCACGCGTACGAGTACGTCGACTACGTCTCGCTGCACGCCTACTACCAGGAGGACGGGGGCGACCACGCGTCCTTCCTCGCGTCGGCCGTCGACATGGACCACTTCATCGAGTCGGTGGTCGCGACCGCCGACGCCGTGCGGGCCGCCGGGAAGCACACCAAGCGCATCAACCTCTCGTTCGACGAGTGGAACGTCTGGTACCAGCGCGGGAAGGACACCCCCGACCAGCCGCACGTCATCGAGCGCGAGGGCGTCTGGCGCGAGCACCCGCGCATCATCGAGGACGAGTACGACGTCACCGACGCCGTCGTCGTCGGCACGTTCCTGAACTCGCTCCTGCGGCACGGCGACCGCGTCAAGGTCGCCAACCAGGCGCAGCTCGTCAACGTCATCGCGCCCATCCGGTCCGAGCCCGGTGGGCCCGCGTGGCGGCAGTCGATCTTCTGGCCGTTCGCGCGGATGTCGGCGCTGGCCCACGGGCAGATCCTGCGGGTGGCGGCGACCTCCGACCGGTACGACGCCGGGAAGTTCGGGGACACCGACCTCGTCGACGCCTCCGCCACGTGGGACGAGGAGCACGGGCGCGTCGCGCTGTTCCTCGCGCACCGCGGCCTCGACGCCGCCGCCGACGTCACCGTCGACCTGCGCGGCTGGACGGGTGCGCGCGTGACCCGCGCCGAGGTGCTGACGATCCCCGAGGGCGGCGACCGGTTCACCGCGAGCACGCAGGACCGCCCCGACGCGGTCGGCCTCGTGCCCCTCGACGACGTCCAGGTCGACGGCTCGACGGCGACCGTCCGCCTGCCCGCCCTGTCGTGGGCGGTCGTCGAGCTCGAGGTGACGACGGCCTGACGCCGCGTCGCGACGCGGCCCCACCACCGCCCCTCGCGCCCACCGGGACGACCCACCCGTCTCCCGCCGCCTTCCCCCAGCGCGCCGCCGACCTCGTCGGTCCGTGCCGAGCTCGCCGCTCCCCGGCTGACGAGCTCGGCGCGATGTGACGAGCTCGCTGGTCGTCGGCGCGGGAGGGCAGCGGCATGATCGGGGCATGACGCAGCGGACGGTCGTGGTCGTGGGAGGGACGGGGCTCGCCGGGCGGGCCGTCGTCGAGGAGGCGCTGCGGCGGGGGCACCGCGTGCGGTCGGTGTCGCGCCACGTGCCGCCGGCGCCCCGGCAGGTCGTCGGCGCCGAGTACGTGGCCGCGGACGCCGTCGCGGCGGACGCGCCCGAGCGGCTCGGCGCCGCGTTCGACGGTGCCGACGTCGTGGTCGACACGGTCAACGGCGAGACGCCCGCGACCGCGAAGGTGCTGACGGCCGGGGCGGCGTCGATCGCGCTCGCGGCCCGCGACGCGGGCGTCGGCCTGGCCGTCGTGCTCTCGATCGTCAACGTCGACCGCGGGGCCGCGATCGGCTACTACCGCACCAAGGTCGCGCAGGAGCGCGTCTACCAGGCGAGCGCCGTCCCGACGACGCTCGTGCGCGCCGCGCAGTTCCACGACTTCTTCGACCGGTTCTTCGGCAGTCCCACGCTCGTCGGCGCGCTGACCCGCCTCGGCACCGTGCCGTACCTGCGCGGCGCGCGGCTCCAGCCGATCGATGTGACCGACGTCGCGCGGGCGCTCCTCGACGTGTCCGCGGCGCTCGACGCCCCGCTCGACGGGGAGGCCCGCGACGAGGGCGAGCCCGGTCGGCGGACGGTCACCGTGGCCGGCCCCGAGGAGGTCGACGGTGCCGACCTCGCACGCCGCTGGGCCGCCGCGCACCGCAGCCGGCGCGTCCCGGTGGGCCTCCCGGTCCCCGGCTACGGTGCGTTCTTCTCGTCCGGCGACGCGACCGCCCCCGACGCCCGCTACGGCCGTGTCACGTACGACGAGTGGCTGGCCCGGACGGCCGGCGCATGAGCCACGGCCCGCGCGACCCGCTCCACGACGCGCTCCCGGGCGGCGAGCCCGACACGGTCAGGCTCCGCGACGCGGTCCCGGACGACGCGGCCCGGCTGGCGCGGATCTGGGCGACCGGCTGGCACGACGGCCACGACGGGCACGTCCCCGCGGAGGTGAGCCGGCACCGCACCCCGCAGTCGTTCGTCGACCGTGCCCCGGGCCTCGTGCCCCACACCCGCGTGGCGGTGCTGGGCGGGGACGTCGTGGGGTTCGCCACCACGATCGGCGACCAGGTGGACCAGGTGTACGTCGACGCGAGCGCACGAGGGACCGGTGTCGCGGCGGCGCTGCTCGCCGACGCGGCCCGCGTCGCCGCCGAGGCCGGCCATGCCCACCCCTGGCTCGCGGTCGTCCCGGGCAACGCACGCGCCCGCCGCTTCTACGAGCGTCAGGGCTGGGCCGACGAGGGCCCGTTCGACCACCGTGTCGAGGTCGCCCCGGGTGTGAGCGTCGACGTGCCGTGCCGTCGGTACCGCCTGACCGCCGTGGACCGGTCGCCCGCGGCAGCCAGGCTCGTCGGCACGGACGCGGGCGACGCGTGACGCACGGCGACGAGCCCGACGGCGACCGCCCGTCGGACGCAGCCGCGGACGTGGGCGTCGGGCCGTGGCCCGGCGGACCGGACGCCTGGCCACGCGACGCCGCGAGCGGCGAGCTCGACCCCCGCTACGACCCGGAGCTGCTCGCGCACGGCGACCGGCGCAACGTCGTCGACCGGTACCGCTACTGGACGGTCGAGGCCGTCGTCGCGGACCTCGACACGCGCCGCCACCCGTTCCACGTCGCGATCGAGAACTGGCAGCACGACCTCAACATCGGCTCGGTCGTCCGCACCGCGAACGCGTTCCTGGCGGCCGAGGTGCACGTCGTGGGCCGCCGTCGCTGGAACCGTCGCGGCGCGATGGTGACCGACCGCTACCAGCACGTCCGGCACCACCCGACGGTCGACGACCTGCTCGCGTGGGCGTCCACCGCGGGTCGCGACGGCACGGTCCTGCCCGTGCTCGGCGTCGACAACCTCCCCGGCTCCGTCCCGCTCGAGGGCTACCCGCTGCCGCGCGCGTGCGTGCTGCTCTTCGGCCAGGAGTCGGTGGGGCTGTCCGACGCCGCCCGCGCAGCCGCGCAGGACGTCCTGCACATCGCCCAGTTCGGCTCGACGCGCTCGATCAACGCGGGCGCGGCCGCCGCGATCGCGATGCACGCGTGGGTCGCGCAGCACGCGGGCCCGCGACCGGCGGCCTGACGGGTGAGCCGCCGGTGCCGGCGAGCCCGGGCACGCACGGGACCGCACGACGTGCGTGCGCGCGAGCGCCACACGTGCGACCTCAGGGGCGGTTGACGACGCAGCCGTTCGGCGGCAGGTCGAGGGCGTCACGCAGCGCGGAGCCCGCGGACCCCCGCGCGTTGTTGACCGCGGTCGCGACGTCGGGGTGCTCGCCGTAGTAGCCCGGCTGCGCGGCCGCGGTCCGGACGAAGTCGAGGTACGCGACGAGCGCCGCCTCGAACGCGTCGGCCTCGGGCCGGACCTCGGGCGGGAAGGTGATCGCCCGGAGGTCGACCAGGAACCGCTCGTCGATCGCGACCTCGGTCGCGAGGTCCACGTCGTACAGCTTCCGGCCCTGCGACTCGATGCGGTCCGAGAGCGCCATGCGGTCGGCCGACGTGGCCTCGACCGCCGCGAGGTACGCGACGGCCGCGGGCGACGACCCGGGCGGGGCGACCTCGGGGGCGCACGGGTCGGCGGGGGCCTCGCGGTGGGCGCGGGCGGCGCGGTCGGCGGGGGCTCCTCGGTCGGCGGGCGCCGCCTGGTCGGTGGAC
>NZ_BHYL01000201.1 GCF_003851725.1 Cellulomonas algicola | reverse complement strand
CGCCCGGGCGACCGCGTCGGGACGCAGCAGCGCCGCGACCGGGGCGCGCAGCTCGTCGACCGCCAGGCCGGGCTGCTTGGCGCCCAGCCGCACGAGCGAGCGGAGCAGGCCCGCGGCGAGGAACAGAAGGGCCGCGCACGGCAGCCAGGGCAGCGGCACGGCCGCGAGATGGCGGTGCACCGCGGCGCGGCGGCGCGCGGCGTACGAGCGGTGCGGGTCGCCCGCGTCGTCGAGGCCGTCACCGTCGCGGTCGACGGGCTCACCGTCCTCGGCACGGAGGCCGAGGTACGTCGCCTGCGCGTGCCGGACGACGGCCGCGGGCACGACGACGACGCGGTGCCCCGCGAGGCGCGCGCGACGCGACAGGTCCTCGCCGTCGCCGAACGGGCCGAGCGCGGGGTCCGGGCCGTCGAGCTCGTCCCACACGTCGCGCCGCACGAGCGCGCCGACCAGGCCCACGCCCAGCACGTCCTCGCGCGCGTCGAGCTGACCCTGGTCGAGCTCGCCCGGGGCGACGTCGGTGAGCCGCCGCCCGGCCGGCGAGGTGCGGAGGCCGACCTCCAGCAGCCGCTCGGGGTCGGTCCACGTGCGCTGCTTGACGCCCGCGACCGCGACCGAGCGCGCGTGCCCGACGGCGCGCACGAGCTCGGCGAGCGCGTCGGGGGCCGGGGCGCTGTCGTCGTGCAGGAGCCACAGCCAGGTCGATGCCGGCCCGTCGGCGCGGACCTGCGGGTCCGCGAGGGCCGCGCGCACCGCGTGCCCGAAGGTCCGCGCGCCCGGGACGTGCACGGTGCGCAGCTGGGGCCGCGGCGAGCCGGTCTGCCGCGCGAAGGCGTCGTCCAGGGCGCCCCCGACCTCGAGGTCCGGGGCGACGTCGACCAGCAGCACCCGCGCCGGACGACGGGTCGACGCGGCGAGGGCCGCGAGCGCGTCGTCCAGGTAACGCGTCCGGCCCCGGGTCACGACGACCGCCGTCACCGGCGTCGTCACCGGGAGGGGTGCGGTGGTCGTGGGTGCGTCCACGGGCGGGAGGGTCTCGGTCATGCTCGGGCCATCCTGCCGTCCGGGGTCCGCGAACCCCTCGACCGACACGCGTCAGACGACCCGGCGCTTCAGCTTGCGGCGCTCACGCTCGGACAGGCCGCCCCAGATGCCGAACCGCTCGTCGTTGGCGAGCGCGTACTCGAGGCACTCCGACCGGACGTCGCACCCGGTGCAGACGCGCTTCGCCTCACGGGTCGAGCCGCCCTTCTCCGGGAAGAACGCCTCGGGGTCGGTCTGCGCGCAGAGTGCACGCTCCTGCCACCCCATCGGCCCGTCGTCCTCGGGCGCTCCGAAGAGCGACAGCACGTTCGACGCGGGTTCCGCCGGCTTCCGGGCGTCGCTCGGGAAGGTCTCGTCGTCGTCGTCGAGCAGGTTCCACATGGCGTGCCTCCGTGCGGGTCTTTCGTGCGGTTCGTTCAAGGCTCGGCAGAGCGGCTCCCGGAGGACGCCGCGTGGTGGTGCTCGCGCATGAATCTCTTCTCAGGAATTACACGCGTGTCGTTCGAGGGCGTCAAGCCGAGCCGTGGTAGTTGCCCGGATATGTCGGGGTGAACTTGTGGCACACGGGTGAAGACGGCGTGTCGCGCCTACGCTGAGGCCGTGCCAGGAGCCACCATCGCCGAACTTCTCGCCCTCGTCGCCCGGAATCCGGGCCGTCCCCGGCTCACGTGGTACGGCGACGGCGGCGAGCGCGTCGAGCTCTCGGGAGCCGTCCTCGAGAACTGGGTCAACAAGACCACGAACCTCCTCGTCGAGGAGTTCGACGCGGGCCCCGGGACGCGCGTCCTGCTCGACCTCCCCGGCCACTGGCGGACCGTCGTGTGGGCCCTCGCGGCCTGGCGCTGCGGTGCGACCGTCGCCGTGGCCGGCACCGGGAGCGACCTCGTCGTCACCGACCGTCCTGCCGACCACGCCGGCGGTGCCGCGCCCGTCGTGGCGGTCGCGCTCCCGGCCCTCGCCCGCCGCGTCGACGACCTCCCGCGCGGGGCCCTGGACGCGGCGTCCGCGGTGAGCACCTACGGCGACGCGCTCGGCTGGGTCCCCGCGGTCGACCCGTCGGCCACGGCCTGGGCGGCACGGGACTGGCAGGCGACCCACGCCGAGCTGGTCGCGCTCGCGACGTCCCGCGCCCCCGCCCCCGACGCGCGCCGCGTGCTGTGCGAGGCCCGCGACGCGACGGTGGCCCTCGACGCGGTCGCGGCGCTGGCCGCCGACGCGTCCCTCGTCCTCGCGTCGACCTCGGTCGCCGCCCGGCTGCGCGACGACGCCGACGCCCGTGCACGCCTCGTCGGGCCGGAACGCGTGGACGCCGACCTGCTCGACACCCTGCGGTCCACCCTGTCCTGACGGCGGCGACCCGGTGACCGTCCGTGGGATGACCGGGACGCTGCGCACCGCGCGACGTCGGCTCGGGGCCGCCGCGGCGCACCCCAGGGTCGCCGGCGCGCTCGAGCGACTCGGGGCCCACACCCTCGCGGACCGGGCCGACCGCCGCCGGTCCGCCGGGGAGATCGTCGCCGTCACCGTGCCCGCCGCGGCGACCGCGTGGCGCGCCCGCCGCATCAAGGCCCTGCGCCGGAACGGCACCGACCAGTGGGTCGAGGCGTTCCGCCAGGGCGGCTGGTGGGGCTACGAGCGGCCGCTGCCGGACGTCCTGCTGGCAGCGGTCCGCGAACGCCGGGGCGCCGTGGTCGACGTCGGCGCGAACACCGGCGTCTACTCGTTGGTCGCGGCCAGCGTTCCCGGCACGACCGTCCACGCGTTCGAGCCGTACGCGCCCGTGGCCGCGATGCTGCGCGAGAACCTCACGCTCAACTCCACCGGGAGGCGGGTGCACGTCGTCGAGGCCGCGGTCTCCGACGTCGAGGGACAGCTCGACCTGTACGTCCCGCCGGACGTGGGCCTGGTCGAGACGAGTTCCTCGACCGACCCCGGGTTCAAGGGCGGCGAGCTGCGTCGGGTCCAGGTCCGCGCCGTCACCCTCGACGGCTGGTGGGCGTCGGCCGGCCGGCCGCGGGTCGGCGTGGTGAAGGTCGACGTCGAGGGCGCCGAGGAGCGGACCCTGCGCGGCGCGCGCACGGTGCTGCGGGAGTGCAGGCCGTGGGTCGTGCTCGAGGTCCTGGGAGGCGCGCGGTTCGGCGAGCTCGAGACCGAGCGCGCGGCGGCCGGCTACGTCGACGTGCGCCTCAGCCCGTGGGAGGCCGTGGTCGGCGACCGCATCCGCTTCCACGAGCTCGCGTGGAACCACGCGTGGGTCCCCGCCGAGCGTGTCGAGGACGCCGTCCGCGTGCTGTCCGGCACCGGCCTCGTCGTCACGCGCCTCGACCGACCCCCGACCGGGGAGGCGGGCACCTGAGACGCCCGTGACCGGCGAGTAGGAGTTGCCGCTGGTGATGCGCCAGACTGTGTCCCCATGCGCGGAATCATCCTGGCCGGCGGCTCCGGCACCCGGCTGCACCCGATCACCCTGGGCGTCAGCAAGCAGCTGGTGCCGGTGTACGACAAGCCGATGATCTACTACCCGCTGTCGACGCTGATCCTCGCCGGCATCCGGGACGTCCTCGTCATCACGACCCCGCACGACGCCGAGCAGTTCCACCGGCTGCTGGGCGACGGCTCGCAGTTCGGCATCTCGATCAGCTACACCGTGCAGGCGGAGCCGAACGGGCTCGCGCAGGCGTTCGTCCTGGGTGCGGACTTCGTCGGCGACGACAGCGCCGCGCTCGTGCTGGGCGACAACATCTTCTACGGGCCCGGGCTCGGGTCGCGGCTGCAGCGCTTCGAGGACATCGACGGCGGCGCGGTGTTCGCGTACCGCGTCGCGGACCCCACGGCCTACGGCGTCGTCGAGTTCGACGCGGACAACCGTGCGCTCTCGCTCGAGGAGAAGCCCGCGCAGCCCAAGTCGTCGTACGCGGTACCGGGCCTCTACTTCTACGACAACGACGTCGTCGCGATCGCACGCGACCTGAAGCCGTCCGCGCGCGGCGAGTACGAGATCACCGACGTCAACCGCGAGTACCTGCGGCAGGGCCGCCTCCAGGTCGAGGTGCTGCCGCGCGGCACCGCCTGGCTCGACACCGGCACGTTCGACTCGCTCCTCGAGGCGTCCGACTACGTCCGGACCATCGAGCACCGGCAGGGCCTCAAGGTCGGCGCGCCCGAGGAGGTCGCGTGGCGTCGCGGGTTCCTCTCCGACGACGACCTGCGCGAGCGCGCCGAGAAGCTCGTGAAGTCGGGCTACGGGTCGTACCTGCTCGGCCTGCTCGCCCAATGACCGCCCCGGGAGCGCGCGTGCGCCGGCTGGTCGCGACGCACGCGACGCTCCTGCGGTTCATCGTGGTCGGCGGCGGCGCGGCGTTGCTGGAGCTCGGGACGTTCGAGCTCCTGGCGCGCGCCGGTCTGCCGGTCGTCGCGGCAAACGTCCTGAGCTTCGTCCTGGGGCTGCTGACGTCGTTCGCCGGGTACCGGTTGTGGACGTTCGCGGGCGAGCACACCACGCCCGTGACGGCGCAGCTCGGCGCCTACGTGGCACTCGCGCTCGTCAACGTCGCGGCGACGTCCGCGATCATCAGCGTGCTGGTCTCCGCCGGTCTCGTCCCGTGGGTCGCGAAGGCGATCTGCATGGCCCTCGTCGCGACGTGGAACTTCCTGCTGCTGAACCGCATCGTGTTCCGGCGCGCGTCGCCGTCCCCGACACGCACGACGCACTGACGCGCCGCGAGCTCAGGCGGTCGGGCGGTCCGCAGGCCGGCGCTCGCCGGGTGCCGGTCGGGTGATCACCGGCAGGTCCTGCGAGCGGACGCCCGCCGGTCCCTGCGTCCGGCCCACGACGAGCTCGTCGACCAGGATCTGCGGTCGCTTCTTCGCCTCGTCGAAGATCACACCGACGTACAGCCCGATCAGCCCCAGGGTCATGAGCTGGACGCCGGACAGGATCGCGACCAGCACCACCAGGGTCGCCCACCCCTCGGGGATGCCTGCGCCCGACAGCTTCATCACCAGGGCGACGAGCCCCGCGACGAGCCCCAGCAGGCTCACGACGGCACCGAGCACGATGCCCACGTGCAGCGGCGCCTTGCTGAACGACACGAGCCCCGACGCAGCCAGCGACAGGCTCCGCCCGAAGGAGTACTTGCTCCGCCCTGCGGCCCGAGCGGGCGCAGTGAACTCGAGCGTCTCGGTCGGGACGCCCAACCACGGGATGAGCCCCCGCAGGAACCGGTCGCTCTCGGGGATCTCCCGCGTGAGGATCCGCACGACGCGCGCCGACATCAGTCGGAAGTCGGCACCGCCCTCGACGATCGACACCTCGGACAGCCGGCGCATCACGCGGTAGAAGCCGCGGGACGCCGTCCGGCCCAGCACGCCCTGCTGGTGCGTCTTGGCGCGGACCGTCTGCACGACGTCGACGCCGGACTCGAACAGCTCGAGCATCCGCGGGATGAGCTCCGGCGGGTGCTGCAGGTCGCCGTCCATCGTGATGACCGCGTCGGCCGTCGTCTGCTCCATGCCCGCGACGAGCGACATCTGGTGGCCCGCGCGACGCAGCAGGAGCACGGCGCGCACGCGCTCGTCACGCGCGACGAACTGCCGCACGTGCTCCGACGTCCCGTCCGAGCTCGGGTCGACGACATAGACGACCGACCACTCGTACCGGTCGCCGACCGACTCGAGGACGTCGACGAGCACCGCGTGGAACTGGTCGATCCCCTCCGCCTCGTTGTACAGCGGCACGACCACGTCGAGGGTGCGCTTGTGCTGGTCCGTCATCGTCGTCAGATCCGATCGTCGAGTCGGCGGGCGCTGGTGACGTGCCCGAACTCCGGCACCGCCTCGGCGACGCGCGCGGCGATCTCCGCGACCGTCGGACCGTGCGCGCTGTCGCGTGCGGCGGCGACCCAGGCAGCCACGTCGAGCGCCGCGGGACGGGCGGGCGACGTCCGGACGAGGTCCACGCCGGGCAGCCAGGGCGTCGTGCGCTCGTCGGCGCCCGCGAACACCTCGGCCGCCTTCTCGCCCGCCGTGTCGCGCGCCGTGACGAGCACCCGGACGACCTCGTCGTCGCTCGACCCCACCGCGTCGTCGTCGGTCACACGGCGCGACGGTAGCTGCATCGCGGCCAGCATCCGGTCGAGCGCGTCCTCGAGCAGCGTCGACTCCACGACGCCCTCGGTGGGCACGACCACCGATCCCGGCTCAGCCGTCGCCGCGAGCAGGCAGATCTCACCCGCCTCGATCGGACGGACGAAGAACCGGCGTGTCTCCGCCGGGACGGGCAGCACCTGGCCGCGGGCCAGCCGGATGAGCCAGCTCTCGAGGAGGGAGCCGCTCGAGAACGCGACGTTCGCGAACCGCGTCGTGGTGGCGTGCGGCAGCTCGACCCGGACCGCCTCCTCCATCACACGCTTGCTCGCGCCCATGAGGCTCGAGGGGTCGGCGGCCTTGTCCGTCGAGACCATGAAGAGGCGTGCGTCGGCGTTCGCGTCCGCCACGGCGCGCAGGGTCCGCAGCGTCCCGTTGACGTTGACGTTGAGCATGTGCAGCGCCGAGACGGCGTCGCGCTCGGTGCGCACGTGCTTCGCGGCCGCGAACGCGAGGACCATGTCGAACGGACCGTCGTCGACGACCACGCGCTCGATCAGCGGCGTCGTGACGTCGACCAGTCGCGGCTCGAAGCGCGTGCCCGGCAGGATCGCCCCCTCGGAGCGCAGGTCGCGCACGAGCTCCGCGAGACCGTTCTCCCAGGTGTCCGCGACGACGACCAGCGCCGGGCGCCGCGCGAGCAGGAGCCGCAGCGTCTGGCCGCCGATGAACCCGGCGCCGCCGGTGACGAGGATGCGGGCGCCCCGCACCGCGTCGTCGACGTGCGCCGACCGCGCGTCCCACGCCTGGGCGAACGCGGAGACGTCGCGCGACGTGACGGCACGGGCGTGCGCGTCCAGGTCACGGGCCGGTGCTGACACTCAGTACTCCTCGGGGAGGTCGGCGGTCGCCCGCGCGTGCCGCGCGACGAGCGCAGCGAGGTCGGATGTGGTGACGGCCTCCGCGAGGCCGGACGTGGAGCGCCAGAGGTCGGCGGTACCGACGACCGTGCTCGCCGGGGCCGCCGCGAGGTCGTGGACACCCGCGGGCACACCCAGGAGGTCGAGCGCGCCGGCGACGGCGTCGCCCATCGCCACGCCCTCGCCCGAGGCCACGTTGAAGACGCCCACGGGGCGCAGGCGGACCGCGCGCTCGACGCTGCGCGCCACGAACGACGGCCGGACCCAGTCGCGCACCGTCGCGGCGGAGATCAGCTCGACCGGCGACCCCGCGCGCGCACGGGCGACCCGGGCGACGACGTCCGCGAGGGGCGTGCCGTCCTGCGGCGGCTCGGACGCGACGTTGAACACTCGCAGGACGGTCGCCCGCCCGGACGCGAGCGCGCACTGCGTGCCCTCGGCCTTCGTCACGCCGTAGGGGGACTCGGGGGCCGGCTCGGCGTCCTCCGCGCACAGGCCGCCCGGCTGCGCGGTGCCGTACTCGGCGGCCGATCCCAGCTGGACGAGGTGGCCGGACGTCTCGTCGACGACCGTCACCAACGCCGCGACGAGCTCGACGTTCAGCCGCCGCAGGGCCTCGGGCTCGCCGCGTCGCGCGCCCGCCGCGTTGACGACCACGGCACCGGGGCGCACGACGCCGCGCATCGCGTCGGGGCCACGTTCGAGCACGTCGCGCGCCGGCACCGCGACGACGTCGCCGAGCAGGTCGGCGACCACCGTGCCGAGGTGACCGCTCGCGCCGACGAGGACGGTCGTCACAGGACCCCGCGCTCGATCATGTCGTGCGCGGCCTCGAGGTCCTCGACACGGCCCAGGTCCATCCACAGGTCGTCGGTGCGCCGGCACAGCACGGTCCGGCCGTCGGCGACCAGGCCGAGCAGGAAGTCGGGCATGTCCACGCGGCCGGCCGGGAGGCGACGCAGCGCGCGGCCCCGCAGCAGGTTGATGCCGGTACTCAGCAGGTTGCGCGTCGTCGGCTTCTCGTGGATGTCGACCAGCGTGCCGTCGTCGGCGGCCACGACGACCCCGTAGTCGATCGTGACCGCCCGCTCCACGCAGACCATCGCGGCGTCCGCACCCGAGCTCTCGAACCAGTCGAGCAGGTCTCCCATGTCGAGCGACGTCAGCGTGTCGCCGTTCACCACGAGGACCACGTCGTCGTCGGCGACGTCGAACGGGATGAGGGCGAGCGCGCCTGCGGTGCCGAGCGGGGACTCCTCCCGCGTGTACTCGACCCGCATCCCGCGCGACGCACCGTCCCCGATGACGGCCTCGACGAGATGCCCGAGGTAGCCCACGCTGATGACGACGTCCTCGAGGCCGGCCGCGGCGAACCCGCGCAGCACCCGCTCGAGGATGGACTCGGTCCCGAGGGGGATCAGCGGCTTGGGCAGCACCGAGGTGTAGGGCCGGAGCCGCGTCCCCGTGCCCCCCGCCAGCACGAAGCCGAACCGATGAGGGGCCGCGGCCGGTGCACCGTCCGCACGAGCCGGATCGGTCACGAGATCGGTCCTTCCACTCACCCTGCGCTCCTGTCGGCCACGGCCCCGGCGGCCGTGAGACGGCGACCAAGGTACCAGCCGGGTCGCCGCTCCCCGGCGCTCCGCGGCCGCAAGGGAACGGGTTCGGCGCACCCCGCTGGGGTACCCTGGTCCGTCGCCGCGTCGCGACGCGGGAGACGCCGGCGCACGCACGCGCCGCACCGCGTGCGAGGAACCCGTGGCGCCACGAAGCCCGTCTGGAGGCGTCCTTGGCTGCGGGAGAACCCACCGGACCCGAGCGAGCGCACGCCGCCGAGGCCGAGCCCGACGCGACGCCCTCGCCCGCGAGACCGACGTCCGGGCCGTGGTCGCGCGGACGGACCCTGCTGCTCCTCGGCGTCGGCCTGCTGCTGTCGGTCGGTACGTTCCTGTCGGTCGTGACCGGCCCGGACTACGGCTGGCACGGCGCCCGCGACCTCGAGCTGCGGGAGAGCTACCGGACGTACCAGGAGACCGGCGTCCTGCTCGCGAAGGAGACTGGGACCGGGTCCTGGTACACGCAGATCCCCGGCGCGGGCGAGTACAGCCCCGCCACGTGGGACGAGGACCCCGGCGCGTACCTCGTCGCCGCGCTCATGTCGCACGTGACCGGCTCGGAGTCCCCCTACCCCGGCCTGCGCCTCGCGGTCGCGGGCCTCGTCGCACTGCCGCTGCTGATCCTGCCGCTGGGCGTGGCGCGCGTGCTGGGCCGCCCGCGCGCGGGCCTCGCGCTCATCGCGCTGCCCGGGGTGGTGTACCTGCTCAACCGGGGCACGCCGCTGGTGGGCACGGAGTACGGACTCTCGGACGCCGGGTCGCCCACGCCGGTCTACGCGTTGTACGGCATCGGTGCGTCGCTCGTCTTCCTGTCGCTCACGCTGCTGCTCACGCTCAGCACGGTGCGGATGCGCACGAGCGTGCTGGTCGGGGTGAGCGTCGTGCTCGCGCTGCTCAGCGGCGTGAGCAACCTCGCGCGGTCGATGTCCGGGATGGGGACCGCCCTCGGCATCGGCATCCTGTGGTGGCTGCACAGCTCGGGCCGTGCGCGCTGGTGGCGGGCCGCTGCCGCGGCGGCGGTGGCGGTCGCGATCGCTGCGCTCGTGCCGATCGGGGCGATGCGGTCGATCGACGCCGACCGTGCCGAGCTCACGGGCATGCCCGTGAACGAGCTGCCGACCGCGCACGCGCTCTGGCACTCCATGTACCTCGGGCTCTCGTACCCCACGCCGGTCAACGGTGAGCCGTCCCCGTTCGGCATCCCCTGGTCCGACGAGTACGGCTGGCAGGTCGCACGGGCCGTCGACCCGGACGTGCTCATCGGCAGCGTCGAGTTCGACGAGATCATGCGCGGCGAGTACGAGGAGATCGTCCGCAAGCACCCCACGACGGCGGTCCGGCTCTACCTCGAGAAGGGCGCGTTCGTCGTGTGGCACTTCGCGGCGATGATCGCGTTCGCTGCCGTGGGCATCGGCATCGCCCTGTGGCGCCGGGGTCCCCACCGGGCTCGCCTCGTCGCGGTGCTGCTGATCGCCGCACCGACGCTCGCGATCGGGCTCGCGCCGCCCGTGCTCGTGATGCCCCTGCTGTACTACTTCTCGGAGCTCGCCGCGGGGCTGGGCCTGCTCACGGCGGTCGCGCTCGGCGGCCTGGTCTGGTTCGTCACGACGACTGCACCCGCGCAACGCATGGCCGACCGCCTGCGTCCGCGTCGACGCGACGGCGCAGACGTCGAGCCGGCAGTCCCGGACCACGAGGGTGTTCCCGGCTGACCCGTCCGGCCGTCGCGAAACGTCCACCCGTGCGGTCGCGTCACGCCCGTGCCACGGTGGGCGCGTCCGCGCAGGCGGGACCTCACACGTGTCGCGCGAGGTCCCGCCTCAACGGGTCAGCACTCCTGGGTACGGCCCGACGCCGCGGATGCGAGCACGGTCTGGGCGACGCGCACGGTGTCACGGCCCTCGTCCATCGCGATGATGTCGTTCCCGACGCCCAGCACGGCGTCGCGGAACGCCTCGTGCTCGACGAGGAGAGGCTCGCGCTTCTCGAGGGCGAACCGCTGCGAGCCGCCTTCCGTCACACCGCGGAAGCCGACCAGGGAGTCCCACGTCGTCTCGACAGTGCCGTTCGCGTGGAACGTCAGGTCGGCGGTGACGGTGTCGGCCACGAAGGTGCCGCGCTCTCCCGAGACCGTCGTGGTCCGCTCCTTGAAAGGCGACAGCCAGTTGACGAGGTGGTTCGTGACCAGCCCGTTCTCGAGCAGGCCGACGAACGCCACCAGGTCCTCGTGGCTGCGGCCGCTCTTGTGGGCGACGTGCGCCGCGACCGTCGAGTAGCGCGACCGCGCGACCCACGCCGTGAGGTCGATGTCGTGCGTCGCCAGGTCCATCACGACACCGACGTCCGCGATGCGGCTCGGGAACGGGCCCTGGCGTCGCGTCGTGATCTGGTAGACCTCGCCGAGGTCGCCCGACTCGATGCGCGCCCGCAGGCTGCGCAGCGCCGGGTTGTACCGCTCGATGTGCCCGACGGCCCCCACGAGACCACGCCCGGCGAACGCCTTGGCGAGCCGCGTCGCCGCGTCGGCGTCGGTGGCGAGCGGCTTCTCGATCATCGTGTGGATGCCGGCGTCGGCGAGCGTGAGCCCGATCGCCTCGTGGTACACCGTCGGCGCCGCCACGACCGCGTAGTCGACGCGCGCGTCGACCAGCGACTGCACCGAGTCGCCGACCGCCAGGTCGCGCGCGACGCCGTGCGGGTCACCACCCGGGTCGGCGACCGCGACCAGCTCGACGCCGTCGATCGACCGCAGAACCCGGGCGTGGTGGCGCCCCATCATCCCGAGGCCGATGAGGCCCGCGCGCAGCGCCGCCACGTCAGGCACCCGCCTTCGCGACCGCGTTCACACCCGCGACGACGCGCTCGAGGTCCTCGTCCGACAGTGCCGGATGGACGGGCAGCGACAGCACCTGCTGCGACGCGCGGCGCGTCTCGGGCAGGTCGATCGTCAGGCCGAACGACGGGAGCTCGTGGTTCGGGACCGGGTAGTACACGCCCGAACCCACGCCGTGCTCCGAGAGCAGCGCGGCGGCGAAGCCGTCACGGTCCTGCTCGACGCGGATCGTGTACTGGTGCCACACGTGCTCCGCACCGTCGACGACGACCGGCACGCCCACACCCTCGAGGTGCTCCGACAGGAAGCGTGCGTTGCGGCGTCGCGTCTCGGTCCAGGCATCGACCTTCCCGAGCTGCACCCGGCCGATGGCCGCGTGCAGGTCGGTCATGCGCGCGTTGAAGCCGACGACCTCGTTCTCGTACCGGCGCTCCATGCCCTGGTTGCGCAGCAGCTGGACGGCGCGAATGAGCTCGGGCGACGCGCACGAGACCATCCCGCCCTCGCCGGACGTCATGTTCTTCGTCGGGTAGAGGCTGAACATCGCGAACGAGCCGAACGTGCCGACACGGCGCCCCTGCCAGCGCGCGCCGTGCGCCTGCGCGGCGTCCTCGAAGAGCTGGACGCCATGCCGCTCCGCCAGCGCGCCGAGCGCCGTCACGTCGGCCGGGTGCCCGTACAGGTGGACGGGCATGATGCCCTTCGTGCGGCTCGTGACGACCGACTCGACGTGCTGCGGGTCCAGGCAGTAGGTCACGGGATCGATGTCCGCGAACACCGGCGTCGCGCCGGTGAGGGCCACCGAGTTCGCCGTCGCCGCGAAGGTGAACGACGGCACGATCACCTCGTCACCCGGACCGATGCCGGCGGCGAGGAGACCGAGGTGCAGACCTGCTGTCCCGGAGCTCACCGCCACGCAGTCGCGACCGTCGACGAGCGCGTCCGCGAACTCACGCTCGAACGCCGCCACCTCCGGCCCCTGCGCGATCATCCCGCTGCGCATGACGCGGTCGACCGCGGCGCGCTCGTCGTCCCCGATCAGCGGCTTCGCCGCGGGAATCGTGGCACCCATTGCATGTCCTTCCGTTGCGGGCCGACCGACGCCGGCCCTCATGGTCGCCGCCCGTCGATCGGCGGCATTGCGTCTCAGTCGGCCGCGGCGGCCGGCGCGCCGACCATCAGCTCGAGGGTGTCGACGACGACACCGCTCGGTCGGTACTCGTCGAGGCGCGACGCCGACCGGTACTGCTCGTGGTGAGCGAGGAAGTCGCGCAGCACGTCCACGTCGTACCGGGTCAGCACCATCTGGGTGCCCTCGCCGACATGGCGCTCCGTGTGCGTGCGGTGCACCGCGCACGGGATGCCCATGAAGTTGGTCTCCTCCTGGACGCCGCCGCTGTCGGTGACCACGAACTCGGCGTGCGCGAGCACGGGCTGGAACCGGATGTAGCTCAGCTTGTCCGCGAGCAGGAACCGGGTGCCGTCGAACAGGTCGCGCAGACCGTACGCGTCGATGCGCTCACGCTCGGACGCACCAGTCAGGCAGACGATCGGCACCTCGTCCGTGGCGGCGTCGCGCAGCACCTCGAGCGAGCGTCGGTACACGTCCTCCTGACGCACCAGCTCGAACCGGTGCAGCGTCACCAGGCCGTACCGCTCGGGCAGCGGGATCGATGCCTCGGCCGGCTTGCTGAGGGCCATCCGCATCGAGTCGAGCACCGTGTTCGCGCCGGTTGTCACGACCGCGCCCCTGCGGCGGCGAAGGTTGCGCGCCTCGTTCGCGGTCGGGGCGAAGTGCACGTCGGCGAGGTGCGCGACCGCACGCCGGTTCAGCTCCTCCGGCAGCGGGTTGAAGATGTTGCCGCTGCGCATGCCGGCCTCGACGTGGGCGACGCGCGCGCCGAGCACCTTCCCGACGAGCGAGCCGACGACCGCGGTAAACGTGTCACCGTGCACCAGCACGACCGGCGCGGTGCGGTCGGAGAACAGCCGACGTCGCAGCGCGGCCCGCCGACGCAGCACCGTCGTGGCGACGCGCAGCACCCAGCCCGGTACCTCCGCGGGCCGGGAGAGGTTCGCGGCGCCCTCGCGCGGCACCAGCCACTCCGCGATGTCCGGCAGCCCGAGGTCGGCGAGCGACGGCTCCAGCTCCTCGACGTGCTGCGCGGTGTACCAGATCTCCGCGGCGTGCCCCCGGTCCTGCAGCTCGTGGTAGACGGGAGCCATCTTGATGAGCTCGGCGGTCGTCCCGACGATGATCGCGAACACTGGTTGCCCTTCACCCGACGCACGCCTCGGCCCGGCGCGCGCCCCACAATAACGGAGCGACCGGGTCCGACAGGCCACCCGCGGACCCTCCTCGGTACCGCTCCCGGGCCGCCCACTCGCCGGACCTCCTCCCGTAGCCTTGCGCGCGTGACCAACGTCCCCACCTCCCCCACCGTCGACCCCCTCGCGCGCCTGAGCGTCGTGATCCCCGTCTTCAACGAGGAGTCGTGGGTGGACCGCTGCCTCGACGCGCTGCTGCGTTCAGCGCGGGCCGCCGACATCGCGCTCGACGTCGTGGTCGTCGACGACGGCAGCACGGACAGCACGCCCGAGGTGCTCCGCGAGCGGGAGGCGCGTGGGGAGGTCCGCGTCGTCACGCAGCCCAACTCGGGTCGGCTCGCGGCACGCCTCGCGGGCGTCCGCGCCGCCCGCGAGGAGAGCGTGCTGCTGCTCGACAGCCGGGTGATCGTCGAGGAGCCCTCGCTCACGTGGGTGCGGGCCGCGACGCGCGAGGACCCGCAGCGTCGCGTCTGGGTCGGCCACGTGGACGTCGAGACGGCGGGCAACCCGTACGCCGCGTTCTGGGCAGGGCTCGTCAAGATCGGCTGGCGGCGGTACACCGCCGACCCGCGCCTGCTGTCGTTCGGGTCGGAGGACTTCGACCTCTACCCCAAGGGCACCGGCTGCCTGGTGGCCCCCCGGCAGCTCCTGCTCGACGCGATGTCGCGCTTCGCGTCGCTGTACGACGACGACTCCTTGTCGAGCGACGACACCCGCATGCTGCGCGACGTCGCCGAGCACGAGCGGATGTGGCTCGCCCCCCAGTTCGCCTTCCGCTACCACGGTCGGGCGGGGATGCGCGGGTTCGTGCGCCAGTCGTACTTCCGCGGCACGACCTTCGTCGACGGCTACGTCGGCCGGCCCGGGCCTCTGCGGTGGGCGCTCCTCGGCGGCGTGGCCGCCGCGGGGGCGGGCGCGTACGTGCTGCTGCGGCACCCGCGGGTCGGGCTCGCGGGCGTCGTCGCCGTCGCGGCGGCGGGTGCCGCGGGCGGGCGC
>NZ_BHYL01000200.1 GCF_003851725.1 Cellulomonas algicola | reverse complement strand
GCCCGCCGCCCGGTGGCAGGCGCTCGCGGCCGCGCACGCCGAGCGGGCCGACGCGTTCACGGCCGGCCACCGCGAGCGGCGCGCGCGCGGCGAGCGGCACGCGATCGAGGACTTCCTGTTCGAGTACTACCCGACCAAGCCCGCGACGCTGCGCCGGTGGCACCCCGGACCCGGTGTCGGGCTCGCGCCCGCGGACGACGTCCCCGCACCGCACGCGCAGTGGCGCTGGTACGCGGTGACCGACGACGGCACGGTCGCGCTCGACGTCGACGCGTTCCTCGCCGACCGCGGCGACACCGTGCGGTTCGTCGCCGGGCTGCTGTCCGCCACGCTCGACCGGCCCGCGTTCACGGGCTGCTTCGGGCTGCACGAGTGGGCGATGGTCTACCGCGAGGGTGACGACGCGCACCGCCACCCGCTGCCGCTGCGGCTCGGCGGCGCGGGGACCGACGCGGTCGTCGAGTCGCACCGGATCCGCTGCTCGCACTTCGACGCGTTCCGCTTCTTCACGCCCGAGGCCGTCGCACGCAACGTCCTGCAGCCCACGCGCGAGCAGCAGGTCGCGCTCGAGCAGCCGGGCTGCCTGCACGCCGGCATGGACGTCTACAAGTGGGCGCTCAAGCTCGGGCCCGCCGTGCCCGGCGCGCTGCTGCTCGACTGCTTCGCCCTCGCGCGGCGCATCCGCACGCTCGACATGCAGGCCTCCCCGTACGACGTGACGGCCTACGGGCTGCCGCCGGTCGCGATCGAGACGGTCGACGGCAAGGCCGAGTACGTCCGGCGTCAGCGCGAGCACGCAGCCGAGGGGAACGCGCTGCGGTCGCGGCTGCTCGACGTGTGCCGCACGCTCACGTCGACCGGGTGATATCCGGACGATCCGGACACACCACCCGGACATTCGTCTAGCGTCGTCTGGCGTGACGCACACGCCCGTCGGACCGCCCCGGCCGGACTCGCGGCGCCTCGCGTCCCTCGACGGACTGCGCGGCGTCGCCGCCCTGGTCGTCGTCGTCCACCACAGCTTCCTGACGTCCGCGGTCCTCCTCGGCCCGTACCTCAAGGACCCCGTGCGGTTCGACCCGTGGACGTGGCAGTGGTTCCTCACGGCGACGCCGCTGCACCTGCTGTGGGACGGCACCAGCGCCGTCTTCGTGTTCTTCGTGCTGTCCGGGCTCGTGCTCGCCCTCCCCGCCGCGTCGGGCGCGCCCGCCCGCTGGGACGTCTACTACGTGCGCCGGCTCCTGCGCCTCTACCTCCCCGTGTGGGGCTCGCTCGCGTTCGCGTGGGTCACGGCCGTCCTGGTCGACCGGCACCAGGGCGTCGGGTCGACGTGGTTGCAGCACCGCGAGTCGTGGTCGCCGTCCGGGGTGCCGCGCGACGCGCTCCTGCTGGGCGGCGTCGACGCGCTCAACGGGTCGCTCTGGACGCTCCAGTGGGAGGTCTGGTTCTCGCTGCTCTTGCCGGTGTACCTGCTGGTCGCGCGCCTGCTGCGCCGGTGGCTGCCCGCGGTCGCGGTCCTCCTGCTCGCCCTGGTCGGCGTGGGGTGGGTCGTGAACTCGCTCGGCCCCCTGCGGTACCTGCCCGTCTTCGGGCTCGGGGTCGTCATGGCGTTCGAGCGGGACCGCCTGCACCGGCTCGCGGCCGCGCTCGACGCACGCCGACACGGGTGGACGCTCGCGTACGCGGGTGTCGTGGTCGCCGTGAGCGCCTACTGGCTGATCTTCCTCGTCGCGACGCCGAGCGAGCTCGTCGCCGCGGTCGGGCACACGACCGGGGTCGCCGGCGCGACGCTCGCGGTGTTCTGCGCGTGGCACGGGCCGGTCCTCCGCCGCCTCCTCGAGTCCCCGCCCGTGCAGTGGCTCGGGACGCGCTCGTTCAGCCTCTACCTCGTGCAGGAGCCCGTGGTGACGGCTGTGGCGATCGCGTGGACCGCGACCGTCGGTCCCGGGCTGACGGTCGCCGTCGCGGTCCCCGTGTCGCTCGCGTGCGCGGCGCTGTTCTACGTCGTCGTCGAACGCCCGTCGCACCGGCTGTCGCAGCGCGCCGGGCGGGCGGTCGGACGGCGGCGGGCCCGCGTCCCCGCGCCGGAGCCCGCACCGACCGGGCCCACGCCCGCATCGACCGCCCCGGTGCCCGCACCGACCGGCGAGCGCCTGGGCACGTCCCGCTGACTCACCCCGCGTCGCGTGCCGGTCG
>NZ_BHYL01000199.1 GCF_003851725.1 Cellulomonas algicola | reverse complement strand
GGCGCACCCCCGGGCCGGCGCCGGGCCCGCGGCCGCCCGACCCGAGGCGTCGGGCGGCGGCGACGTACGGTGGACGACATGACCACCAGCACCTCGTCGCCGTCCCCTGCCCAGCGTCCGGACCGCACCGTCGCGATCACCGGCGGCTACGTCGTGCCGGTGTCGGGGCCGCCGGTCGAGGGCGGCACGGTGCACGTGGTCGACGGCCGGATCGCCGCGGTCGGCGCGGACGTCGAGGTGCCCGAGGGGACGCGCGTGATCGACGCGACCGGGCGCTGGGTCCTGCCCGGGTTCATCGACGGGCACGCGCACGTCGGCCTCCACGAGGAGGGCGAGGGAACCGCCGGCAACGACACCAACGAGATGGTCACGCCCAACACCGCAGGCGTCCGGGCGGTCGACGCCGTGAACATCGAGGACGAGGGGTTCCGCGACGCCCTCGTCGGCGGCATCACGGCGGTCGTCGTGAAGCCCGGTTCGGGCAACCCGATCGGCGGCCAGTCGGTCGCGATGAAGACGTGGGGCGGCCGCACGGTCGACGAGCAGGTGATCTCGGCGTCGGTGAGCGTGAAGTCGGCGCTGGGGGAGAACCCGAAGCGCGTGTACGGCGAGCGCAAGCAGCTCCCGTCGACGCGCCTCGGCACGGCGCTGGTCATCCGCGAGGCGTTCACGAAGGCCCGGCACTACGCGGCCGCGCGGGCCGCGGCGGCGACCAAGGGCGAGCCGTTCGCCGCCGACCTCGCGCTCGAGACCCTGGCGCGCGTGCTCGACGGCGAGCTCGTGTGGGACCAGCACACGCACCGGCACGACGACATCGCGACCGCGCTGCGCCTCGCGGACGAGTTCGGCTACCGGCTGGTCGTGAACCACGGCACCGAGGCGCACAAGATCGCCGACGTGCTCGCGGAGCGCGACGTGCCGGTGATCTTCGGCCCCATGTTCACGAGCCGCTCCAAGGTCGAGCTGCGCGACCGCGCGATCGAGAACCTCGCGGCCATCGCGGCCGCGGGCGTGCGCGTCGCGATCACGACCGACCACCCTGTCGTGCCGATCAACTTCCTCGTGCACCAGGCGACGCTCGCGGTCAAGGAGGGCCTGCCGCGGCAGACCGCGCTCGAGGCGCTCACGACGAACCCCGCGTCGTTCTTCGGGCTCGACGGCCGCGTCGGCGCGCTCGAGCCGGGCCGCGACGGCGACGTGGTCGTGTGGTCGGGCGACCCGCTCGACGTGCACGCCCGCGCGGAGCACGTGCTCATCGACGGCCGCACGGTCTACACGTGGGACGAGGCCGCGCACCGGGGCCGCGTCGTCGAGCGCGCGGAGCGCTTCGCCCGCTGACCGCGGCGACGCCCGCCGGCACGGCCCCGCCTGCGTCGGGCGGGTGACGACGGACCGTCGACGACCGACGGCACCGTCCCGGGAGCGTGGGACGGTGCCGTCGGTGGTGCGGGACGTCAGGCGGGACCGGTCACCGGTCCGCGCCGGGACGGCTCAGCGGTAGGTGATCGACGAAGTCGAGTACCCGCACGCCGCGGACGGCCCGGACGAGACCTTGCTCGGCTCGCCCGAGGTCACCCCCTTGTACTCCTCGCAGATCGCGATCTTCTTCGACGAGTCGTTGATGATCGTGACGCCGCTGATCGTCGCCTTGTCGCCCAGGTTGGAGTTGATCCCGACCAGCGACTTGCCGGGCGCGGTCACCTGCACGTTCTGCACCACGACCGTGCGGGCGTACTGCTTGGAGCAGTTGCCGCACGAGCGGTAGAGCTTGCCGAAGTCGGAGACCTGGACGTTCTTGATGACGAACGTGCCGGGGCCGTTGTGCTGGAAGACCTTGTCCGACGCCGAGCGCGCGCCGCCGCCGTTCACGGTCATGACCTGCGACGACGAGGTGCCCTTGAACGTCGCGGCGTCCTCCTCGACGTCCTCCCACCACACGTTCTCGAGCGTGCACGTGCCGGTGCAGTGGACACCGTCGCCCGCACCCGAGCCGAGGATGACGTTCTTGAGGACGGCACCGTCGGACAGCAGGAACATGGGCGGCTGCGACTCGCTCTGCCCGCCGGACGAGATGCCGTAGTAGCGGACGAGCCCGCCGTCGAGCGTGCCGCTCACGGAGATGGTCGACGAGACCTTCTTCTCGCCCGTCGCCGTCGGCCACGACGGGAACGAGCCGGGGTTGGACGTGGTCGTCGGCTTGGGGGTCGACGTCGCGGTCGCCGTGGGCTTCGGGGTGGACGTCGACGTGGCCGTCGGCTTGGGCGTCGACGTCGCGGTCGGCGTGCTGCCCGAGCCGACCTTCACCAGCTGCCACTGCTGGTGGTACGACTTGCCGTCGGTGAGCTGCACGACGGCCGCACCGGCGGACGTCGAGGCGCCGGCGATCGACACGACCTTGCCCGAGTTCCGGTTGACCAGGCGCACGTAGTCGCTCTGGTCGACGAGCGAGAACTGCTGCGACCAGCTGCTCTGGTCGGTCGCCTGCACGAGCGCGGCGCCGTCGGACGTGCTCGCGGACGCGACGGCCAGCACCTTGCCGGACGCGCGGTTGTGCAGCTCGTAGTAACCGCTGCCGACGGACACGAACTGCCACTGCTGCGAGGCCGCGTCCGTGCGGTTCGCGGTCACGGCCGCGGCACCGTCGGACGTCGAGGCGCCCTGCACGTCGACGACCTTGCCGCTCTTGCGGCTGACGAGCACGTACGTCGCGCTGCCGTCGGGCGTCGCCGCGGAGGCGGCGGGAGCGACGGCGAGGGCGGTCGCGGTGGCGAGCACGCCGGCGACGGCGAGTGCGACGGCCTGGCGGGCGCGGCGCGTGGGACGGGATGTCATGAACGACCTCCGATGGGGGAAAGCGGTTGCTGGGACACCCAACCACCGCAAATCGCCCAGCGGGAGCGCTATGAGACGTTTCTCATGGCTCTACCGGTCCAGACTTTCGATACCGCCCCCGACTGCGTCACGGGCTGTGCCGCGCCCACTTCCGGTGCCGTGCGCACCACTGCTGACCTGGGCAGATATCGCTCACCGTGCGCAGTGGGCGCCGCCCGGCGATCCGGACGGCGCCCACTGGGCAGACGGCGGGGTCAGCCCCGCAGCTCCAGGTACTTCGCGATGAGCGCCTTCGTCGACGGGTCCTGCGCGTCGAGCGCGGACGCGTCGCCCTCGACCGCGGGCGCGATCTCGAGCGCGAGCTTCTTGCCGAGCTCGACGCCCCACTGGTCGAACGAGTCGATGCCCCACACGACGCCCTGCACGAACGTGATGTGCTCGTACAGCGCGATGAGCTGACCCAGCACCGACGGCGTGAGCGACGGCGCGAGGATCGACGTCGTCGGCCGGTTCCCGGAGAACACGCGCGCGGGGACGATGTCCTCAGCGGTGCCCTCGGCGCGCACCTCGTCGGCGGTCTTGCCGAACGCGAGGGCTTTCGTCTGCGCGAAGAAGTTCGCGAGGAACAGCCCGTGCACGTCGGTCTCGCCGTCCTTGAGCGGGTGCGCGGGGTTCGCGACCGCGATGAAGTCCGACGGGATCAGGCGCGTGCCCTGGTGGATGAGCTGGTAGAACGCGTGCTGGCCGTTGGTGCCGGGCTCGCCCCAGAACACCTCGCCGGTCTGCGTCGACACCGGGGTGCCGTCCCAGCGGACCGACTTGCCGTTCGACTCCATCGTCAGCTGCTGCAGGTACGCCGGGAAGCGGTGCAGGTACTGCGCGTAGGGGAGGACCGCGTGCGTGTGCGCGCCGAGGAAGTTGACGTACCAGACGTTGAGCAGACCCATGAGGACGGGCACGTTCTGCGCGAAGGGCGTCGTCGCGACGTGGGTGTCGACGGCGTGGAAGCCCGCGAGGAAGTCGCGGAACGCGTCGGGGCCGATCGCGATCGCGAGCGACGTGCCGATCACGGAGTCGACCGAGTAGCGGCCGCCGACCCAGTCCCAGAACCCGAACGCGTTCGCGGGGTCGATGCCGAACGCTGCGACCTTGTCGAGCGCGGTCGACACCGCCACGAAGTGCTGCGCGACGGCTGCGTTGCGCGCCTCGTCGGTGTCCTCGGTGCCGAGCTCGCGCCACAGCCAGTCGCGCGCCAGTCGCGCGTTCGTCAGCGTCTCGAGCGTCCCGAACGTCTTCGACGCGACGATGAAGAGGGTCGTGCGCGGATCGAGGCCCTTGACCTTCTCGGCCAGGTCGGTCGGGTCGATGTTCGACACGAACCGCACCTCGAGGCCGTCCTGCACGTACGGCTTGAGCGCCTCGTACGCCATGACCGGGCCGAGGTCCGAGCCGCCGATGCCGATGTTGACGACCGTGCGCACCCGCTCGCCGGTGACGCCCGTCCACGCGCCCGACCGCACCCGGTCGGCGAACGCGGACATCTTCGTGAGCTCGGCCTGCACGTCCGCGTCGACGTCCTGCCCGTCGACGACCAGCGCGGGCGACGCACCCGCGGGCCGGCGCAGGGCCGTGTGCAGCACCGCGCGGTCCTCGGTGACGTTGATGTGGTCACCGCGGAGCTGCGCCTGCACCCGGTCGGCGAGCCCGACCTCCTCGGCGAGCCGCACGAGCAGCGCGAGCGTCTCGTCGGTCACGAGGTTCTTCGACAGGTCGACGTGCAGGTCGGCGAGCGGGAACGACAGGCGCTCCGCGCGGGCCGGGTCCGTGGCGAACCAGCCGCGCAGGTCGGCGTGCAGCTCGGCCTCGTGCGCGGACAGGTCCTGCCACGCGCTCGTGCTGGTGGCGTCGATGGGGTGCGAGGACACGGGTCTCCCTCTCGGAGCGGGTGATGGGTGCGCGACCGCGCTGGCCGTCCCAACCTAGCCCGGGCGGCGACCCGCCCGCACAGGACGTCCGTCGGTCCTCGCGCTGGTCCGACCGGGTACCGTCGCGGCCTCCGTCCGGGTGAGCGGGCCGTGCGGCCGGTGGGACGGCCGCGAGGGAACCAGACGGATCGGGCATGATCGCGGGATGCCTCGGACAACCCGGACCCTGCTGGCGCGCCGTCGTGCGACGCTCGCCGCTCTCCTCGTGCTCGCCGCCCCGCTGGCCGCCTGCACGGGCGGGTCGGACCCCGACCCGAGCCCGACGGCCGCGTCCCCGAGCGCGTCGGCGGACGCGGGCGGCACCGGCGGCGACGAGACGACCGTCGCGGAGGCGGAGGCGACGCTCCCGAAGGGCATCGGGACGGTCGACGTCGCGGTGCGCTCGCTCACCCTCGACGGCAACGGCTCGACGATGACGCTGCGCGTGGCCTTCACGCCGCACCTGGCGAACGCCGACGACGAGGTCTCGCTGTCGGAGATGAACGACTTCTTCTTCGTGCACCCGGTGCTCCTGGACCGGCAGAACCTCAAGCGCTACTCCGTGGTCGAGGGCGAGGGAGTCCAGGACTGGCTGACCAACGACGACGCCGTCACGCGCGACGGCGAGCCGCTGGAGTCGTGGTTCGTGTACGCGGCGCCCGAGGACGACATCGACGAGATCACGTTCACGATCGACGAGTGGTCGGTCGAGCTGCCCGCGATCCCGGTGGCGTCGTGAGCACGGTGCACCTCGCCGTCGCGGCGGCCCTCGCGCTCCCGCTGGTGGTCGTCCCCGCGGGGTACGTCGACCGGTCGGACGCCCCCGAGCCGTCGACGGCGAAGATCGAGAAGTCGATCGACCGCTACTCGACCGACGGGTCCGTCGAAGCCGTCGAGCCGCCCCAGCAGGAGGGCACCACGACGGTGCTGACGATCGGGTCGGACGTGCTGTTCGCGTTCGGCAGCGCCGACCTCGACCCCGCCGCGCTGGCCGCCGTCGAGCACCAGGCGCAGCAGGTGCCGCAGGGCGCCGAGGTGTCGGTCGTCGGGCACACCGACTCGCGCGGCGGCGACGCGATCAACCTGCCGCTGTCGAGCGCCCGCGCGGAGGCCGTCGCGGCGGTCCTGCGGTCGTCGCGGCCCGACCTCGTCCTCGCCGTCGGCGGTGCCGGGTCGAGCGAGCCGCTCGCGTCGGAGTACGCCGGCACGACGCCCGACCTGGAGGCGATGGCCCGCAACCGCCGCGTCGAGATGCGCTGGGCGACGGGCTGACGGCCCCTCCGGGCGTGCGACGTAGGGTGAGCCGGTGCACCGGATCCCCACCGCGCTGATCGCCGCGCTCACGCTCGTCGTCGGGTTCGCGGTCGCGCAGGCGACCGACGTGCGGGCGCTCGGCGGGGCGGTGCTCCTGGCCGGGGGCGCATGGTGCGCGGTGCGGTCGTGGCGCCCCGCCGGCCCGGTGCGGACCGTCGCGGTGCTCGTCGTCGCGGCTCTCTGCTTCGTCGTCTCGCACCTGCTCGCACCGCACCTCGGTGCCTGGCCGTCCGTCCTGCTCGTGGCCGTCGTCCTGGCTGCCGTGACCTGGACGCTCGTCGACCGCCCGGCGACGCCGCTGCGCGCGCGGTCCTGACCGCGGGGCGGTCCTGACCTCCGCACCGTCCTGCCCGCCGCGCCGTGCTGACGTTCGACGCCGTCAGCCCAGCGCGTCCGCGGACCAGCCGTTCGACGCCGTCAGCCGAGTGCGTCCCGGACCAGCGGCGCGACGCGCGTGCCGAGCAGCTCGATCGCGTGCATCGACTCGGCGTGCGGCACGCCCGACAGGTCCATCTGGAGCGCCTGCCGGTCGTGGTGCAGCACGCCGTGCAGCGCGACGATCCGCTCGGCGACCTCCTCGGGGTGCCCGACGAAGTAGGCGCCGCCGCGCGCGGCCTGCGACTCGAACGCGATCCGGTTGGGCTGCGCGAACCCGCGCTCGGACGCGATCCGGCGCAGGGAGTCGTGCCAGTACGGGTAGAAGAAGTCGCGCGCGGCGCGCGGGTCGTCGGCGACGAAGCCCATGCCGGCGACGGAGACGAACGGCTGCTCGGGGCGCCCGGGCCGCGTCGAGGCGGCGTAGGACTCGCGGTAGAGGTCGACGAGCGGCGCGAACGACGCGGGCTGGCCGCCGATGATCGCGTAGGAGACGGGCAGGCCGAGCGTGCCCGCGCGCGCCGACGAGCGAGGGTTGCCGCCGGTCGCGATCGCGAGGCGCAGGTGCGGGCCGAGCCCGGGCTTGTCGAGCGGGCGGGGCAGCACGAGGGCGTCGTCGAGCGGCGCGCGGAACCGGCCCGTCCAGGTGGTGCGCTCGGCCTCGTCGAGGCGCAGGAGGAGGCCGATCTTCTCGTCGAAGAGCGCGTCGTAGTCGTCGAGGGACGCGCCGAACAGCGGGTAGGACTCGATGAACGAGCCGCGTCCGGCGAGCAGCTCGACGCGGCCGCCGGAGTAGAGGTCCATGGTCGAGAACTGCTGGTGCACGCGGACGGGGTCCTCGGTGGACAGCACGGTGACGGCGGAGCCGACGGTGATCCGCGACGTCTGCGCGAGCGCGGCGGCGATCACGGTCGCGGGGGAGGAGATCGCGTAGTCGGGGCGGTGGTGCTCGCCGATGCCGACGTAGTCGAGGCCGACGTCCTCGGCCAGGCGGATGCGCTCGAGGATCTCCCGCAGCCGCTGCGCGGGGGAGACCGTCGCGCCAGACGTCGGGTCGGGGTGGATGTCGCCGAACGTGTACAGGCCGAGCTCCATGCGTCGTCCAACGTGGGACGGCGCCGCGGTGTTCCGATCAGCGGCCAGCACGATCGTGGCGTCGTCGCACGTCGGACGGTCTGGACACGCTCCCACCTCGGCAGATGTCGCCCGCGTGTCGCGCAGGACGACCGCGAGTCGGCCGTGTGAACGGTCGGTCACGATGTGGTCACGGTCACAGATGGACACTTGACCGAGATTAGTAAGGACGCTCTACTAACAAACGTGACGACGACCACCACGCCCGGCTCGGCAGCCGGCAGCGGGACCGCCCGGCCCGTCGGACGCGCGCTGCGTCCCACGGCCAAGGCGCTGCCCGAGCACGGTCGCGCGCACAACCGGTCGATGGTGCTCGCGCACCTCTTCCACGTCGGCCCGTCGTCGCGTGCCGACCTCGCGCGGAGCACGGGGCTCACCCGGGTCACCGTCTCGGGCCTCGTCGCGGAGCTCATCGCGGAGGGCCTCGTCGAGGAGCTCGGGGTCCGCGCCGAGGGCAAGGTGGGCAAGCCCGCGACGCTCGTCGGGATGCGCACCGAGGCGTACCAGGTCGTCGCCGTCGACCTGACCGACGACGCCCGCCTCCACGGCGCGGTCATGAACCTCGACGGCTCCGTCGTCGCCCGGCGCTCCGTGCCGCTCGACGGTCGCACGGGGGAGGACGCGGTCCAGCTGCTCGACGCGCTGTGCCGCGACCTGCTCGGTGCCGCGCAGCGGACCGTCATCGGCGTCGGCATCGCGTCGCCCGGTGTCATCGACCCCGCGGGCGTCGTCGTCCAGGCGCCCAACCGGGGCTGGTACGGCGTGCCGCTCGCCGCGCGCCTCACCGACTCGCTCGGCGTCCCCGTGCACGTCGCGAACGACGCCAACACGCGCGCGCTCGCCGAGTTCACGTACGGCGACGCGAGCGGCAAGGGCACGATCGTCGTGACCGTCGGGCAGGGCGTCGGCGCAGGCATCGTCGTCGACGGCGCCCTCGTGCTCGGGCGGCACCACGCCGCGGGCGAGATCGGCCACGTCACGGTCCTCGACGGCGACACCCCCGAGCGGCCCGCGCCGTGCGCGTGCGGCCGCGAGGGCTGCCTCGAGACCGTGCTCTCCGTCCCCGCGCTGCGCCGCCGCACCGCAGGACGCGACCCCCAGGACTCCGACGCCGAGCTGGCGTCGGTCGGACGGCTGCTGGGCATCGCCCTCGCACCCGTCGTCAGCGCGCTCGACCTCGCGGAGGTCCTGCTCTCCGGCCCCTCGGAGCTGCTGGACGGCCCTCTCCGCGAGTCGGCGCTCGCCACCCTCCGCACCCGCACCATGCCTGTCATCGGCGACGGGCTGGCGCTGCGGATGGGCTCACTCGACGAGGACGGGACCCTCGCCGGCGCGACGGTCCTCGTCCTGTCAGGTCAGCTCGGGGTCACGTGACGACCCCGAGCCGACCCGTTGCAGTCGGAATCACCACCCCGGCGACGCCGTTCGGCGCTCGCCTCGCTCACGGGAGGAACCCCAACGTGAAGATGCTACGTTTCGCGGCCGTCGGCGTGGCAGCCGCGCTCACCCTGACGGCGTGCAGCCAGGGTGACGGAGGCTCGGACGACGACGCGACCGGCAACGGCACCCCGGAGCCGGCCACGATCAAGCTGTGGCTCAACGGCACCGACACGGGTGACGCGCTCCGCGAGTACCTCGTGACGACGTTCGAGAAGGAGAACCCCGGCTCGAAGCTCGTCATCGAGGAGCAGGACTGGAGCGGCCTCGTGCCGCGCCTGCAGACCGCCCTCGCCTCCGAGGAGCAGACCCCGGACGTCGTCGAGATCGGCAACACCCAGTCCGCGACGTTCACCTACGCGGGCGCGTTCTCGGACATCAGCGACCTGTACACCGAGGTCGGCGACGCGAAGCTGCTCCAGGGCTTCGTCGACGCGGGCATGGTCGACGGCAAGAACTACGCCCTGCCGTACTACTCGGGCGCCCGTGCCGTGTTCTACAACAAGGACATGTTCGCGGCGGCCGGCGTCGAGGTGCCGACCACCCTCGCCGAGTTCAACGAGACCGCCAAGAAGCTGCAGTCCGACGCGGTCTCCGGCTTCTGGTTCCCCGGCCAGGACTGGTACAACGGCGCGACCTGGCTCTACACCGCGGGAGGCGACTTCGCGGTGCAGGACGGTGACCAGTGGAAGGGCGCGCTGTCCGACCCGAAGTCGGTCGAGGGTCTCGAGCAGGTCGCCGACCTGTTCGCGAACGCGACCAACGCGCCGGCCGACGCCGACTCGAACGAGCCGTGGGTCCCGTTCAACGCGGGCCAGGCCGCGATGTTCTCCGCGCCGACGTGGGCGCGCTGGAGCATCGACCTGCCGCAGTGCAACAAGGGCGTCGACCCCGACGACACCTCCGACGAGGCCAAGGCGCTGCGCGGTGAGCAGCAGGCCTGCAACGAGGAGCACACCGGCATCTTCGCGATGCCCGGCACCACCAAGGGCGAGTTCGCCACGGCCTTCGCGGGTGGTTCCAACATCGCGGTCGCCGCGAAGTCCAAGAACCAGGAGCTCGCGAAGAACCTCATCCGCATCATCTACTCGCCCGAGTTCCAGCAGATGCTCGGCCAGAACGGCCTCATCCCGGGCAACACCGAGTACACGTCGTCGATGGGTGACGACGTCTACGCCCAGGCCGCGGTCTCGGCCGCGATCAACGCCAAGCTGACGCCGGCCGCCGAGAAGTGGGCCGACGTCGAGGGCGACCGCATCCTGGAGGACTTCTTCCAGCAGATCGCCACGGGCACCCCCGTCGAGCAGGCCGCGGCAGACGCGGACAAGCTCCTCGAGGACACGCTCAACTGATCCACCGGCC
>NZ_BHYL01000198.1 GCF_003851725.1 Cellulomonas algicola | reverse complement strand
GGGCCGCCGTGCGCGACGCCGCGCGCGCCGGCCGCCGGCCCGCCGCCCCCACCGACCCCGCTGAGACCTCCACCGGTCAGGAGACCACCCGATGAAGTCCCGGTCCATCGCGCCCATGGCGGTGCCCGCCGGCGTCGTCGGCATCGTGCTGCTGCTCGTCGTGCCGCTGCCCGCCGCGCTGCTCGACGTGCTGATCGCCGTCAACATCACCGCGTCGCTCGTCATCCTGCTGACCTCGATGTACGTCAAGCGGCCGCTCGACTTCTCGGTGTTCCCGTCGCTGATCCTGGTGTTCACGCTGTTCCGGCTCGGCCTCAACGTGGCGTCGACGCGGCTCGTGCTGCGCGACGGCTACGCGGGCCAGGTCATCGAGGCGTTCGGGCACTTCGTCATCGGCGGGTCGCTCGTCATCGGCCTCGTGATCTTCCTGATCCTCGTGGTCATCCAGTTCGCGGTCATCACGAACGGTGCGGGCCGCGTCGCGGAGGTCGGCGCGCGGTTCACGCTCGACGCGATGCCCGGCAAGCAGATGGCCATCGACGCCGACCTCAACTCGGGCCTCATCGACGAGGACGAGGCGCGCCGCCGCCGCGCCGACGTGGCTGCCGAGGCCGACTTCTACGGCGCCATGGACGGTGGCTCGAAGTTCGTCAAGGGCGACGCGATCGCGGGCATCGTCATCACGGTCATCAACCTCGTCGGCGGCTTCGTCATCGGCATGGTGCAGATGGGCATGTCCGCGGGGGACGCGCTGCAGCGGTTCAGCCTGCTGACCATCGGCGACGGCCTCGTCACGCAGATCCCCGCGCTGCTGCTGTCGGTGTCCACCGGCATCGTCGTCACCCGCGCGACGGCCGAGGGCGACATGGGCACGGCCGCCGCGAAGCAGCTCGGGCAGTCCCGCACCGCGCTGCTCATCGCGGGCAGCGGCGCGATCGCGCTCGCGCTCCTGCCGGGCATGCCGAAGCTGCCGTTCATGCTCGTCGGCGCGACGCTCCTGCTCGTCGCGCAGCGGGTCAAGGCGCGCGAGGCCCGCGAGGCCGCCGCGGCGCTCACCAAGCCCGCCGCGTCCGTGACCGCGCCGCCCACGGACACCCCCGAGCAGCTCATCGAGGACATGCGCGTGCACACGCTCGAGATCCTGCTCGCGCCCGACCTGGTCGACCTCGTCGGCTCCGGCCCGGACCAGGACCTGCTCGCGCGCGTGCGCGGCCTGCGGCGCAAGACCGCGATGGAGCTCGGCATCGTCGTGCCGCCCGTGCGGACCCGGGACTCGGTCGACCTGCCGCGGGCCACCTACGTCGTGAAGATCGCCGGTGTCGAGGTCGGCCGCGGGCAGGCGCCCGCGGGGTCGATGCTCGCGCTCGGCGACGACCTCGGCGCGCTGCCCGGGACCGTCGTGCACGAGCCCGTGTTCGGCCTGCCCGGCAAGTGGGTGCCGTCCGAGCTGCGGCACGCTGCCGAGATGTCCGGCGCGACCGTCGTCGACCGGGTGTCCGTGCTCATCACCCACCTCGGTGCGCTCATCACGCAGAACGCCGCGCGCCTGCTCGGCCGCGAGGACGTGCGCGTCCTCACCGAGTCCGTGAAGAAGGTCAACCCGTCGGTCGTCGAGGAGCTCGTGCCGTCGCTGCTGTCGCTCGGCGAGGTCCAGCGCGTGCTCCAGGGCCTGCTCACCGAGGAGGTCCCGATCCGCGATCTCGGCCGCATCTACGAGGCGCTCGCGCTGCGGGCCAAGCTGTCGACCGACCCGGAAGGGCTCGTCGAGGCCGCGCGCGCCGCACTGGGCCCCGCGCTCGCCGCGCAGCACGCGCAGGACGGCACGCTGCGCGTCCTCACGCTCGACCCGGGCCTGGAGCAGCAGCTCGTCGAGTCGCTGCGGCCCGGCGACGGCGGCACGCAGCTGCTCGTCGACCCGTCGCGCGTCGAGTCCGTGCTGCACCAGCTCCGTGCGGCCGTCGCCGAGGCCGAGGCCGACGGGCGGGCGGTCGTGCTCGTGTGCGCGCCCGTCGTGCGGCCCGCGCTGCGCCGGCTCGTCGCGCTCGGCCTGCCGCGCCTGCCCGTGCTGTCCTACGCCGAGGTGACCGGTGGCGGGCTGACCGTCGAGACCGTGGGGGTGGTGCGCGGTGACCACGCGATTGCTGCTTGAGGGCACCAGCCTCGCCGAGCTCATGGCGCACGTGCGCGCCGAGTTCGGGCCGCAGGCACGCGTCGTGCGCGCCGAGCGCGTCCGCAGCGGCGGCATCGGCGGGTTCTTCGCGCGCGAGCGGTACGAGATCACCGTCGACGTGCCGCCGCCGCCCGAGGCCCGGCCCGCCGCGCTGCGCGCCGTGCCCGCGGGCGGGCTGCCTGCGCTGCTGGCCGC
>NZ_BHYL01000197.1 GCF_003851725.1 Cellulomonas algicola | reverse complement strand
GTGCCGGACGGGGCCCGCGGCGGCCTCCGGCGGGAGGCCGCGCGGGCCGGTCGGTCAGGCGGCCTCGCGCCGGGCGGCGTGCCGCCCGACGACGCTGCCGTCGGGGACGATCGCGTCCTGCTCGACGTGGGCGCCGGCCTCGACGACGACGTCCGCGCCCAGGCGGGCGCGGCTGCCGATGCGGGCGCGCGCACCGACACGGGTGCCGGGGCGCAGGTGGACGGTGGAACCGACGACGACGTCCGGGCCGACCTGGACGTTGCGGTCCACCCAGCTCGCGGTGCCGATGCGCGCCCCGGGGCCGACGCGCGCGCCGGACTCGACGTAGGCGGTGGCGGCGACGCTCGCCTCCTCGTGGACCTGGGCACCCGGCGACACCAGCCCACCACCGTTCGGGTGGCGGTCGTAGCGCATGGTGGTGCCGTCGTCGGCCTCGAACTCGATCCGTCCGCGGGTCTTCCTGGTCATGCCACTCCTCTCGGGAACGGTTCTCGCTCTCTGTTCAACGAGCGCGTGCGCGCGCATGTTTCCGCGCGGTCTGTGGTGGCGCTCACAGCGGAACGCGGTCAGGGCTTGCCGGGCTTCTTCGCGTGGGGAGGCGTCTTCGGCTCGCCCTTGCCGGGGCCCGGCGCCCGGTTGGCCTCGGCCTCCTTGCGCGCTGCGGCGGCCTCCGCGTTGGCCTGCGCGAGCGCTGCGTCGGCCTCGGCCTGGGCGGCGGCCGCCTGCTGCGCGGCCTCCGCGGTCGCCTGCGCGCGGGCCGCCTC
>NZ_BHYL01000196.1 GCF_003851725.1 Cellulomonas algicola | reverse complement strand
CCGTGGCGTCGGCCCGCTCGACCGGGCCGAGCTGGTCGCGGCCCAGCCGCGTCGCGAGCGCGGCGGCCGTCCCCATGACCACGGCGGCGAGCGCGAGCGCCGCGGCGTCCTTGCCCCGTCCCGCGGGCAGGACGAGCCCGAGGAGCAGGCCGACGCCGCCGCCGACGCCCGCGGCCGCCGCGCCCAGCGTGGGCGTCAGCGAGTTCGCGGTGAGCAGCAGGGGACCGTCGACGACGCGCGGCAGCGACGCGGACAGCGCCGAGAGCAGGAAGCGGTTGATCGACAGGTTCACCAGCGCGAGGACGTACACCGCCGGGGAGACGCCGTCGGTCGCCATGCGCACCGCGATCGTCACCGTGAGGACGACGCGCACGACGTTGCCGTAGAGCAGCACCTGCCGGCGGCGCCACCGGTCGAGCAGCACGCCCGCCCACGGACCGACGATCGTGAACGGCAGCAGGAGCACGGCGAAGGCCGCCGCGACGCCCGTCGCCGTGCTCGCGTTCTCGGGGGAGAAGAAGAACAGCGTCGCCAGACCGACCTGGAACATGCCGTCGGCGGTCTGGCTGACGAGGCGCACGGCGAACAGCCTGCGGAAGCCCTCGAGCGGCCACAGCGCCCGGAGGTCGGCGATCACCTGCACGCCGCCATCCTCGCACCCGCTCCGGACAACCGGCCCGGAGCGGGTCGCTCGTGCGTGCGCCGTCGCCCGCCAGGAGCACCGCACGACCCCGTCGACGTGCGTGCACCGAGGTGACATCCACCACACGCGCCACCGGAACGCATGAACTTCAGGCCGCGGAAGATGAACGCTCGGTGAACTGGGACCATTTCCGGCCCGAGCACCCCTCGCGACCCTGCACGCTCTACACCGTGGACGGGACCCTCATCCTCGCGCTCGTCGTCGCGGCAGCCCTCGCGTTCGACTTCACCAACGGCTTCCACGACACCGGCAACGCGATGGCGGCGTCCATCGCGACCGGGGCGCTCAAGCCCCGCGTCGCCGTGCTGCTGTCGGCCGCGCTCAACATGGTCGGCGCGTTCCTCTCGCTCGCGGTCGCCGCGACCATCGCCAAGGGCATCGTCGACCAGGGCGTCGTGACGCTCCCGCTGGTCGTCGGCGCGCTCGCGGGCGCGATCGTGTGGAACGTCGTCACCTGGTACCTCGGGCTGCCGTCGTCGTCGTCGCACGCGCTCGTCGGTGCGCTCGTCGGCGCCACGCTCGCCGCGGTCGGCACGGGCGGCGTCGTGTGGTCGGGCCTCGTCCAGAAGGTCGTCGTCCCCGCGCTCCTCGCGCCGGTCATCGCCGGCACCGTCGCCGCCCTGTCGACCGCGCTCGTCTACCGCATCACGCGCCGCGTCCCCGTCGACGCGCGCGACAAGCAGCTCCGCTGGGGTCAGATGGCGTCGGCGTCGATGGTGTCGCTCGCGCACGGCACCAACGACGCGCAGAAGAGCATGGGCATCATCCTGCTCGCGCTCGTCGCCGGGGGAGCGGTGCCCGCCGGGTCCGACGTGCCGACGTGGGTCGTCGTGTCGTGCGCGCTCGCGATGGCCGCCGGCACCGCGCTCGGCGGGTGGCGCGTCATCCGCACGCTCGGCAAGGGCCTCACCGACATCCAGGTGCCGCAGGGCATGGCGTCCGACACGTCGTCCGCGTCCGTCATCCTCGTGTCCAGCGCCTTCGGGTTCCCGCTGTCGACGACGCAGGTCGCGACCGGCTCGATCCTGGGGTCGGGCGTCGGGCGCCGCGAGAAGGTCCGCTGGGCCGTCGCCGGCCGCATGGGCGTCGCCTGGCTCGTCACGCTGCCCGCGGCCGCCGCGTTCGGCGCGCTGGCCGTCGGCCTCGAGCACGTCGTCGGCGGCGACGCCGGCATCCCCGTCGTCCTCGGCGTCGTCGCGGCCGTCTGCGCGGTCATCTGGTGGCTGTCGCGCCGCGCGGCTGTCGACGCGCACAACGTCACCGCCGACTGGGACGGCGGCACGCCGGCACCCGCGACCGCCGGTGCGCGTGACGCCGCGGGTGCCGTCGCCGCGTCCGGCGCGACCGCGACCGCCCGGTCCGCGAGCGACGACGTCGTCCCACCCGCCCCGACGCCCGTCGCCGTCTGAGCGCCCAGGAGCACCCCGTGATCGTCACCGTCCTCACCGTCCTCGGCCTCAGCCTCGTCTTCGGCGTCGGCATCCCGGCCCTCGTCTCCGTCGCGGCCCGCGTCGCTGCGCCCGCCGTCATCGGCCCCGACGGCGCAGCCGTCCCCGTCGGCGGCAACCGCACCGCGCGCCTCGGCGTCGCCGTCGCGGTGCTCGTCCTCGTCGCCGCCGTCGTCGCGTTCGCCGTCTGGCTCGTCGCGACCGGCGGCACGAAGTAGCGCCACGGCGCGACCCGGCGGCCGCGTCGCGCGCGGACCGACGCTGCGGCGTCTCATCCCAACCGCCCAGCGTGCCGATCCGTTCTAGTGCACGCAGGTGCCCGGGACGATCGAGGAGGCGCGCGTGGCGCGGTGGGAACCGCTGCTCGACGAGCTGGTCCGTGAACGACGACGCGCGCTCCTCGCGCGGGCCGTGATGCTGACCGGAAGCCAGGCCGACGCCGAAGACCTCCTGCAGGACGCGCTCGTGGCGACGTTCGGCAGCCGCGCGCGGTTCAGCAGCGTCGCCGCGGCCGAGCAGTACGTGCGCCGCGCGATCGTGACGCGCTCGATCGATGCCGCCCGGTCCCGCGCGAGCGAGCGTCGGGCTGTGGACCGGCTCGGCGGGATGGCGTCCGCGACCGTCGAGCTGCCGCTCGTGGGCCTCGAGCGCGACCTCGTCGCCGCCCTGCAGAGTCTCACCGCACGGGAGCGGGCGTGCGTCGTGCTGCGCCACGTCGAGGACCTGTCCGTGGCCGAGACCGCCGCGACGCTCGGGCTCAGCGCCGGCGCCGTCAAGCGCTACACCGCGGACGGGATCGCCCGGCTCAACGCCGTGCTCGGCACCACCGGGCCGCAGGCCGACGACCGCGAGCCGGTGGCCGTGGTCGGCGCCCCGAAGGGAGAGGCGCGTGCGTGACCTCGGAGAGCTCCTCAGCAGCGCGGAGGGACACCTGGCCCGCGCGACCGGCACGGCGGCCACGGCAGGCGACGGGGTGCCGCCGCGCACGCGGTCGCTGATCCGACGGCGACGCGCCACGCGCCACACGTTCCAGTCCGTCGCGGGCGTCCTCGTCGTCGGGGCGGTCGCCTCGGGCGCCTGGCTCGGCCTGCGCGGCCCGGACGCACCGCCGCCCGCAACCGTGCCGTCGGCCACGCCGTCGTCCTCACCGTCGTCCTCGCGCTCGTCGACGCCTTCTGGCACCCCGACCCAGGACGTCGCCCCCGTCGTCCTCGACGAGCTCCCCGGACTCCCTCCGACGCAGCCCCTGCCCGCCGGACTCCTCGAACGGACCACGCCCGGCTGGGTCCTCACCGTCTACCGGTCCCAGCCGTACCCGGGGTTCGACGAGGAGCCCGTCGTCGTGCGCCACACCGTCGTCCTGGTGTCACCGGCAGGCGAGCGGTACCGGGTCGTCGACCTGCCGCCCACGTCGTCCGTCCAGGTCGTCGACTGGGTCGCGGGCCAGACCACCGCGCTGGTCCACGTCGTGGCCTCGGACGGCGAGCCGAGCGGAGCCGCGCGCGGACGGGCCGTGCTCGACCTGCGCACCGGCACGGTCACCCCGGCCGGGGCGGGCGTCGGCGCGGCGGACGACACCTACCTCGGGCGCAGCGCCGACGGTGCGGAGATCTGGACGAGCTCCGCGGGGCTCGCGAACGACGTCCACCGGGTCGACGACGGCAGCGCCCGACGCATCGGGGTCGTCGGCCAGTGGCCCTCCCTCGACCCGACGGGCCGGTGGCTCGTCGCGACGGCCCCGGGCACCGGGTCGAGCGCCGGGTCGTTCACCCTGCTCGACCTCGGCGGCGACGGTGGCGGCGCACGGGAGACCGGCCTGGCGGGTCTCGGGTGCGACGTCGTCGGGTGGCTCGACGCCGCGGACGTCCTGCTCGTGTGCTCGGACTCCACGACCGACGAGCTCCCGACGTCCGAGTCCGCGCATCCCGCCCTGTGGCGCTGGGACGTCGTGGCCGGCGGCACGCCGGAGCACCTGACCGACCTGCGCACCGGTGACCCGTACCCGTGGCCGGGTGGCTCCTGGGTCCGGCCGGGCGCCCTCGCGCTCGGGGCCGGTGAGGTCGGGACCGACGGCTGCGGCGTCGGCGCCTACACGTGGGACGGCTCGTTCACGCTGATCCAGGCGCCGACCGACCGGCTCGAGAACACGTTCCTCACGCGGTCCCAGGGCGGCGACACGTACGTCGAGTCGAGCCCCGGCTGCTCGGGAGACGCCGCACCCGCCGAGGTGACCCTTCACCGGGCGGACGGGACGTCGAGCGTGCTCGCACCGGTCCCCCCGACGACGACCGACGTGACGCAGTGGGCATCGGGCGTGGTGACGTGGGCGGTCGCGCGGTGAGGCCGTGCGGGTGAACGCGCGCACCGGCCCCTAACCCCGGTCGACGTCCCGTCGTTCTCCTGGTGTGAGCGTGACGGACCGGCCCGGTCGTCCGGGAGACCGCGACGGACGACGCCACCGTCGTGCGGCGGCTCACCGCACCGCGCACCGGGGAGACGTGGCACGCCCCCGAGCCGGCGCCCGACGCCCCCGCGTTCCTCACCGTCCCGCAGGACACCGAGTCGCTCGTGCCCGTGCGCGTCGGCGCACGCGGGGACGCGACCGTCTACGCCGTCTTCCAGAACGGCTTCTTCTGGGACAGCCGGGTCGTCGGCCTGTTCGAGGTCGACGCTGCCGGTGTGCGCTGCATCGCGTGCCCAGCCCGCGCGCCGACGACCCGTGCGTCGAGCCCCCGAGCTCCGAGTGGCGCGCCCTCGCCCCGGGCGTCGTGGTCGACCGCGACACCTTCTACGACACGCTCGGCGTGCCGTCCGCCGTGGAACTCGGCGGCGGCTATGTCGTCCGCACCACCGCGACGACCTCCGACCTCCGCTCGCAGGGCTCGGAGAACGAGCCCGGCCGCCTGCTGCTCGGCAACGCCTGGCTGCTGCACGACTCGTCGGGGCAGCCCGCCGCCCGCACCTCGACGAGCGCCGTGGCACGGTTCGGTCCGGCCGGGCTGGTCGAGGTGCGCTCGAAGGCGCACGTGGCCGGCCTCGTGCCGATGTTCCACGCGTGGCAGACGCCGCTGGGCACCACGATCCGGCTCCTGGGCGGCGACGTGCCGGGCGCCGACTTCAACGCGATCGCCTGGACTTCAACGCGATCGCCGGGGACGACGGCGTCGACCGCGACCTCGGCGACGAGCAGACGTGGAACGGCGTGGCGCAGGTCGCGTCCCCCGGCGGGCAGTCGTGCATACCGTCGATGCTGTCCGTGGACACCGCGTTCGACCCGGCGGCCTGGCGTGCGGCGGGTCGCACCGCGGAGGGGCTGCGCGTGCTCGTGCCTGTCGCCGGGGGGAACGAGCGGTCCCGGGCGGTCCGGGCGTGGCACGAGGCGGAGCCGTGGATGTGGGACGGCGTCACCGATGAGGACGTCACGGGGGCCGTGGTCTCGCGGAGACGGGTCGGGACCGACCAGGCGTTCCTCGCCGCGAACGCGCTGTTCGCGGTCGAGCACCCGGACGGGGAGCGGCCGCTCGGCATGATCCCCAGCGCGGCCTCCCAGGTGTTCGCCGATCGCTCGCGTGGAAGGTGCGTCGCGCCAGATGCGACAGACCTTCCACACGCGGGTCTGGCGTGGGGGGTCATGGCGTCAGGGTGCAGTCGCGGGCGCAGCGGCGGGGTCGGCCCTGCCAGCCGCGGGCCGTGAGGGCGGCCGCGACCTGAGCCGCCGTCCGGCACGGATGCGCGACGACGTGACGCCAGCGGTACCGCAGCGTCAGCTCCGAGCGCTCCACGGCGACGGCGTTGTCGCGCCACACGTCGTCGTCGGTGCGCCCGTGCGGGTGCGCGAGCTGACCGTCGAGCTCGACGCGCACCCCGAGCCCCACGTGCACCCGGTCCGCCCGGATCCATCGGCGGCCCACCCGCTGCCGCTGCTGCGCCGCCGCGGGCGGCAGGCCGTGCGCCCGCTCGACGTCCCGGAGGTAGCGGTGCTCGAGCGGTGACTCGACGCCCTGGTCGACCAGCCCGTCCGTGCCGAGCATCCCGACGAGCAGCCCACGGTGCCGCAGCGCCCGACGGTCCTCCGCGTGCAGCAGCACGACGCCCGGCCGCACACCGGCGCGGACCACCTCGCACACCAGACCCACCACGTCGTCGGCGGTCGGGAGCGCGTCGACGAGGTCGAGCACCGTGACCTCCGCACCGACGGCCCGCAACCGGCCCGACGCGAACGGCATGCTCCGCCGTCGGTGCACGACCAGACCCGGCTGTGCCGTCACCCGCCGGCCGGCCGGGACGCTCACGTGGACCGTGCGACCCGGCTCCGGCAGGATCCCGTGCGCGAAAGCGGCCGACCGGTGCGACAGCGCCGCACCGGCCCCCGCGTAGACCAGGGCCGCACGAGCCTGCTGCCGCCACGTGAGAGGCCCGGGATGGACGACGAGGACCCCGGGGAACGCGCGGGTCCACTCGCCGGAGGCGACCCGGCGGCTCATCACCGAGCGACTCACTCCCCAGCGGGCCAGGTCCGCGGCCGTCGCGACCAGGTCGTCCCGCGCGAGAGTCGCGTGCGCGGCCGCGGCGGCGTCGCGAGGGAGCCGGACGGGTGCTCCCGATCGAGCCGGCGCCGGGCGCGCCGGCCGGCCGGGGCGTGGAGGGGTTCGCGGGGCGCCGGTGACCATGCCGTCAGCATGGCGAGACGCCCGCGACGACGTCGGCCCCCCTGTGGACGAAGCCCCCTGCCCGTCCCGATGTACGTCCCAGCCGCCGACGCCGCGCATCCGTGGTGTGGAAGCTTCGCCGCTCCTGGCGCAACACCCCTTCCCACCGAACGGATCGCGCCGGCTCCGATGCTGTGCGGTGGGTGGTGTGGAAGGTTCGTTGCGTCTGGCGCGACGTACGTTCCACGCCAGATGGATCGTGGGCGTAGCGCGAGGGGCCGGACGCTGATGCGTCCGGCCCCTCAACCTTCGTTGCGCTCCAGGTCAGCGCTCGACCTCGCCGCGGATGAAGGACTCCAGCTGGGCGCGGCCCTGCGTGTCCTCCATCTGCACGGGCGGCGACTTCATGAAGTACGTCGACGCGGACAGGATCGGACCGCCGACGCCGCGGTCCTTGGCGATCTTCGCGGCGCGCAGGGCGTCGATGATGATGCCGGCCGAGTTCGGGGAGTCCCAGACCTCGAGCTTGTACTCAAGGTTCAGGGGCACCTCGCCGAACGCGCGACCCTCGAGGCGGACGTAGGCCCACTTGCGGTCGTCGAGCCACGCGACGTAGTCCGACGGGCCGATGTGGACGTTGCGGTCCTCCTTCTTGCCACCGAGCGGGCCGGTGAGGTTGGAGGTGACGGCCTGCGTCTTCGAGACCTTCTTGGACTCCAGGCGCTCGCGCTCGAGCATGTTCTTGAAGTCCATGTTGCCGCCGACGTTCAGCTGGTACGTGCGGTCCAGCACGACGCCGCGGTCCTCGAAGAGCTTCGCGAGGACGCGGTGCGTGATGGTCGCGCCGACCTGCGACTTGATGTCGTCGCCGACGATCGGGACACCGGCGGCCTCGAACTTCGCGGCCCACTCGGGGTCGGACGCGATGAAGACGGGGAGGGCGTTGACGAACGCGACGCCCGCGTCGATCGCGGCCTGCGCGTAGAACTTCGCGGCGGCCTCCGACCCGACGGGCAGGTAGCAGATGAGGACGTCGACGCGGGCCTCGCGCAGGGCGGCGACGATGTCGACCGGCTCCGCGTCCGACTCCTCGATCGTCTGGGAGTAGTACTTGCCCAGGCCGTCGAGCGTGTGACCGCGCTGGACGGTCACGCCGGTCGGCGGGACGTCGGCGATCTTGATGGTGTTGTTCTCGGAGGCGACGATCGCCTCGGACAGGTCGAAGCCGACCTTCTTCGCGTCGACGTCGAAGGCCGCGACGAACTCGATGTCACGCACGTGGTAGTCACCGAACTGCACGTGCATGAGACCCGGCACGGTGCCGTTCGGGTCGGCGTCGGCGTAGTAGTGCACGCCCTGGACCAGCGACGCGGCGCAGTTGCCGACGCCGACGATGGCGACGCGGATGGAGGTCATCCTCGCTCCTTCTCGGTGGTGTTCGCCGTGTCGACGGAGTCGGACGGCACAGCGGTGGTGTCGGCTCCGGCCGGGCGGCCGGTGCCTGCGGTACGCGCGCGACGGTGGCCGCGCTCGTTGTCGATGAGCCCGTCGAGCCAGCGGACCTCTCGCTCGACCTGTTCGAGGCCGTGCCGCTGGAGCTCGAGCGTGTACTCGTCCATGCGCTCGCGGGTGCGGGCGAAGGACTGGCGGATCGTCTCGAGTCGTTCGGTCAGGCGGGTGCGCCTGCCCTCGAGGATCCGGAGCCTGGTCTCGGCGTCGGTCTGCCCGAAGAAGGCGAACCGGACGTCGAAGTTCTCGTCCTCCCAGGCGGACGGCCCGGACGACGCGAGCACCTGCTGGAGGTGCTCCTTGCCGTCGGCCGTGAGCTGGTAGACGATCCGCGCGCGCTTGCTGCCGACGCCGTGAGCGGCGCCGGGGGCCGACTCGGTGCCGACGATCCAGCCGCGGTCGACGAGCGACTTGAGGCAGGGGTACAGCGACCCGTAGGACAGCGCGCGGAACGACCCGAGCACGAGGTTGAGCCGCTTGCGCAGCTCGTACCCGTGCATGGGGGACTCGTGGAGGAGCCCGAGGATGGCGGGCTCGAGCACGTCGGAACGACCACGCACGGCGCTACCTCCTCAGGGCTTGGTACGGTCCGGGGCGCGGGGAGCGCACCGGGGCGAACAGGACGACGTCCGGACCGCTTCGTCGGGGCGGGTGTCCGTCGATGTATCAACTCGATACATCCGGAGAGTATGTCGACGCGATGCCTCCGGACAAGTCGTGCGCGCCACGGCGCCGCTCGAGGCGCGTCGGGACGCCTTCGGTGGCGCGTCAGGACGCGGCGTCACCTGCGACGTCGTGACCCAGGCCACACAGGAAGAGGCCGACGCGGGGGAGCGCGGGGCACCCCGTGCCGATCGTGTGAAGGGTCCGCCGGGAGGGCCCTCCCCTCCCTGGGCGGACACAGCGCGTGCCCCCATACTGGGCTCCGCGGTAGACGTGCGTCCGGATCCGGCCGACCCCCTGGCCTTCCGGGACGACGTCCCGCGGACCAGTCGTCGTCAGGAAGGCACCGCCTTGGCAGGCACGAACCGGCGCGCCGCGCCCGCACGGTCGCGGCGCGGTACGCGCACCCGTCCGGCGTCCAGCGCCACCACCGCCTCCACGGGCGCCGCAGGCGTCGCACCGCGCAAGCGGAAGTTCTTCGACTACCCGCGCTCGGGCTACACCGGCCTGCACCGCTGGCTGCCGTCGTGGCGCTTCGTGCTCGGGTCGTTCGTGACCCTCGTCTTCCTCATGCTCGGCGGCGCGGTCGCGGCGTACAACAGCGTGACGATCCCGGACCCCAACGCCGACACCGCGGCCCAGACCACGACCGTCTACTTCGCCCCCGAGAGCGCCGACCAGCCGCACGGCGAGGTCATGGGCACGTTCGCGGTGCAGAAGCGCACGATCGTCGGGCTCGCGACCCTTCCCGAGTACGTCGGCAAGGCCGTCATCGCCGCGGAGGACAAGACGTTCGAGACGAACTCCGGCGTCGACCCCGTCGGCATGGCGCGCGCGTTCCTCAACAACGTGCGCGGCGGCAAGACGCAGGGTGGCTCGACGCTGACGCAGCAGTACGTCGAGCGCTACTACTTCTCGACGACGACCGACTACGTCGGCAAGGCCCGTGAGGCCCTGCTCGCGTTCAAGCTCGCGCGGACCGAGGACAAGAGCAAGATCCTCGAGCGCTACCTCAACACGATCTACTTCGGCCGTGACTCGTACGGCATCGAGGCGGCCGCGCAGTCGTACTTCGGCAAGAGCGCGAAGGACCTGAGCGTCTCCGAGGCGGCCGTGCTCGCCGGGATCATCCCGTCGCCGAACAACTGGGACCCGGCGGTCAGCCCCGAGAAGGCCGAGGCCCGCTGGAACTACGTGCTCGACAACATGGTCGAGATCGGTGCGCTGCCCGCGGCCGAGCGCGCGACGCTCGTGTTCCCGTCGGCCACGCTGATCCCCGAGCAGCCGTCGCAGTCGAAGATGGGCCCCAACGGCCTGCTCCTGCAGATGGTGAAGAAGGAGCTCGGCGGTGCGCCGCTGAAGATGTCCGAGGACGACATCAACCGCGCCGGCATGAGCGTCGTGACGACGATCCGCAAGCCGCTGCAGGACATGGCGGTCGCGACGGCCGACGGCTTCCGGGCGGGCACGCTCGAGGGCCAGGACGGCGCGGTGCCGGGCGAGCGGACGAAGTACTCGATCACGTCGATCGACCCGCAGACCGGCGGGATCGTCGCGCTGTACGGCGGCCCGAACAACGAGACCGACCAGCGCAACCACGCGACGTTCGAGAACGTCCAGGGCGGCTCGACGTTCAAGCCGTTCGCCCTCGTCGCCGGGCTCGAGAACGGCATCCCGCTGAAGAAGACGTACAACGGCCGTTCGGGGCAGAAGTTCCCCGAGTGGGACGGCGGCAACACCCCGGTCCGCAACTTCGACGGCGACAACTTCGGCAACATCGACCTGGTGAAGGCGACGGAGGCGTCGGTCAACACCGTCTACGCGCAGCTCAACATCGAGGTCGGGCCCGACAAGACGGCGGACGTGGCCGCCCGGGCGGGTGTGCCCGGGGTCAGCCCGCAGAACGTCTCGAACGTGCTCGGCACCGACGCGATCCACCCGATCGACCTGGCGCACGCGTACGCGACGTTCGCGAACCAGGGCGTGAAGTTCCCCGTCCACGTGGTCGCGGTCGTCACGAACCCGGACGGCAGCACCGCGTACACGTCGCCGAGCGAGGGTGAGCGTGTCTTCCAGGCCGACGTCATGGCGGACACGAGCTTCGCGATGCAGCAGGTCGTGCAGAGCGGCTCGGGCAAGACGTGGATCAAGCCGCTCGGGCGCCCGATCGCCGGCAAGACCGGGACGACGAACGACAACAAGGCGGCGTGGTTCGCCGGCTTCACGCCGAACGTGGCGACGGTCGTGTCGATGTCGCAGAAGGCACCGGACGGCACGTCGGACGAGTCGATCTCGCCGATCGGCAGCATCAAGTACGTGACCGGCTCCACCTGGCCGGCGTTCATCTGGCAGTCCTACATGAAGCAGGCGTTCACGCTGCCGCAGTACGCCGAGGTCCTGCAGTTCCCGCCGCGCGCGAACGTCGGCGGCAAGGCCACCGCGACGCCGATCCCGACGGAGACGGCCACGGAGGCGCCCGCGACCGAGGCCCCGCCGGAGCCGACCGTCGTCGACGTGCCGAACGTCGAGGGCAAGCTCGAGGCGGACGCCACGGCGACGCTCGACGCGCTCGGCCTGGTCGTCGTCGTGCAGAAGGAGTCGTCCGACACCGTGACGACGGGCCGGGTCATCCGGGCCGACCCGCGCGGCGGGCAGGCTCCGGCCGGCAGCACCGTGACCATCGTCGTCTCGACGGGTCCGAAGCCGCAGGCGACCCAGCCGCCGCCGACCCAGCAGCCCACGCCGCAGCCCACGCAGCCCGCCAACGCGGGCGGCAACAACGGCGGCGGTGGAGGCAACGGCGGCTGACGCCGCCGACCGCACGTCCGGGCCTGCCGGCCCGTCGTCGACCCGCGATTTCGGCGGTCGGCGGCGGGCCGGTAGGCTTAGCCCTTGCTGTGCCTGTGCCCGGCGGCCGCCGATCGGCCCGTCGAGCACGCGCAGCGACGCACAGAACCCTCCTGTCACGGAACGACCGTGACCGCCGAGACCAGAGGAGGTGGGTATGAGCCTGCGTCAGTACGAGATCATGATCATCCTCGACCCCGAGATCGAGGAGCGCACCGTCGCCCCGTCGCTCGACAAGTACCTGTCGGTCGTCAAGACCGACGGTGGCACCGTCGACAAGGTGGACATCTGGGGCCGTCGTCGCCTCGCGTACGACATCAAGAAGAAGTCCGAGGGCATCTACGCCGTCGTCGACTTCACCGCGGAGCCCGCGACCGCCAAGGAGCTCGACCGTCAGCTCGGCCTCAACGAGGTCGTCCTGCGGACGAAGGTGCTGCGCGCCGACGCGTGAGTGTCGGTCGCCGCGCGTACCGTGCGGAACCGACGTGCGGTCCCCAGGACCGTTTCCGACTGATCGAACGAGCGAGGAGCTGGCATGGCTGGTGAGACCACCATCACGGTGATCGGGAACCTCACGGGGGACCCCGAGCTCCGCTTCACCCCGTCGGGTGCGGCGGTGGCGAACTTCACCGTCGCGTCGACGCCGCGCACGTTCGACCGCCAGAGCAACGAGTGGAAGGACGGCGACACGCTGTTCCTCCGCTGCTCGATCTGGCGGGAGGCGGCCGAGTCGGTCGCCGAGTCGCTCACCAAGGGCACCCGCGTCATCGTCACCGGCCGGCTCGTGCAGCGCTCCTACGAGACCCGTGAGGGCGAGAAGCGCACCGTGTACGAGCTGCAGGTCGACGAGGTCGGCCCCTCGCTCCGCTACGCCACGGCCAAGGTCACCCGGACCCAGCGTTCGGGTGGCGGCGGCTTCAGCGGTGGCGGCGGCGGTGGCGGCGGCTACTCCGGTGGCGGCGGTGGTTTCGGCGGCGGTGGCGGCGGCGGCCAGCAGGACGACCCGTGGGCGACGCCCGCGGGTGGTTCCGGTGGCGGCGGCTACTCCGACGAGCCCCCGTTCTGACCGGCGGGTCCCCAACCCCCCAGACATCCCATCCCCGGGTCCGGCAAAGCCCGGGGCTCCGAACGAAGGAGCACCACGATGGCCAAGGCCGTTGTTCGCAAGCCCAAGAAGAAGCAGAACCCCCTCAAGGCCGCCAAGATCGAGACGGTCGACTACAAGGACACCGCCCTGCTGCGGAAGTTCATCTCCGACCGCGGGAAGATCCGCGCGCGTCGCGTGACGGGCGTGTCCGTGCAGGAGCAGCGCGCGATCGCGCGTGCCGTCAAGAACGCCCGCGAGATGGCCCTGCTGCCGTACTCGTCGTCGGCCCGCTGAGAAAGGAGACCTGACATGGCGAAGATCATCCTGACCCACGAGGTCACCGGTCTCGGTGCCCCCGGCGACGTCGTCGAGGTGAAGGACGGGTACGCCCGCAACTACCTCATCCCGCGCAACCTGGCCACGCCGTGGACCAAGGGTGCCGAGAAGGACGTCACCGCGATCCGCAAGGCCCGCAAGGCCCGTGAGATCGCGACGCTCGACGACGCGAAGGCCGTCCGCGACTCGCTCGAGTCGAAGGCCGTCGTCATCACCGCCAAGGCGGGCGACTCGGGTCGCCTGTTCGGTGCCGTCACGACCGCCGAGATCGCGGACGCGGTCAAGGCGTCGGGCGCCCCGGCGATCGACAAGCGCAAGGTCGAGATCGGCCAGCCGATCAAGGCGACCGGTGAGTACAAGGTGTCCGTCCGCCTGCACGCGGACGTCGCCGCCAAGGTGACCGTCAAGGTCGTCGCCGGCTGACACCCGCTCCCGGGGGGC
>NZ_BHYL01000195.1 GCF_003851725.1 Cellulomonas algicola | reverse complement strand
GGGGACTCGCGTCCCAGATCACGGACCGACTCGCCTCGGTCCGGCGCGGTGCTGCGGCGCGGGGCGATGCGAGCACCACCTCGGCCACACCTCGACGAGCCCCCCAGCCCGTTCGATGAGGTAAGCCTAACCTACTGAGCCACAGCCCCCTCGTCAACGCTCCTCCCAGCGGCGCCCCCGCCTTCCCCGCAGGGGCGCCGCCGAGACTCAGGAGCGCGGCAGGAGGATCTCCTGGCCCGCCATCAGACCGGCGTTGGGGAGGTCGTTGAGACGCACCAGCTCGAGGACGACGTCGCGCACGTCCTCCCCCGGCGCGGCGACCTGCTGCGCGAGGCCCCACATCGTCTCCCCCTCGAGGACGACGTGACGCGTGACCTCGACCGCGGAGCTCACCGGACCGTCCGCCGACGCCCGCGCGGCGATCGTCGAGACACCTATCGCGAGCAGCAGGCCGAGGACGACGACCACGAGACGACCGCGTGCGGTCAGCTGCAGCGGCGCCTGCTCCGCGGTCGCCCGGACACGCGCGTCGTCACGCCCGGCACCGGTCGCGACCGGTGTCCGACCCGCCGGCGCGACGGAGCGGGGTGCAGGCGGCGTCGACAACCGGACGACCCGCAGGTTCGGACGCACCGTTCCCGGCCCCGCCGGCGACAGCACCGCAGCGCTCATGTCGACTCTCCGCTCCTTCTGGTTCGAACGTCTGTTCGTCGAACGTCTGTACGATGTCTACCACCCGGCTCCGACACGCGTCCAGACGAGATCGAACAGATGTTTGATCTGGCTGCTCGCACTGCCTAGGCTGGCCGCGCAGGACAAGCGCACCACCGACCACTGACACCGCCCGGGTCCGCCCGGTCCGGACGCAGGTCAGCAGCGGTGCGCACGGTCCGGCACCGAGCAGGCGGCGACCGGCCGACGACGTCAGGAGGGCTGCAGTGAGCACCAGCGGGGACACCACGACCGGCACACAGGACCGGGTGGCGACCGTCCACGCGCTCCCCGACGGCCCGGACGGGGCCGACGGTCTCACCGCGCGCCAGCGCCTCGTGCTCGACACCATCCGGGCGTCGGTCGAGTCGCGCGGCTACCCGCCGAGCATGCGCGAGATCGGCGAGGCCGTCGGCCTCACGAGCCCGTCGAGCGTCAAGCACCAGCTCACGGCCCTCGAGCGCAAGGGCTACCTGCGCCGCGACCCGAACCGACCGCGCGCGATCGAGGTCGTCCACCCCGACGACTCGCGCGGCGTGTCCACCTGGACCGCGCCCGACGGCACCCGCACGCCCTTCTCCGCACCCGTCACCGGGGACGACGAGCAGGTGCCCAGCCCGTCCTACGTCCCGGTCGTCGGCCGGATCGCCGCGGGCGGCCCGATCCTGGCCGACCAGGTCGTCGAGGACGTGTTCCCGCTCCCGCGCCAGCTCGTCGGTGACGGCGAGCTGTTCCTGCTCCGCGTCGCGGGCGACTCGATGATCGACGCCGCCATCTGCGACGGCGACTGGGTCGTCGTGCGCCGCCAGCCGGTCGCGGAGAACGGCGAGATCGTCGCGGCCATGATCGACGGCGAGGCGACCGTCAAGACGCTGCGCCGGGCCGACGGTCACGTCTGGCTGATGCCGCACAACGCGGCCTACGCGCCGATCGTCGGCGACGAGGCGACGATCCTCGGCCGGGTCGTCTCCGTCCTGCGCAGCCTCTGACGTCCGGCCGCGCTCGTCCGCGCGGACACGGGACCGGTGGACGCCGATGTCGCGCGCGTGCGGCTCGGCGAGGTCGGCGCGACGCTGGTCCGGGGTGAGGACGACGCCCCGGACCTCGACCGAGGAGCCACGATGCCCGGACGGATGCGAGACCCCGGCCCCAGCGTGAAGGACGCGCAGCTCTACGAGCGGCTGCGCGACGAGGGGAACAGCAAGGAGAAGTCGGCGCGCATCGCCAACGCCGCCGCCGGCTCGTCACGGTCGGCCGTCAGCCGCAAGGGCGGCCGCTCGGGCGACTACGACGACTGGACGGTCGACGACCTGCGCAAGAAGGCGGCGGACGTCGGCATCGAGGGGCGGTCGCGCATGCGCAAGTCGGAGCTCATCGACGCGCTGCGGTCGCACTGACGCCCATCGGAACCGGGTGTGCGGCGATCGCCGCACACCCGCTCGCCACGACCCGCGGCGCCGCCACGCGCGACAGCGCGCCCCGGCGCCGCGAGATCGACCGGCGAGCAGGCGACGAGGTCAGAACCCGAACTGGCGCGCGACGTCCTTGACGGCCTCGGCGGAGCGTCGCAGGCCGGCGAGCTCGTCGGCCGACATCGGCACCGCGAGCCGGTCCTCGACCCCCTTGGCGCCGACGACGGCGGGGACGGAGAGGCACACGTCGGAGATCCCGTAGTAGTCGTCGAGCAGCGACGACACGGGCAGGATGCGGGACTCGTCGTTGAGGACCGCCTCGATGATGCGCGACCCGGCGAGCGCGACCGCGTAGTTGGTGGCGCCCTTGCCCTCGATGATCTGGTAGGCGGAGTCGACGACCTCGCGCGCGATCCGCTCGCGCACCTCGGAGGTCAGCGCGCCGCCGCGCCCGCCGAGGCCGTTCCACTCGAGCAGCGGCACCGCGCCGATGCTCGCAGAGCTCCAGAGCGGCAGCTCGCTGTCGCCGTGCTCGCCCGCGACGTACGCGTGGACGTTCTGCACCGCGACGCCCGTCTCGCGCGCGATGAGGTAGCGCAGCCGCGACGAGTCGAGGACGGTCCCGGAGCCGAACAGCCGCGACGGAGGCAGCCCCGAGATGCGCAGCGCGGCGTACGTCACGACGTCGACCGGGTTGGTGACCATGACGTACGTCGCGTCGGGCGCGACCTCGACGACGGCCGGGAGGACCTTCCGGACGAGCGAGATGGTGGCCTCGGCGAGGTCGAGGCGCGTCTGGCCGGGCTTCTGCTTCGCTCCGGCGGTGAACATGACGATGTCGGCGTCGGCGCACACCGCGATGTCGTCCGACCCGACGACCTGGGCCATCGGCATGAACTGGATGCCGTGCCCGAGGTCGAGCGCCTCCGCCTGCACCTTGGCCTTGTTGATGTCGTAGAGCGCGACCGTGCGGGCCGCACCGCGCATGAGGGCGGCATAGGCCATCGTCGACCCGACGGCGCCCGCCCCGACGATCGCGAGCTTGGACGTCCGGCGGCGCGGGACGTGCGGCGTCACGGCGTCGTCGAGGTCAGGGGTCTCGGTCATGGGGGTCTCCCGCGTCGTCGTGCGACCGCCCGGGTCCGGGTCGGTCGGGGTGCGCGTCGGCGCCGGCCACGAGCACCGGCGCCGCACGTCGGCGCAGCTCTGAGGCTAGTCGTCCCCGGTGAGGCGGCGCAGGGCGGACACGGCGACGTCGCGCTCGGTGGTCCGCCAGAAGCCCGGCAGCGACCGGGCGAGGAACTCGCCGTAGCGCGCGGTGACGAGCCGCGGGTCCAGGACGGCGACGACGCCGCGGTCCTCGGTCGTGCGGACCAGACGTCCCGCGCCCTGCGCGAGCAGCAGCGCGGCGTGCGTCGCGGACACGGACATGAAGCCGTTGCCGCCCGCCGCGGCGACCGCCTCGGTCCGGGCCGAGCGCACGGGGTCGTCCGGGCGCGGGAACGGGATGCGGTCGATGAGGACGAGGCGGCACGCGGGTCCGGGCACGTCGACGCCCTGCCACAGCGACAGCGTGCCGAACAGGCACGTCGGCTCGTCGGCGGCGAACTGCGCGACGAGCGTCGGGAGCTGGTCGTCGCCCTGCAGCAGCACCGGCACGTCGAGCCGTTCCCGCATCGCGAGCGCGGCCGCCGTGGCGGCGCGGCGCGACGAGAAGAGCCCGAGCGTGCGCCCGCCCGCCGCACGGACGAGCGCCTCGATCTCGTCCAGCTGCGCGTCCGTCGCGGGTTCACGCCCGGGCGGGGGCAGCCGGCGCGCGACGTAGAGGATCCCCTGCCGGGCGTAGTCGAAAGGGCTGCCGACGTCGAGGCCGTGCCAGGTGAGCGACCCGGGGTCGTCGGCCGCGTCGGTGCCGGCCGCGACGTCGAGCGCGTCAGCGTCGTCCTGCGCACCCGGCAGACGCGACGGGCCGACGGGTTCGGCGTCAGGCCGGACCTCGAGCCCGACGGACCGGGCGACCGGGTCGAACGAGCCGCCGAGCGACAGCGTCGCCGACGTGAGGACGCCCGTCCGCCCGCCGAGCAGGTGCGTGCGGATGAGGCCGTTCACCGCGAGCGGTGCGGCGTGCAGGCGCGTGAGGACGCCACCGCGCCGGTCCTCGCCGCGCGCGCACCACAGGACCGTGTGGCGGTTGTCCTCGGGGTCGGCGGCCATGCGGTCGGCGACCTCGAAGAGCGCGAGCATCGCGGACGCGGCCATCTTCAGCCCGCCGTCGGGGGCGGCCGGACGCCCCGCGGTCGAGTCGGGCTTGAGCGCGCTCAGCAGGGTGCGCGACGCGTCGCGGACCGCGGCGACGGCATCGCGCGCGGCGTCGGGCAGCCCGTCGGGGAACCGGCCCTCGGGCAGCTCGACGAGCACCGCCGCGAGCGCCTGCGCGGCCGCGTCGAGGTCGGTCGTCGGCACTCCCCCGTGTCGGCGCGCGAGGCGTGCGGCGTGGTCGACGGTCGCGAACGACAGGTCGGACGTCGCCTGCGCGGTGACGCGGTCGGTGAGCTCGTGCGCCTCGTCGACGATGAGCACGTCGTGCTCGGGCAGCACGCCCGGGGAGCCGGAGGCGGCGATGCCGAGCATCGCGTGGTTCGTCACGACGACGTCCGCCTCGCGCGCCGACGCCCGCGCACGTTCGGGGAAGCACTCCTCGATCATCGGGCAGCGCGCGCCGAGGCACTCGAGCGAGGTCACCGACACCTGCCGCCACGCGCGGTCGGTCACGCCGGGGACGAGGTCGTCGCGGTCGCCCGTGTCGGTCTCCTCGGCCCACTCGCGGAGCCGCAGGATCTGCTCGCCGAGCGACTCGCTGCCGTCGCGTCGTCCGGCCCCGGCGGGTGCGGGGTGGTCCGCCGCGCCCGCGTGGTCGCCGAGGTCGAACAGCGTGCCGGGCTCGTCCTCGGGGTACCCGCCCGCGACCTTGTGCACGCACAGGTAGTTGTGCCAGCCCTTGAGGAGCGCGATGTGCGGTCGGCGGGGCAGCCGGGGTGCGAGCGCGTCCGCGACGAGCGGCAGGTCGCGCGTGACGACCTGCCGCTGGAGTGCGAGCGTCGCGGTCGAGACGACGACGTGCTCGTCCGCGAGCACCGCGTGCCGGACCGCGGGGACGAGGTAGCCGAGCGACTTCCCGGTGCCGGTCCCCGCCTGGACGAGCAGGTGCTCGCCGGTCTCGAGGGACCGCGAGACGGCCTGCGCCATCGCGTGCTGACCGTCGCGGCGGGCGCCGCCGAGGGCGCCGACGGCGAGGTCCAGGAGGTCGTCGACCGTCGGTTCCGCATCGGGCACCGCGACAGCGTAGTCGCGGTCACCCACGCCGCCGGTCAGGCGGTCCGGACCGCCGCCGCGGTGAGCTCGGCCGCGAGCTGCTGGTCGACGCGCGCGCGCAGCGCGGTGCCGTGGGCCGTGTGCTCCTCGTGGTCGATGTCACCGTGCTCGTGCACCCGGCTGACCAGGTCACCGCGGTCGTATGGGACGACGACGTCGACGGCCACGCCGGGACGCGGCAGCTGGTCCGCGATGAGGGCCTGGAGCTCCTCGACGCCCTCGCCCGTGTGGGCGGACACGACGACCGAGTGCACCTCGCGCGACCGGAGCCGCGTGATCGCCTCGTCGGACGCCCGGTCGGCCTTGTTCAGCACGATGATCTCGGGCACGTCCATCGCGCCCGGGATGTCGGCGAACACGTGCCGCACGGCCGCGATCTGCCCCTCCGGGTCGGGGTGGGACGCGTCGACCACGTGCAGGATGAGGTCGGCGTCGGCGACCTCCTCGAGCGTCGACCGGAACGCCTCGACGAGCTGGTGCGGGAGCGCCCGCACGAACCCGACGGTGTCGGCGAGCGTGTAGACGCGCCCGTCGGTCGTCTCGGCGCGGCGGACCGTCGGGTCCAGCGTCGCGAACAGCGCGTTCTCGACGAGCACCCCGGCGTTGGTCAGCCGGTTGAGCAACGACGACTTGCCGGCGTTGGTGTAGCCCGCGATCGCGACCGACGGGATCGCGTTCTTGCGACGGGACGCGCGCTTGGTGAGCCGGGCCGGCTCCATCGCCGCGATCTCGCGGCGCAGCTTGGCCATGCGGTTGCGGATCCGGCGACGGTCGAGCTCGATCTTCGTCTCACCGGGACCGCGCGAACCCATACCGGCGCCGGCGCCGCCGACCTGGCCACCGGCCTGCCGGGACATCGACTCGCCCCAGCCGCGCAGGCGCGGGAGCAGGTACTCGAGCTGCGCGAGCTCGACCTGCGCCTTGCCCTCCCGGGACTTGGCGTGCTGGGCGAAGATGTCGAGGATCAGCGCGGTCCGGTCGACGACCTTGACCCGCACGATGTCCTCGAGCGCACGACGCTGCGAGGGGGCGAGCTCGCCGTCGACCACGACGGTGTCCGCGCCGACCGACGCGACGAGCAGCGCGAGCTCGGCGGCCTTGCCCGACCCGAGGTAGGTCCCCGGGTCGGGGGTGCGGCGACGCTGGATGACGCCGTCGAGGACCTCGGAGCCGGCGGTCTCGGCGAGCGCCGCGAGCTCGCGCAGCGAGACCTCGGCGTCCTCGGCGGTGCCGGTGCCCCAGACGCCGACCAGCACGACCTTCTCCAGACGGAGCTGCCGGTACTCGACCTCGGTGACGTCCTCGAGCTCGGTCGACAGGCCCGCGACCCGGCGGAGCGACGTCCGCTCCTCGAGGTCGAGCTGGTCCCCGTCGTAGGTGGAGTGGACGGTGCCGCCGTCCTGCAGCGCGGTGCCGGCCCGGGCGAGCACACGCGCGACGACGTCGTCGGCGACGTCCTGCACGGAGCGAGGCTCGTACGCCTCGGTCTCGTGGGTGGTGTGCTGCGGGTCGTTCACGCGGTGCCTCTCGGATCGGCTTCGTCGGCTGCGCTTCCAGGGTCGCACGCGCTCCCCCGGGGTGCGATCCATTTCGCTGCGGGCCGAGCGTGCGCGGGTAGGGTCGGCGCGTGAGCGGCCAGGACCACTACTTCACCGCGCAGCCCGCGTCCCCGGTCGAGCTGCGCACGCTGACCGTCGAGCTCGCCGGGCGACCGGTGCAGGTGCAGACGGCGGGCGGTGTCTTCTCCCCCGACCACGTCGACCACGGCACGCAGGTCCTGCTGCGGACCGCTCCTCCGCCGCCGTCGACGGGCGACCTGCTCGACCTCGGGTGCGGCTGGGGGCCCGTGGCGCTGTCGCTCGCGCTCGAGTCCCCCGACGCGCGCGTGTGGGCCGTCGACGTGAACGAGCGCGCGCTCGACCTGGTCCGGCGCAACGCCGCGGCGCTCGGCCTGGGCAACGTCGTGGCGGCCCTGCCCGACGAGGTCCCCGACGACGTGCGGTTCGCGACGATCCGGTCCAACCCGCCGATCCGCGTCGGCAAGGACGCGCTGCACGCGCTCCTGCTGCGCTGGCTGCCGCGACGTGCGGCGGGCGGCGACGCGCACCTCGTCGTCGGGAAGAACCTCGGTGCGGACTCGCTGCAGCGCTGGCTCGCCGCGACCCTCGGCGGTGGCGTCGTGGTCGAGCGGTCCGCGAGCGCCAAGGGGTTCCGGGTCCTGGTCGTGCGGGACGCCTGAGCCGGTCACCCGCGCGCCGCTGACGGGACCCGTGATCCGGCGTCGCCGAGGCGCCCCGGCGTCCCGGCCGTCTCGCCCGTCAGGACCGGGCGGTCTCGGGAGCCGCCACCGCCGACGCCTCCGCGATCGCGGCGCGCAGCTGCGCGAGCGACGGCACGCCGGTCGCACGTCGTCGGACCCGACCGGCCGCGTCGAGGACCAGGACGGTGGGCGTCGACAGGATCGCGAGCCGCTCGCCGAGGTCCAGGTGGTCGGCGACGTCGAGGTCGACGTGCGTCACGCCGTCCGCGGTGCGCAGCGCGTGCTCCGCGATCTGGCGGGTCCGGCGGCACGGCACGCAGAACGTGCTGGAGAACTGCACGACGGTCGCGCGCGCACCGAGGGGCGTGCCCAGGTCGCCCGAGGTCAGCCCGACGTCAGGCGGCGGCACGGCCGGGCGACCGTCGACCGTCGGAGCGGCGTCCGCCGACGGCACGGCCGAGCCACCCTGGACCGTCGGGACGGCGTCCACCGTCGGCCCGAGCCCCACGGCGTGGGCGGTCCGCGCGGCGTCGGTCATCGGCCCGCGGACCCCGCGACTGCCGTGAGGTCGACGGTCGCGGTCGCGACGAGGACCGCCGGACCCGCGAGCTCGACGTGCCCGTCGGGCAGCGCGGTCACACGCACGGTGCCGCCGGGGACGTCGACGAGCCAGACGTCCGGGGCTCCCGCCCCGGCCCACGTCCGCACCGCCATGGCGGCCGCGCACGCACCGGTCCCGCACGACCTCGTCTCGCCGACGCCGCGCTCGTGCACGCGCATCGCGACGTGCCCGACGAGGGTGCCGTCGGCGGCGTGGTCCTCGGCGAGCGGCACGACGAGCTCGACGTTGGTGCCGTGCGGCGGGACGGGACGGACCTCGGGCGCGCGGGTCAGGTCCGCGGCGGCGAGCTCGTCGGGGCCGGCGAGCGCGAGGACCGTGTGCGGGTTGCCGACGTCGAGCGACAGCGCGGGGCGGACGTCGTCGAGGCCCGGGACGTGCACCTGCGCGTCGAAGCCCGCCTGCACGGCCTCGTCGCCGCCGGGGACGGACCAGCGGCCCATGTCGACCGCGTACCAGACGTCGTCGTCGAGACCGGCCGGGACCGGCACGCGGCGCACCCGGCGCACGCCCGCGCGGGTGCCGAGCACGAGCTCGTCGTCCGCGTCCCACAGGCCGAGGCGCTGCGCGAACGCCGCGAAGACGCGCACGCCGTTGCCGCACATCTCGGCGACCGAGCCGTCGGCGTTGCGGTAGTCCATGAACCACGTCGCGGACGGGTCCTCCGCGAGCACCGCGCTGCCCTCGGGGAGCAGGCGGCTCGCGACGAGGCGGATGACGCCGTCGCCGCCGAGGCCCGCGCGGCGGTCGGCGAGCTCGCGCACGAGCGGTGCGGTGAGGTCGAGCAGGCCGTCGCGGTCGTCGACGAGCACGAAGTCGTTCTGGGTGCCGTGGCCCTTGGTCACCGGCAGGCCGACCGCGAGGGGCAGGTCGGCGGGCGCGTCGGCGGACACGGGGACGGTCGTCATGACCCCAGACTACGGCGGGGCGCGGGGTCGTCGGTGGCCGGCCCGAGCGTTCCGGCGTCGGCGCGCGCGACGAGGTCCAGCGCGCGGTCGACGAGGTCCGGGTCCTGCGCGTCGAGCCAGTGCACGCGCGGGTCGCGACCGAACCAGCCCATCTGCTTGCGGGCGAGGCGTCGCGTCCCGGCGGTCGTCGCGGCGCGCGCCTCCTGCTCCGTGAGCTCGCCGCGGAGCAGCGCGGCGACCTCCGCGTACCCGACCGCGCGCGACGCCGTCCGGCCGAGACCGCGCGCGAGCAGGCCCTCGACCTCGGCCACGAGACCCGCGGCCCACATGCGGTCCACGCGGCCCTCGACACGGGCGTCGAGCGTCGGACGGTTGCAGTCGAGCCCGATCTGGACGGCCGGGACCTCGTAGACGTGCTGCGGGAGCGACGCCGAGTAGGGACGGCCGGTGAGCGCGATGACCTCGAGGGCGCGCACGACGCGGCGGGCGTTGCGCGGCCCGATGCCGTCGGCGGCGACCGGGTCCGCGGCCGCGAGCTCGGCGTGCAGCGAGCGCGACCCCTCCTGCTCGACGCGCTCCTCGAGCCGGGCGCGCAGGTCCGGGTCCGTGCCCGGGAACTCCATGTGGTCCAGCAGCGCGCGGACGTAGAGCCCGGACCCGCCGACCGCGACCGCGCGGGCACCCCGCGCGTCGAGGTCCGTGAGCGTCGCGCGCGCCCGCTGCTGGTAGTCGGCGACGGTCGCGTCCTGCGACGGCTCGAGCACGTCGAGCAGATGGTGCCGCACGCCCCGACGCTCGTCGACGGGCACCTTGGCGGTGCCGATGTCCATGCCGCGGTAGAGCTGCATCGCGTCGGTGTTGACGACCTCACCGCCGAGCGCGAGCGCGAGCGCGATGCCGAGGTCGGACTTGCCCGTGGCGGTGGGGCCGACCACCGCGACGACGAGGCTCACGCGGACGCCCCCGGGTGCGTCGTGGTGCCGTCGACGGCGGACGTCCCGACCGGTGCGCCGGCGACGGGCCTGTCGGACGGCACCTGCCACAGCGCGACCGCGTGGTGCGCGCCGAGCGACACGTCCTCGGCGAGCAGGGTCGCGTCGACCGGTCGCGGCCCGACGGCGCCGAGGAGCACCTGCCAGGGCGCCCAGCCGGACACCGCGAGGGCCGAGGCGAGGCCGGCGTCGAGGGACCCGAGCCGCGTGCGCGCCCCGGTGTCGCCCGACCCGAGGTCGGCGGCGAGCGACGCGTCGAGCGCGGGGGCGCGCTCGTCGTCGGCCAGCGGGGCGTCAGGCCCGTGGCGACCGCTGCCCGACCCCACGACGACCAGCGCGAGCGGTCCCTCGGCGTCGGCCACGAGCTCGGCACCGCGTGCAGCCAGCGCCGCGGCGGGCCCGGCGGCGG
>NZ_BHYL01000194.1 GCF_003851725.1 Cellulomonas algicola | reverse complement strand
CGTCCCGGGAGCCGCCGTCGCGGCGACCGCCGACCCCGCCCTCGACGCGACCGTGCACACCGCCGGTCGCGTCGTCACGTCGGGCGGCACGTGGCAGCACGCGTGGCCCGGCGTGTACTTCGAGGGACGGTTCCGCGGGACGGGCGTCGGGATCGTGCTCGACGACGCGTACGGCGACTACGACGTCGCCGTCGACGGCCGCACCGTCGCGACGCTCGTGACCCCGGGCGCGACGACGTACCGGGTGACCGGGCTGAGCGCGGGCGAGCACACCGTGCGCGTCGTCAAGCGCAGCGAGGTCCCGTGGGCCACGAGCACGTTCGGCGGCTTCGTCCCCGTCGACGGGTCGCAGATCCTGTCCGCGCCGCCCGCGCGCGCCCTCCAGCTCGAGCTCGTCGGCGACTCGTACACCGCCGGCTACGGCAACACGTCGGAGAGCCGCGAGTGCACGGGCGACGAGGTCACCCGCACCACGAACGCCGACCTGTCGTTCGGCGCGCTCACCGCCCGGGCGCTCGGCGCGGACTACCAGGTCAACGCGTTCTCGGGTCGCGGGATGGTGCGCAACTACGCGGGCGGCGAGCCCGGCACGAGCTACCGCACCTACGAGGCCCGGGCGCTGCCGTTCGTCGACGCCCCCTGGGACCGGCCCTCGTCCTGGCACCCCGACGCGGTCGTCGTCGGCCTGGGGATCAACGACTTCTCGACGCCCCTGAACGCGAACGAGACGTGGCCCACGACGTCCGCGCTGCGCGAGGCGTGGGTCGCCGCGTACCACGGCTACCTCGACACGCTGCGCGAGCGGTACGGGCCTGACACCTACCTCGTCGTCAGCGCGACGTACGTCCACACCGGCACCGACCTGCCCGACCTCGCGCAGCGGGTCGTCGACGAGCGCAACGCCGACGGCGACGACCGCGTGCGCTCCTGGTACTACGGCAACGAGGGCCTCGACTACGGCGGCTGCCACTGGCACCCGTCCGTGCGGGACCACGAGGTCATCGCGGCCCGGCTCACGGCCTTCCTGCGCGATCTCGGGCTGGGCGGCGGACCTACGCCGACCGTCACCCCGGCACCCACGCCCACCCCCACGCCGTCGCCGACCGTCACGCCCACGCCGTCGCCGACCGTCACGCACACCATGCCGCCCGCCGGATGCCGGGCCACGCTCACCGTCGGCGGTCGCTGGCCGGGCGGGTACCAGGCGTCGGTCGAGGTCAGGGCGCTCACCTCGCTGACCCGCTGGACGACGACCTTCGCCCTCCCTGCGGGTGGTGCGGTCACGCAGCTCTGGTCGGGCGAGCTCGCGACGTCCGGCACCGCCGTCACCGTCCGGAACGCCGCGTGGAACGGCACCCTCGCCACGGGTCGCTCGACGGTGTACGGCTTCCTCGGCACGGGCACGCCGCCGCCGGACGGCACCGTGGGCTGCTCGCCCTGACCGGCACCGTCACGGGCGTCCCCGCCGGCGCACGGTCCACCAGGTGAAATCGCCTACGACTGCAGTCACAGTCTGCGGGAGGGTGTCGCCGGCCCGAGTCTGCGTCGACCCTAGGTGGAGGTGCACGATGAGCGTCCCGACCGCGCCCACGGAGCGGAGGACCCCGAGCACGTCACCGTTCGAGAGCGATCGCGGACCGTGGTGGGCTCGTCCGGGCAGGCGTCTGCGCGAGCGGCGCGTCGCCGCGGCACAGCTGCGCGAGCTCCTCCCCTACGCCGGTCGCGGAGTCGTCACGGCCACGCTGGCCGTGCACGTGCTCGCCGGCGCGGCGCCGGTCGCGTTCATGGTCGGCACCGGCGTGGCCCTCCAGGAGCTCGACGGCGAGGGCGTCACGCCCTGGCTCGTGCTCGCCGTGGGAGCGTTCCTGCTGCAGCAGCTGCTCGCCCCCGTCCAGCTCATCCTGTCGCGTGCGGTCGCACGTCGGGTGGACGCCGCGTGCATCGAGCGCCTCACCGACTTCGCGCTCCGTCGGGCGACCCTCGCGGGCCTCGAACGACCCGACGTGGCGGACCGGCTCAGCCAGGCCGACGAGGCGTTCGAGCAGTGGACGCTCACACCGGGGGCGGCCGTCGAGGGCGGGCTCGCGCTCTGGGCGCGGTATACCCAGCTCGTCGGGGCCGTCACGCTCCTCGCCGTCGCCGTCGGGTGGCAGGCGGCCCTCGCCGGGGCGGTCGTCGCGCTCGTCGCGCGTCTCGGGCAGACGACCGCCTTCCACCGCTGGGGGCAGCTCGTCCGCCGGTTCCAGCCGTTGCGCCGTCGGGTCGCGTACGTCAGGGACCTCGCGACGAGCACGCGCGCCGCCAAGGAGATCCGCACGCTCGGCCTCGTCGACTGGCTGGACGCGCGCTACGTGGCCGAGAGCCGGGCCGTGCTCGACCCGCTCTGGGAGTGGCGACGCCGGGTGTACGGGGTGCCGTTCCTCGCGTACACGGCCGTCGCGCTCGTCGGCTCCGTCGTCGCGCTCCTGCTCGTCGCGCGCTCCGACGTCGCCTCCGTCGCCGCGGTGAGCATCGCCGTGCAGGCCATCCTGCTGTGCGGGCGTTTCGGCGTCGTGTTCCCCGAGGCCGACGTCAAGCTCGTCTACGGCCGCAGCGCGTGGGAGGCGCTCCTCGAGTTCGAGGCGATCACCAGGCGCGAGGACGCGCGCACGACGTCGCCCGCCGGGACGTCCGCCCCCGTCGTCGCGCGCGACGCCGTCCGGCTCGACCGGGTCCACTTCGCCTACCCGGGCGGGCCGCCGGTCCTCGACGGCCTGGACCTCGAGCTGCGCGCCGGGACGTCGACCGCGCTCGTGGGCGTCAACGGCGCGGGCAAGACGACGCTCGTCAAGGTCCTCACCGGGATCTACGACCCCGACCGCGGCGCTGTCCGCGTCGACGGCACCGACCTGCGGACGCTCGACGCGGACGCGTGGCAGCGATCCTTCGCGGTGACGTTCCAGGACTACCTCCGCTATGAGCTGCCGCTGCGCGAGAACGTCGCGATGGGGGCGATCGAGCACCGGGACGACACCGACGGCATCCGCGCCGAGCTGGCGCGCGTCGGCCTCGGCGACCTGCTCGACGAGCTGCCCGCCGGTCTCGAGACCCCGCTGACCCGGGCGCTGCCGGGCGGGCGTGATCTGTCGGGAGGGCAGTGGCAGCGGCTCGCGCTCGCCCGCGCGCTCTTCGCGGTCCGGCACGGCGCATCCGTCCTCGTGCTCGACGAGCCCACGTCACAGCTCGACGCGCGAGGGGAGGCCGAGTTCTACGACGCGTTCCTCGACCTCACGCGCGGCGTGACGAGCCTGGTCATCTCGCACCGGTTCTCCACCGTCCGGCGCGCGGACCGGATCGTGGTGCTCGACGGCGGACGCATCAGCGAGGCGGGCTCGCACGACGAGCTCGTCGCGCTCGGCGGCACGTACAGCCGGATGTTCGAGGTGCAGGCGCGCCGGTTCGGCGCCGTGGACGAGACGGAGGTCGGTCGATGAGGGACGTGCTCTTCTGCCTCGGGCGCCTGTTCGCGCTCGGCTGGCGGATCGACCGCCGCCGGCTGTCGATCGGCGCGGGCCTGCTCCTGCTCGGTGCCGTCGCGACCCCCGTGGTCGCGCTCGGCGCGGGACGCCTCGTGGACGCCGCGATCGCGGGCGACGTCGGTACCGCGACGGGATGGGTCGTGGTCGCGGCCGTCGCGCTCACGGGTGAGCTCATGCTCGGCCACTTCGCGCACCTCTACTACTTCGAGCTCGCCGAGGTGACCGACGAGGAGTTCAACCGGGAGCTGCTGCGGCTGGTGAACGGCCCGCACCACCTCGACCGTGCGGACGACCCCGCGTTCGCGGACCGCGTCGACCTGCTCCGCCAGGACGTCATGCAGGTGCGCACGACGGTGCAGACGGGTCTCCAGCTCGGCGCCACCCTCGTCCAGACCCTGCTCACCGCCGTCGTGCTTGCCACGGTCGCCCCGTGGCTGCCGCTCCTCGCGCTGGTGGCGGTCGTCCCCGTGCTGCTCGGCCGGCGTGCGGAGAGCGGGCTGCAGCAGACCCGTGAGGCGCAGTCACCGACCACCCGGTCGATCCGCGCGCTGCGCCGGCTCGCCGCGAACCCCGTCTCGCAGAAGGAGATCCGGCTCAGCGGCAGCGCCGACTTCCTCGTGGACCGGCAGCGTGCGCTGCTCGAGTCGTACGCGGGCGCGATGTCGCGCGCCGACGTCCGGTACGCCCTGCTGCGCAGCGGCGGGCAGCTCGCGTTCGGCGTCGCCTACGCGGGCGCCGTCGTCGGCGCGTTCGCGCTGGCGCGCGCGGGCCGGGCGAGCGTGGGCGACGTCGTGCTCACCATCACGCTCGCGACCCAGCTCAGCGTGCAGATGTCCGCGGGCGTCGAGCTGCTCGGTTCGGTGCACCGCGCCGCCGCGGGACTGCGCCGCTTCGTCGCGATGCGCACGGAGGTGGAGGCCGACACGGCGCTGCCCCCGAGCGGCCCGCTCCCGGCCCGCAGCGCGGACGGCATCCGGCTGTCGCACGTCTCGTTCCGGTACCCCGGGACGGACAGGACCGTCCTCGACGACGTCGACCTGCACCTGCCTGCCGGCACGTCGGTGGCGGTCGTGGGTGAGAACGGCGCCGGCAAGAGCACGCTCCTCAAGCTGCTCGCCGGGCTCTACCGCCCGACGTCCGGCCAGGTCCTGGTGAGCGGCGCCGACCTCGCGACCGTCTCGCCCGACCGCTGGTTCGAGCGCACCGCCGCGCTCTACCAGGACTTCGCGCGCGTCGAGCTGTCGCTGCAGCACAGCGTCGGGATCGGCCGGCTCGAGGACGTCGACGCGCCCGGGCCGGTGCGGCACGCCCTGTCGCGGACGGGTGCACCGATCGCCGACGAGCTCGCGGTCGAGGACGTCCTCGGGCTCGGCTACGCGGACGGCCGCGACCTGTCAGGCGGGCAGTGGCAGAACGTGGGCTTCGCACGCGCACTCATGCGGTCTGACCCTCTGCTCCTCGTCCTCGACGAGCCCGCCGCGGCGCTCGACGCGCTCGCGGAGCAACGGCTCGTCGACGCGTACCAGGCGAACGCCGCCGAGGTCGCCGCGCGGGTCGGCGGCGTGACGCTGTTCGTCACGCACCGCATGTCGACGGTCCGGCTCGCTGACCGCATCGTCGTGCTCGACGCCGGTCGCGTGGTCGAGCACGGCACCCACGCGGACCTGCTGGCCGCCGACGGTCGGTACGCGGAGCTGTGGTCGCTGCAGGCACGCGCCTACGCGGAGTCGTGACAGACGTCCCGCCCGGATGACAGGTCTACGAGACGACCGGGGTCGTGCGGGCGGGCAGCGTGATCGTGTGCCCGAAGTCCTGTGCCTTGCTCAGCAGGTAGGAGCGCCACGCCGGGTTGTGCGCGCCGACGACCTCCGCGACCTCGACGATCTCGAGGCCGGCCTCCCGCAGGGCGCGCGCCTTGGTCGGGTTGTTGCTGATGAGCCGCACCCGACGGACACCCAGGAGGTCGAGGATGCTCGCGGCGGCCGCGTACGTGCGGGCGTCGGTCGGCTCACCGAGAGCGGCGAACGCCTCGTTGGTCGTGAGCCCCTCGCTCATCAGCCGGTACGACTGGATCTTGCGGAAGAGGCCGATTCCGCGGCCCTCCTGGTTCTGGTGGTACAGGACCACGCCCGAGCCCTCGGCGACGATACGGCGCAGCGTCTCCTCGAGCTGCCAGGCGCAGTCGCACCGGTCGTCGCCGAAGACCTCGCTCGTGAGGCACGCCGAGTTGATGCGCACCGGGACGGTGTCGCCCAGCTGCCCGTGCACGACCGCGAGGTGCGTGTCGATCGACGCGCCCTCCGCGACGATGAACGCCTCGAGCGAGAACTCGCCGAACGGGGTCCGCATGCGGATGGCGCCCGTGCGCTCCAGGATCCTCACGCTCATCGGCGCACCAGCCCTCCGTCGACGTCGATCACGGTGCCGAGCACGGCCTCGGGCGCCTGGGTGAGGAGCCAGACGACGACGGCCGCGACCTCGGACGCGCTGCTGAAGCGACCCAGCGGGATCGCCCGCTCGTAGTGCGCGCGCCGCTCGCCCATGACGTCCGCCATCGGCGTGTCGGTGGGACCGGGGCTCACGCAGTTCGCGATCAGCCGCAGGGACGCGTACTCCCGAGCGAGCGACTTCACGACCGCGTTCAGCCCGGCCTTCGACGCGGCGTAGACGGCGTCGGTGCCGCCCGTCGCGCCGGCCTGGCTGCCGATCACCACGAGTCGTCGCGGGCGGCCGTCGCGCCGCTGCACGCGTGTGAGCGCCGCGACGAACCGCAGGAAGCCCGTGAGGTTGGCGTCGACGACAGCGCGCGTCGCGTCGGTGCCGTACGCGTGGGGCGGCCGCCGCGGGTACACGCCGACGGACCACACGACCAGGTCGGGCATCGCGCCGCCCTGCTCGAACCCGTCGAGCCACCGCGAGTAGCGCGACGTCGCGCCGTCGTCCGCCACGTCGACCAGGTGGTCCACCGGACCGCGACGGTCCGCCGTCACGACGGTGCCGCACCCGGACGCGGCCAGCTGGGCGACCACCTGGCGCCCGATCCCGCCGTCCGCCCCGAGGACCAGCGCCGAGCTCATCCGGCGAGCCCGTCGACGAGCGTGCGCACCCGGTCCCACACCTGCTCCACCGGGTCGGTCCCGTCGACGACGTGGTAGTCGGCGTGCGCGCCCCACGGCTGGTCGCGGAACGCCGCCCGGACGGTCTGCATCCGGTCGAGGTCGAGCTCCTCACGCTTGCGGGACGACCCGTCGCGCGCGACGATCCGGACCGCCGCGAGCTCCGGCGGGACGTCCACGACGACGGTGAGGTCGGGACGGGGTGCGTGGCGGTTGATCGCGGTGAGCCAGTCGACCTCCGCGATCCCGCGGCTGAGGAAGTACGCGTAGCTCGAGTAGACGTAGCGGTCGGTGACGACCCAGCTCCCGGCCGCGAGCGCGGGCTCCACGACCTCGCGCAGGTGGCGGAGACGGTCGAAGGCCGCGAACAGCGCCAGCTCGGGCGAGATCTGCGCGAGCTCCAGCCTGAGGTCGAGCGCGGCGCGGACCGTCGCGTCCTGCCGGTAGCGGTCCGTCGGCTGCCGGGTCGCGACGACGTCGCGCCCCTGCGCCCGCAGATGGTCGACGACGCGCTCGATCTGCGTGGTCTTGCCGGATCCGTCGATGCCGCACACCGCGACGAGGCGCCCGCGCGTCATCGCGCCGAGTCCTGGACGCGAACCGGGCGCAACGCGTCGGTGCAGGCCTCGACGGTGTCGGTGACGGCCGCGGCGACCGCGCGGAGGGAAGGGCCTGCGGCGGCGATCGCACGCGACGTCGTGGGCAGCACGAACCGCCCGTCCCGGAACCGCCTCGCCAGGTCGTCGGCGGTGGCCCCCTGGGCGCCGAGGCCCGGTGCGAGCACGAAGGCGTGGAGACCTGCGAGCGCGTCGTGGCTGTCGTCGACGGTGGCGCCGAAGACGCACCCGAACGAGCCGACGTCCTGACCCGCGTTCTGCGCGCGCAGCCACGCGAGCACGTGCTCGGCGACCGTTCCGCCGTCCGTCTCGCGGGCGGTCTGGGACGCGTACGCCTCGGGGTTCGACGTCCGGGCGAGGACGAAGAGCCCCGCACCCTCCGCACGGGCCACGTCGACGAACGGCGCGAGCGAGGCGACGCCCGCGACGGGCGAGACGGTCATCGCGTCGACGCCGAGGGGGGCACCTGCGCGTAGGTAGGCCTCGGCGTACGCGGCGTTGGTCGACCCGATGTCCCCGCGCTTCGCGTCGAGCAGGACGAGCAGGCCGGCCGCGTGCGCGAGCCGGATCGTGTCCGCGAGCGCGACCACGCCGTCCGGACCGAAGCGCTCGAAGTACGCGGCCTGCGGCTTGACGACGGGTACCTGCCCGGCCGACGCCTCGATGATCGCGGCGGCGAACCGCGCGGCTCCGCGGGCGTCGTCCGGCAGGGACCAGGCGTCGAGGTCGCGGGCGGTCGGGTCGATGCCGACGCACAGTCGGCCGGTGCGCTCGATGGCGTCGTGCAGTCGGATCCCGAACGGGGTGGGGGTGGTCATCAGGCGCTCCTGAGGCGTGCGGCGACGAGCCGGACGTGGTCGATGGCGCGCTCGTCGTCGACGAGGGCGGGGGCGGGCAGGACGTCGTCGCGGTCGCGCGCACCGTACGAGTGGGAGAACTCGCGTCGGGCAGGGCCGGACAGCATGAGCGTCACCGCGTCGGTCGCGGTGGTGTTCCGGACCACGTGCGGGTCGCGGAAGTCGAGGACGTGGAAGGCGCCGGCCCCGATGCGGTACGAGCTCGTCGGGCGGACCGCCTCGTCGGGGGCCCGCTCGAGACGCTTCTCGCCGTCGCCGGTCGCGTCGTACAGCCGGTAGCACGGCCGCACCTCGTCGTCCGGCCCGGTGTCGCGCGAGTAGTTGACGACGTCGAGCGCACCGTCGACGGCGATCGACGCGAACGACCAGCGGTGGTCGTGGACGCGCGCGTCGCCCTGGCCTGCCGGCCAGACGTGCAGCCGTAGGTTCCACCCGCCGTCGAGGCGGGCGAGCGAGATCTTCGCGAAGCCGTTGTGGTGGACCTGCGAGCGGCCGCGCACGGTCGTGCGGCCGTCCCGCAGGCGGTCTGCCCAGGAGGAGAGCAGCGCCGCACCGCCCGCCCGGTCCGCGAACGCGGTCGTGAGCAGCCGTCCAGCCTGCGCGAGCGCGTCGGAGTCGCGCGGGCCGCGCGTCGCCGCGACGAGCTGGGCGCGCAGGTCGTCGAAGTCGTGTGGCGCGACGCCGGCGCGCCCCGTCGGCGTGGTGGTGGTGCGCAGGTCTGACGGCACGCTCGTCCTCTCGGTGGCAGGTGCGGGTGGGACCGGTCCTCGCGACCGGCCGGTCACAGGCCGAGCTCGGCCCAGACCTTGTCGAACGCGTCGAGGTACTGGTCGACGACCGGCATGTCCGCCGCGCGGTGCCACACCGGCAGCTTGAGCGTGCGGTCGAAGAAGTCGTTCGCGGCCGGGTAGTCCTCGGGCCGGGCGCCGCTGCGGCCCGCATAGGCGGGCAGGGCACCGCCCGGGTCCTGGAACAGCGGGAGCTGCGCGAGCGGGCGGGTGCTGCCGGGCCGGTCGACCTCGACCGCACCCTCCCGGTGCAAGCGCTCGACGAGCGTGTCGGCGTCCACGTGCGCGAGCAGGGCGTCGTCGAGCCGGAGGACGAGCGCGTACCACGAGCCCTGCTCGCCCTCACGCGGGAGCAGGACCTCGACGCCCGGGAGGCGCCGGAGGCGGGCCGCCATGCGCGCGGCGCACGCGTCGCGTCCGGAGCGGACGGCGTCGTGGACGCCGAGCTGCTGCTCGACCATGGCGGCGGCGGCCGGGTGGATCCGCCACTTGAGCCCGAGACCGGTCACGGCGTAGCGCGCCAGCGGGTGGGTGGCCGGGATCTCGCGCTTGCACCGCACGTTGTAGTGCGCGATCGCGACCCCCCGGTAGTACAGCTCGTCGTCGTCCGTGAGGAGCACGCCGCCCTCGCCGCCGGTGAGCGGCTTCTGGCCCTGGAGGCTCTGCGCCGCGAGGTCCCCGAACGCGCCGACCGGACGCCCGTCGACCGACGCGCCGAAGGCGTGCGACGTGTCCTCGACGAGCAGCAGCCCACGCGTGTCGGCGATCGCCCGCAGCGCCGCGACGTCGGCAGGGAGGCCCCACATGTGCGTCACCACGATGGCGCGGGTCGCGCTCGTCACGGCGTCGGCGACCCGGGCCGGGTCGAGGTTGCCGCGCTCGTCGCAGTCGACGAGGACGGGCGTCGCGCCCGTCTGCAGCAGCGGGCTCGCCGTCGCGAAGAACGTGTAGGCGGGGACGATCACCTCGTCGCCCGGACCCACGCCCGCCGCGACGTACGCGGCGTGCAGCGCGCACGTGCCGGAGCTCATGAGGACGGCGTGCCGGACGCCGTGCCAGCGCGCGAGCGCGTCCTCGACACGGGCGACGACGCCCGAGCGGTCGTAGACGGAGACGGACTCGACCAGCTGCGCGCGCACCGCCTCGAGGGTCGCCTCGTCGACGACGGGCCACACGAAGTGCGGCTCAGGCGCCGTGACCGCGGGGATGTGGACGTCGGTCGTCGTCATACGAGCGCTCCCTTGATGTCGACCACGTGGCCCGTGGCGGCGGCACGGTACGCCGCGTCGATGAAGGTGGTGTGCTGCAGGTGGTAGCCGGGGCTGCCGTGGTTCTCCGCCCGGCCGTCGACGACGTCGCAGAAGAACTCGAGCTGGCTCACGGCCGCAGGCGCCCACGCCCCGAGCCGGCGCAGCTCCTCGAGCAGCTCGCCGTCCCGACGGAAGCGGCGGATGACCCCGCGCTCGATCTCGATCGTGCCGTCGGTCCCGACGAGCCGGAACCGCTCAGTCTTGGGCGGCATCGCACGCGAGATCCGCATCGTGCCGTGCAGGCCCGAGTCCCACGTCATGAGGACGTTCGCGGTGTCCTCGGCGTCGTACTCCTGGCCGGGGATGGCGCGCGACGAGATCGTCGCGGCGAGCCGGTCGGGCAGGCCGAGGTACCAGATCAGCAGGTCGAGCATGTGGTAGCCCATGTCGATGAGGCATCCGCCGCCGGCGATCGCGCGCTGGCCCCGCCACCCCTCGTCGGGCCGTTCCACGCCGAGGGTGTACTGGACGTCGACCGCGAACGGCGTGCCGATCTGGTCCGCGAGCTGGAAGAAGCTCGTGTAGGTCGGGTTGAAGCGCCGCTGCAGCGTCGTCATGACCTGGATCCCGTGGGCGTCCGCGAGCTGCTGGAGGTGGCGCGCGTCGGCCGCGCTGACCGCGAACGGCTTCTCCTTGAGTACATGGACGCCCGCGCGGATGGCGCGCTCGGTGACGTCGCGGTGCACTCCGTGCGGCACGGTGACCACGACGAAGTCGAGGTCCTCGTCGTGCAGCATGACGTCGACGGACTCGTAGAACGGGACGCCGTACCGCGCCGCGACGGGCGACCCTGTCGCCGCGTCGATGTCGCACACCGCGCGCAGCTCGGTGCGCGGGCACGCCTCCACCGCGGGCAGGTGGTCCTCGGTCGCCTGGTGCCCCACGCCCACGACGCCCACGCGCTTCACGGGGCCGGTCACGCGTCGACCGCCTCGGGCAGACCCGCGCCGCAGGCCCGGAGCACGACGTCGCACAACGCGTCGGTGACGTCGTCGAGCGACCGCTCCCCGTCGACGACGTGGAAGCCGTGGCGTCCGGTGTGCGACGCGAAGAGCCGCAGGAACCCGTCCCGCACGGCGTTCTGGTACGTCACGAACGCGTCAGGCAACGACCCGGCGCCGCGCAGGACCTCGGGGCCGCCGGCCTCCGCGAGCGAGCACGCCCCGCCCTTGCGCGCGAGCGCCTCGCGGGGCGACACGTCGACGAAGAGCGTGAGGTCGGGCGCGTCGAACAGCCGCAGGAGCGGCAGCACCTGGTCGGGCCGCATCCCCAGGGCGAGCGCGTCGGCGCACGACGAGTAGGCGTAGCGGTCGAGCAGGACGACGTCCGCGGGCGGGACGTCCTGCGTCGCGTAGGCGTAGTCCGCGAGCCCGAGCAGCACCGAGGTGCGGGCGTCGGGGAAGCCGTCGGCGTCGTCGATCAACGACTTGTAGACCCGTCGCAACGGCCGGTCGGGCGCGCAGGTGACGACCCGGAGGCCGCGGTCGGTGAGCCGCTCCGCGACCCGGCCGCACTGCGAGGACTTGCCGGCGCCGTCGATCCCTTCGATCACGACGACGGTCGGTGAGGACGCATGCACGGTGGAACCCCCTTCGAGAGAACGTGGCGTCGTGCCGTCGCCGGCGGTCAGCGGGTCCTGCGACCCGCCCGCCGGTCGTCCGTCCACGACGGTGTGGATGGCGCGCACGTGGCGTGCTGCGACGGCGCCGGGAGCGCGCGCCCGGCGTGCGGCGCGGCGCCCCGACGCGTCATCCGGGGACGGGCAGCCCCCTGACCGCGAGGGACCGGTTGCCGTAGCGCGGGTCGTCGGTGACCTCGGCGCCGACCCACGGCGGTGGGACGAACGCGTGCGCGGACGCGCGCGTCGGGAACTCGACCTCCGCGAGCCGCAGCCCGGCGAGCGGTCCGTCGAAGACGTCGACGACCGCGACCGCACCGTCGAGGTCGACGCGCCCGCGGTCCTTCTCGACCCGTGCGCCGCCGGTGGCGGGCCACAGCTGCTCCCACTGCGCGGCGCTGAGCTCGACCTCCCACTCCTCGCGCACGATCCCCTCCCCCCGCTTGCACGTCAGCCAGAAGCGGCCCGCCACCTCCCGCACACGGACCGCCGCCCGCGCGTCCTGCGCCAGGTAGCCCTGCCGGACCCGGACCCACCGGCCGGTCCCGTCGGGCACCGACGCGAGGAGGAACTTCCGTTCGATCTCGCGCATCACACGTCGAGACGCGTGTAGCCGAGCCGGTCCAGCTCGGGCTCGATCTCGGCGTAGGCGCGGCCCGCGAGCAGGCCCCCGGCGATGAAGTCCTCCTGCGTCACGTCGGGCCCGCAGCACGCCGGCGCGACGAACGACTCGAGGTCGGCGCGGTCGCCGAACTCGAAGTCGACGAGCACGAGACCCTGCAGGTCGCCGCGGAAGACGTCGACCTCGGCCGGGTGGCCGTCGATGACGACGCGGTAGCGGTCCTTCTCGACCCGGCGCCCGCTCGCGGCGGCCAGGCAGGCGAACTCCGCGTCGTCGAGCGTGACCGTCAGCTCGTGGTGCTGCGACGCGTCGCCCTCGACCACGGGCAGCTTCTTGGTCAGCTCGAACCGGTCACCCTGCTGGCGCAGCCGCAGCCGCGGGTGCACCTGCCGGTCCTCGGGGACGTACACGTCCACGAGCCGGACGGGGTGCGTGCCGCGCACCTCGTCGGGCACGCGGTCGGCGAGGAAGGTCAGCTCGAGCTCGAGCTCGGACGCGGGGTGCGGGTCTGCGGGCACGGGGGACCTCCGGGGGGCGGGACGGGCGGGCGTCGGGGCGGCGGGGGGTGCGGCGGTCACGACGTGCTCCGCGCGAACGCGTCGTAGCCGCCGACCAGGGTGCGGACGTCGGCGTGCCCGTCCGCCCGCAGGGCACTGAGGCAGGCGGCCGAACGGGCGCCGGACTTGCAGTACAGGACGACCGCCGGGTGGCCGAGGAGCTCCGCACGCCCTTCGCGGGTGCGCAGGTCGCCGCTGGGCCGCAGGAGGCTGCCCGGGATCGCGCCCAGCTCGTGCTCGAAGGGCTCGCGCACGTCGACGAGGGTCACGCCGTCCCGGCCGCCCGGCCGTGCGAGGAGCTCCTGGAGCTGCGGGACCGTGATCTCCGCGCCCGCCGCCGTGGCGGACCTGGCGGCACCGGGCAGCGCGCACCGCTCCTCGTAGGGCCACTCGTCGAGCGTGCGCACGCGCAGCGTGCCCTCCTGCCGCGCGACCGGCAGGCTCCGCCACCGCATCGCCAGGGCGTCGAGCACGAGCAGGCGACCGACGAGCGGCTCGCCCGTCCCGACGATGAGCTTGAGCGCCTCCGTCGCCATCGTGGCCCCGACCATCGAGCACAGGGAGCCGAGCACCCCGCCCTCCGCGCACGACGGCACGAGACCCGGCGGCGGCGGCTCGCCGTACAGGTCGCGGTACTGCGGGCCGTACTGCTCCCAGAAGACGCTGACCTGACCCTCGAAGCGGAAGACCGAGCCCCACACGTACGGCAGCCCGAGGATCACGCACGCGTCGTTCACGAGGTAGCGCGTCGCGAAGTTGTCGGTGCCGTCGATCACGAGGTCGTAGCCGCGGAACAGGTCGAGCGCGTTCGACGCGTCCACCCGGACTGCATGCTCGACGACGGTCACGTGCGGGTTGATCGCACGCATCCGGTCCGCCGCGGCCTCGACCTTGCGCCGGCCGACGTCGTCGTGGCCGAACAGGACCTGGCGCTGCAGGTTGGAGACGTCGACGACGTCGTCGTCCACGACGGCGATCGTGCCGACGCCCGCGGCAGCGAGGTACGTCAGGACGGGCGCGCCGAGCCCGCCGGCCCCCATGACGAGGATCCGGGCGGCCTTGAGGCGACGCTGCCCCGCGTCCCCGACCTCCGGGAGCAGCAGGTGCCGGCTGTAGCGCGCGGTCTCCTCGCGCGTGAGCTCGCCGGCCGGCTCGACGAGGGGCCCGGGCAGCGTGGCGGCAGGAGCGGTCACGACGCTCACCCTCCGGCCACCGCGGGGACGACGACGATCTCGGCGCCGGGAGCCAGCGGCGTCGCGAGGCCCCCGGTGCCGCGGACGTCGACGTCGTCGACGTACAGGTTGACGAAGCGGGACAGGCCCTCGCGGCCGCGGATGACCTGGACGAGGTCAGGGTGCTCCTGCGCCGTGCGCTCGAGCGCCTCGGCGACCGTCGTCCCCGTGCTGGTGACGGTGCGGGATCCTCCCGCGCGGCCCGCGAGCACCGCGGGAAGGTGGATGGTCACGCCCATGACGTTCCTCTCGTCGTTGAAGGTGTCGCTGTCGGTGCCGGGAGGCCCGCGGAGCGGTCGCCGACGGGCCGCAGGGCCGCTCGCACGGCGTCGAGCGTCTCGAGCACCGCCTCGGCGCCGGCGTCGAGGAGGGCCCCGCCCCGCGGGCTGCCCGCGGGCGCGAGTCCCAGGCAGATCGCGCCGGCCGCGATCGCGCTGCGGACACCCGCGACGGCGTCCTCGACGACGACGCACCGCGTGGCGTCGACGCCCAGCCGGCGCGCCGCGAGCAGGTAGGGACCGGGGTGCGGCTTGCCCTCGGACTCCCCCGCCGTGACGGCCGTGAGGGGCTGACCCGCGGCGCCGAGCGTCCGCACGACCGCGTCGAGGCGGGTCCTCGACGCGCCGGTCACGAGGGCGACCGGGACGCCGCGCGCGCACAGGTCGTGCACGAGCTCGGCCGCCCCCTCGACCGGGCGGGCCGGCAGCGCGGGCTCGAGGTCGGCGAGCATCAGGTGCGCACGGTCGACCACGTCCGGACCGAGGGTGCCGAAGAGGTGGTCGACGGTGTGCTCGACGGCGCAGCCCACGATGTGCGCGTGGTCGGCGTCGTCGAGCGGCGGCCGCCCGAGCCGCAGGCACAGCACCTGCCAGAGCTCCACCACCGCCTCCTCGGTGTCGACGAGGACGCCGTCGACGTCGAGCAGGACGGCGTCGAGGCGGCGACCGCCCGCGAGCGCCGAGGTCACCCCCGCACCAGGCCGCCCGCGAGCGCGGCGTGCCGCACGGCGCGCGCCATCCGGACGGGGTCGGGCGCGCGGGCGACGAGCGTGTTGACGAGCACCGCGCTCGCGCCGATCTCGAACGCCCGCGTCACGTCCGCCGGGCTGCCGAGCCCGCCCTCGACGACCGTGGGGATGTCGACGGCGTCGATGCACCCGCGCAGCAGGTCCGGGTCGACGAGGCCGCGGTAGCTCGCGACCGGCGAGGCCATGAGGCGCAGCGCCGAGCAGCCCATGCCTTCGAGCACCCGTGCGGTCCCCAGGTCGGGAAGGATGAACGGCAGGAGGCTGAACCCGTCGTTGAGCAGCGTCTTCGCCGCGGACACCGTCGCGTCGCCGTCGGGCAGGTTGGTGGCGTCCCGCACGTCGAGCTTGATGATGTCCAGCCCGAGCGCGTCGCGCAGACGTCGGGCGGTCTCGACCGCGTCCTTCGCCGAGTGCGCGAACGACGTCGTGCCGATCCAGGTGAACGCGCCGAGGTCGACCTCGCGGTCCACGTCGGACAGCAGCAGGCTGCTGCGCGTCTGCTCGAGGTCGTACGTGGTGATGAAGACGTCGGCGCCGCTCGCCGTCAGCACCCGGCCGACGAGCCCCGGGTCTGTGTACTGCTCGACACCGACGAGCAGCCGGGAGTGGAAGCCGCGGTCGCCGAGGCGCAGCCACGGCTCGGGTCCGAACACGTCGCGTTCCGGGGTCATGAGGTCTCCTTCGGTGATCGGTGCTGCGGGGCGCGCGACGCCAGCAGCGCGAGGATGTCGGGACGGTCGGCGACGCCGTCGAGGTGGAAGACGCCGTAGCCGAGGTCGGCGTCGCGCTCGACGGCGTCGAGCATCTCGGAGACCTGCTCCACGCCGAGCGCCGTCGGGCTCGCGGGGTCGGCCGCCTGCAGCCAGGGCATGAGGGCCCGCCCGGTCGTCTCCCGGATCTCGCGGTGCAGCGTCGCGAGGTACGTCGTCGGACGGCCGATGAGCGAGGAGAACGACATCGGGACGACGACGTCGACCCACGGCGCGAGCGCGCGCAGGTCCTGCCCGCACGCCCACTCGCGGGCACCGCCGTAGTCGGTCGCGAGCCACGGCACGAGCTTGACGCCGACCGGCGTGCCAGGGGCGGACCGTCGGACGAGGGCGCTCGCCTGGATCACGCGCGCCGTCACCGCGTCCGCGGGGACCGTCGTGGCGTCGTCGCCGGCGGCCCGGCAGCGGGCGCACCAGCAGCCGTGCTCGATCGCACGCGGTTCGGCGTCGGGCCCGACCTGTTCCCAGAGCACGAACGTGCGGGCGAAGTCGAGCAGCGCGAGGTCGGGCCGCACGCTCTCGACGGCCGGCCGGATCTTGTCGAGCCGCGCCTGCCAGAACTCGTCGTCGCGCGGGCATGCCATCCGGAGCCACTCGGCGACCGCGGGCCGGCCCGCGCTCGTCACGGCGAGGCTGTCCGGGAGGCGCGTGAGCAGGTCCACGTCGAAGAGGAGCGGCAGGTTGAGCACGACGCGCAGCCCGCTGGCCCGCACGAGCGCGACGACGTCCTCGAGTTCGACGAGGTCGTCGTTCAGCACGACCGCGTCGAGACCCGCGGCGTGCGCCGTCCTGACGAGGCGTTCCGGGTCGACCGCTCGGTCGAGGCATGACAGCGCTCTCACAGCGATGCCGCCGCGTCCTCGACCCGCTCGATGAGCCCGGCGAGGTCGTCGTCCGTCGACGTCGCTGGAGCGTCCAGCTGGCCGATCGGCCCGGCGGGGTGCCAGCTCAGCAGGCGCCGGCCCGCGTAGAACCGCTTGCCGTCGACCTGCGTCTGGGGGCGCTCGTGGTGGAGGTGCAGCAGCGCGTCGCCGTACCGGTCGACCGCTCCGACCACGTCGAGCCGGAACACGAGGTCGAGGTCCTCGCCTCCCCAGCCGACGAACCGCTCGTCGAAGCCCCCGACACGGTGGAACAGGTCCGTGCGCACCCACACGCAGTGGCCGGGCGGGCGACGAAGGACGGCACCGCGCAGGACGTCGGGGGCGACCGACGCGTCGGCGTGGAGCAGGCGTCGGCGGATCGCCGCGTCCGACGAGGCCGGGTCGAGGCACAGCGCGTCCCGGAACGGCAGGTGGGCCTGCGCGCCGCGTGCACGGAAGCGCGCGACGTTGCGGTCGACGAACTCCCGGTCGACGAGGACGTCGGCGTCGAGGACGCACACGACCTCGCTCGGTCCGGCCTGCACGACGCCGGCGTTCACCGCCCATGCCTTGTTGAAGTGACCCGGGGCCCGCAGGTGGAGGTAGGAGTGCACGCGCGGGCGGACGACCGCCTCCCAGCGCGGCTGCTCGTCCGCCTCGACGACGACCACGCGGTAGGACGCGCGGTCCGCCGTCTGGTCCGCGAGGGCGCGGACGCACGCGAGCAGGTTCCGCAGGCGGGAACGCCCGGCGGTGCGGTCGCGGAAGGGGACGACGACGAGCACGGGTGCGTCGGGCACGTCCGCCGGCGGGGCCGGGGCCGGCCACGCGAGGAGGTCGGCGGCGCCGACCTCGACTGCGGCCGGGTCGTGCGCGCGCCCGACGTGGGCCGCGAGGCGGCCGGTGCCGTCGGCGTGGAGCGCCTGCTCGCCGAGCGAGCGCCAGGC
>NZ_BHYL01000193.1 GCF_003851725.1 Cellulomonas algicola | reverse complement strand
GCGCCGCCGTCCTCGGCCTCGCCGTCGCGGCGGGCGCCGCCGCCCTCACCGCGGTGCTGCTCGGCGTGCGCACCGCCGAGCTCGCCGGCACGGGGGCATGGCGCGTCGAGTCCGCCGTCGAGCTCGGCGTCACCGCGGTCGGCGCGCTGGTCGCCGCGTGGCTCGCCGCCTCCGCCGGTGTCGCTCTCGTCTGCTCCGTGGCCCGGGCCGTCGGCGCCTCGTGGCGGACCGGCGAGCACCTCGTGCAGCGCTGCGCGCCCGTCGTCGTGCGTCGCGTCCTCGTGCTCGCGATCGGCGCCGGGGTCGGGCTCGCCGGTGCGACCGGTGCGAGCGCAGCGACTCCCGTCGCGCCGGACGCACCCCCGGCGGTGAGCAGCATGTCGTCCGACCTCGGCTGGGCGCCCACGTCGCCCGGCGACGCCCGGTCCGGGCCCCACAGCGCGACGCACGGTGGTACCGCGACAGCGGCGCCGTCGGCGGGCGCCCCGGACACGCCCCACGAGCGGGCCGTCGACGCGGACGCCGCCGGACGCACGGCCTCCACGTCGCAGGGCTCCAGCGCCGCCTCGGCGGCCCACGACGCGCCGTCACCCGGCGAGCCGTCGCCCGGCGAGTCGTCGCCCGGCGAGTCGTCGCCCGACGCACCATCGCCCGACGCACCGGCCTCGACCTCTGGCGCCGCCACCGCCCCGGCACCCTCGTCGGCGGCGACAGCCCTCGCGAACGCGTCGCGCGACCCGCACGTCTCGACGGGATCCGCACGGCCCACCGGACCGACCGCTCCGTCCGCTGGTCCCGCCGCGGCCGACGCACCGACCGGCGGCTCGCGCACCGCGTCGTGGTCGTCGGCACCCGCGGGCGGCCTGGAGAGCGGCAGCGGTGCGACGCCGCGCTCCTCCGCGACGCCGGCAGGCACGACCGTCGACGCCGGCTCCGTCGTCGTGCAGCCGGGCGACACGCTCTGGAGCATCGCGGCACGCCACCTGCCCGCCGGCGCCGACGACGCTGCCGTCGCCGCGGCCTGGCCCCGCTGGTACGCGGCCAACGTCGACGTCGTCGGCGCAGACCCGGACCTCCTGCTGCCCGGTCAGGTGCTGGCCGTCCCGACGACCGACGGGACGGTGGCCCCGTGAGCGCCGTGACGATCGAGGCGACCGCCGTCGAGCGCGTCTTCGTCCGGGCCGACGCCGACGGCGACCCGCCGTCCGCCGCACGTCCCGCACCGCGTCTGTGCGCCGCCCCCGCGTCGCCCGCCCGCGCCAGGACCACGCCGGACGCCGGGCACCGTGACACCACGAGCGCCAACCACGGGCTCGCCCGCCCCGGGTCCACGCCGGACCCCGCGCACCATGACACCGCGAACGCCAACCACAGGCTCGGCCGCGCCGGCAGCCCGACGGACCTCGACCACCGCGACACCGCGAGCGCCGCCAGCGCGCTCGGCCGCCCCAGCAGCCCGACGGACCCCGCCCACCGCGACACCGCGCGCACCGTCCGGGCGGCAGGTCCGCGGGCACGGCTCGTGCGCACCGTCGAGCCCGCCGCGCCGGTGCGGGCGACAGGTCCCCGGCACGTCGTCCCGCCTACCGTCGCGCACCGGCTGGACGTGCTCCGCGTGCAGGACCGCTCGCCGGTGCTCGACGCCGCGGACGAGGACCGCGGTGCCGTCCCCGCGCACGACCCCGGGGTGCTCGCGGGCCGGATCGCGCTCGCGACCGTCGAGGTGCTCGGAGGTCGCCGGCCGATCGGTCAGCTCGCGCGGTGGCTCACGCCGGGCGTGCTCGACGCGCTGCAGGTGCGCGCGGCGCTCACGCTGCGCGTGCGCGGGACGTCGGGTCGGGCGCCGCAGGTGCGCCGCGTGCGCACGTCCGCGGTCGACGAGCACACGCTCGAGGCCGGGGTCGTCGTCGAGGACGGTGCGATCGTGCGGGCCGTCGCGCTGCGGCTCGAGACCCACCGGGGCGCGTGGCGCGCGACGGTGCTCGAGGTGGGCTGACGGGACGGCTGGCCCGACGGGCGCCGGTGGACTGACGCGACGGCACGCACGCTGCACGCCAGCGCCTCGCGCCGGTGGCACGGCGACCCGGTGCGCCACGTGCACGACAGGACCGGCCGTCCCTCAGGGGCGGCCGGTCCGGTCGTGCGTCGTCAGTTCTTGCGCTGCTGGCGCTGCGCCTTGCGGCGCGCCTCGCGGTTGCTTCCGGCGGCGGGTGCGTCACCGGACTGGCCCGCGGCGGGCGTGCCGCCGTCGCGCTTCGTCACGGTGCCGGCGTCGCCGTCGACGGACGGGGCCGAGTACTGCAGCGGGACGCGACGCTCGGGCCCGTCGAGGCCCTTCGCGACGAGGCGCCCGGCCGTCGGACCGTCGGCGACGGTCCGCGGGCCGGCAGCCGGGGTCGGTGCGGGCCCGGCGGCGGCAGCGGTCTGCGCGGCGGAGTCGGCCGTGACGACGGGGGCTTCCTCGGTCGGCGCGACCTGCACCTCGAGGTTGAAGAGGTACCCGACCGTCTCCTCCTTGATGGCGTCGGTCATCGCGTTGAAGAGCTGGTAGCCCTCGCGCTGGTACTCGACGAGCGGGTCGCGCTGCGCCATCGCGCGCAGGCCGATGCCCTCCTTGAGGTAGTCCATCTCGTAGAGGTGCTCGCGCCACTTGCGGTCGAGGACGGAGAGCGTGACGCGCCGCTCGAGCTGGCGCATGTTGTCCGAGCCGATCGTCGCCTCGCGGTCGGCGTAGGCGTGGTCGGCGTCGGAGAGGATCTCGCGCTCGACGAGGTCGCGCGTCAGACGCTGGGCGCCGCCGGCCTCCTCGACGACCTCCTCGGGCGTGATGGTCACGGGGTACACGGCCTTGAGGGCGGTCCACAGCGCCTCGAGGTCCCAGTCCTCCGGACGGCCCTCGGCCGTCGCGCCGCCGATGTAGGCGGACAGGACGTCGTTGCGGAAGTGCTTGACCTGCTCGTGCAGGTCCTCGCCCTCGAGCACCCGGCGCCGCTGGTCGTAGATGACCTCGCGCTGGCGGGACATGACGTCGTCGTACTTGAGGACGTTCTTGCGGATCTCGAAGTTGCGCGACTCGACCTGGGCCTGCGCGGACTGGATGCCGCGCGTGACCATCTTCGACTCGAGCGGCATGTCCTCGGGGAAGCCGGCGCGCGTCATCATCGACTCGGCGAGGCCGGAGTTGAAGAGGCGCATGAGGTCGTCCTGCATCGACAGGTAGAACCGGGACTCCCCCGGGTCGCCCTGACGGCCGGAACGACCGCGCAGCTGGTTGTCGATGCGGCGCGACTCGTGGCGCTCGGTGCCGAGGACGTAGAGGCCCCCGAGCTCGACGACCTCGTCGTGCTCCGCGGCGACCGCGCTCTTGGCCTTCTCGAGCGCACCCGGCCAGGCGGCCTCGTACTCCTCCGCGTTCTCGGCGGGGTCGAGCCCGCGCGCCGCGAGGTCGGCGACGGCCATGAACTCGGCGTTGCCGCCGAGCATGATGTCGGTGCCTCGCCCGGCCATGTTGGTCGCGACGGTCACGGCGCCCTTGCGGCCGGCCTGGGCGACGATCGCCGCCTCGCGCGCGTGCTGCTTGGCGTTGAGGACCTCGTGCGGGACGCCCTGCTTGCGCAGCTTCGAGGAGAGCAGCTCGCTCTTCTCGACGCTCGTGGTGCCGACGAGGACCGGCTGACCCTTCGCGTGCCGCTCGACGATGTCCTCGACGACCGCGTCGAACTTGCCGTCCTCGCTCTTGTAGACGAAGTCCTTCTGGTCGATGCGCTGCATCGGACGGTTCGTCGGGATCGGCACGACGCCGAGCTTGTAGGTGCCCTGGAACTCGGCGGCCTCGGTCTCGGCCGTACCGGTCATGCCCGACAGCTTCGAGTAGAGGCGGAAGTAGTTCTGCAGCGTGATCGTGGCGAGCGTCTGGTTCTCCGCCTTGATCGTCACGCCCTCCTTGGCCTCGATGGCCTGGTGCATGCCCTCGTTGTAGCGGCGGCCGGGCAGGATGCGGCCGGTGTGCTCGTCGACGATGAGGACCTCGCCGTTCATCACGACGTAGTCCTTGTCGCGCTTGAACAGCTCCTTCGCCTTGATGGCGTTGTTGAGGAAGCCGATGAGCGGCGTGTTGAGCGACTCGTAGAGGTTGTCGATGCCGAGGTAGTCCTCGACGCGCGCGATGCCCGGCTCGAGGACGCCGACGGTGCGCTTCTTCTCGTCGACCTCGTAGTCGCGCTCCGGCTGCAGGCGACGCACGACCTTGGCGAACTCGCCGTACCAGCGGTTGGTGTCGCCCGACGCGGGGCCGGAGATGATGAGCGGCGTGCGGGCCTCGTCGATGAGGATCGAGTCGACCTCGTCGACGATCGCGAAGTTGTGGCCGCGCTGGACGAGCTCGTCGACGCTCCACGCCATGTTGTCGCGCAGGTAGTCGAAGCCGAACTCGTTGTTGGTGCCGTACGTGATGTCGGCGGCGTACTGCTCGCGACGCTCGGCCGGCTGCTGCTGCGACAGGATGACGCCGGTCGTCAGGCCGAGGAACCGGTAGACGCGTCCCATGAGCTCGGACTGGTACTCGGCGAGGTAGTCGTTGACCGTGACGACGTGCACGCCCTTGCCGGACAGCGCGTTGAGGTAGGCCGGCGCGGTCGCGACGAGCGTCTTGCCCTCACCGGTCTTCATCTCGGCGATGTTGCCGAGGTGCAGTGCGGCGCCGCCCATGAGCTGGACGTCGAAGTGCCGCTGCCCGAGCGTGCGGCGCGCGGCCTCGCGCACCGCGGCGAACGCCTCGGCGAGCAGGTCGTCGAGGGTCTCGCCGTCGGCGAGGCGGGCGCGGAAGCGGTCGGTCTCCTCGCGGAGCTCCGCGTCGGACAGCGAGGTGAAGCTGTCCTCCAGCGCGTTGACCTGCTGGGCGATGCCGGACAGCTTCTTGAGGACGCGGCCCTCACCGAGCCGGAGGACCTTGTCGACGATCGTGGGCACGCGCACTACTCCCGACGTGTTCTCGCCCCTGGCACGCGCGGCGTCGGAGCGGCTGGCTGACCGGCCGCGTGGCCGGGCCCGACCATGCTAGTCGGCCCGGTCGAGGTCCGGGGCCGAAGGACGACGACCGCGCTCGCCAGGAGCACGGCACCGACGGCACCGCCGAGCCCGAGCCGCTCGTCGAGGAGCAGGACCGCACCGACCGTGGCGGTCAGCGGCTCGAGCAGCGCGAGGAGGCTCGCGGTGGTGGCCGGCACGGTGCGCAGCCCGGTGAAATACGCGCCGTACGCGGTCGCGGTGGGCACGATGGCGAGGAACGCGAGCAGCCACCAGCCGGTCGCCGAGTCGGGCGCACCGACGGGGTCGCCGAGAACGGGCGCGACCGCCGCGAGCAGGATTCCGCCGAGCGTGAACGCGAGCGCGGTGGTCGGGAGCGGTCCGGCCTGCGGGACGACGCGGCGGCCGAGCCCCGTCATCGCGGCGAACGACGCGGCCGACACCAGCGCGAGCAGCACGCCCGCGAGCGGTGCGCGTCCGGTGCCGCCGCTCGTGCCGACGAGGGCGAGCAGCCCGGTGAGCGCGAGGACCGTCGCGAGCACCGTGGTCCGGGATGGCGGGCGACGCGTCGCGACCGCGGTGCCCACCGCGACGAGCACCGGCGCCCCGCCCAGGGCCACGAGCGTCGACGTCGCGACCCCCGCGCGCTCGACCGCCGCGAAGTAGGCCGCCTGGTACGTCGCCGCGAGCACCGCGGTGGCCGCGACGTGCCCGACGAGCGCGCGGCTGACCCGCACGCCGCGGAACGCGCCCAGCAACGCGGCCCCGACGAGCAGCACGAGCCCTCCGCCGAGCAGCCGGTACGCCGCGACGGCGACCGACGGAAGATGGCCGCTCTCCCCCGCGGCCGCCCCGGCGAGACCGCCCGTCCCCCACAGCAGCCCCGCGAGCGCGACGAGCGCGAAGTCGGCCCGGCGCATCACGCGGCGTCGGCCGTGGCGTGCCGCAGCGGCGCCGCGAGGTCGCCCCGGAGGGTGCCGTCGGCTGCGCCGACGACGACGTCGTCGAGGCCGAGCCAGGTCGCGACGAGGCGCAGCTCGGCCGCGAGCGCGTCGACCGTGCCGGCCGGCAGCCGCTCGGTGCCCGGGCTGGCGTGCGCGGCGACGACCCGCAGCGCACGTGCGGCGCGGTCCGCCTTGAGGTCCACGAGCGCGGGCAGCTGCTCGCCCATCAGGAACGGGAGCACGTAGTAGCCCCACACGCGCTTGGGCTCGGGCACGTAGATCTCGATGCGGTACCGCAGCCCGTACAGCTCCTCGAGGCGACGACGCTCGAAGACGAGCGGGTCGAACGGGCTGAGCAGCGCCGCGCCACGGGCCGAGCGCGGGAGGGTCGCGTCACGGTGGCGGAAGACGGGGCGCGCCTCCCACCCGGCGACGCGCACGGGCACGAGGACCCCGTCCTCGACGAGCTCGGCGGCGGCGGTCGCCGCGAGGCGCTGCGAGATGCGGAAGTAGTCGGCCAGGCAGCCGAGCGTGCCGATGCCGTGCGCGCGCGCGGAGATCTCGACGAGCGCGCGCACCGCGGCCGCGTCGTCCGGCTCGGGCTGTGCGAGGACGTCGGGCGGCAGGACGCGGTCCGCGAGGTCGTAGCGGCGCTCGAACGCCGCGTTGCGCCCCGCCGACGTGACCTCGCCGGTGAAGAACAGGAACTCGAGCACGCGCTTCGCGACCGACCAGTTCCAGCCCCACTCGTCCCGCGACGTCGGGTGGTCGGCCTCGAAGTGCACCTGGACCTCGCTCGCGGTGAGCGGGCCGGACGACGCGAGCAGCGTGCGGATCTCCGTGAGGGCCGGCGCGTGCTGCAGCGGCACCTGCGCGATCGACCCCCACGCCTCGGTCGCGTACGTGCGCTGGCGCCAGCCGAGCAGCCGGAACGTCTCCGGCGGGACGTACGACGCCTGGTGGGCCCACGCCTCGACGAGCCGGCGCGGCGCGCGACCCGATGCGCGGTCCAGCAGCGCCGGGTCGTACGGGCCGACGCGCGAGAACGTCGGCATGAGGTGGGCCCGGGCCAGCACGTTCACCGAGTCGATCTGCAGGAGGCCGAGACGGTCGACGACTCGCTGGAGGTGCCGCATCGTCGCGGGACCGGTCCGCTCCGGGCGCGGGACGTCGAGCCCCTGGGCGCGCAGCGCGACACGGCGCGCCTGCGAGAGCGACAGCGACTCGGTGGGGGCGGGGAGGCCGGCGGGAGGCACCGTCCCATCATGGCGGTGACCACCCACGCGGCCCGTGACCCGCCCGGCACGCGACGACGCCCGGCCCTCACGGGGAGAGCCGGGCGTCGTGGGACGCGGGGTCAGCCGCCGACGACGGCGGACGCGGGGGCGTCGGTGCGCACGGCGGTGTCGAGCTTGATGACGCCGTAGCTCCAGCCGCGGCGACGGTAGGCGACGGCCGGCTGCGCGGTCTCGGCGTCGATGAAGAGGTAGAAGTCGTGACCGACGAGCTCCATCTCGTAGAGCGCGTCGTCGACCGTCATGGGCAGCGCCTCGTGGACCTTCTCGCGGATGACGACCGGCGAGTCGCCGAGCGTCGTCTCCACGGCGCCGTCGACGGGGGCGGGTGCCTCGGCGGGCTCGGGGACCTGCTCGAGGGGACGCACGTCGACGGGGGTCAGCGGAGTGTGGTTGCGGTGGTCCTTGCGACGGTCGCGTGTGCGGCGCAGGCGTTCGAGGAGCTTCCCGAGCGCCAGGTCCAGTGCCGCGTACCGGTCGTCTGCGCACGCCTCGGCACGGATGACGGGACCCTTGTCGACGACGGTGAGCTCGACGCGCTCACAGCTGCCCGACTGACGAGGGTTGGCCTCGTGCGACACGAGGACGTCGATCCGCTGTGCGCGGGGGGCCAGCTGCTCGACCTTCGCGAGCTTCTGCTCGAGGTGTGCCCGGTACTTCGGGAGCACCTCGGTGTGCCGGCCTGCAACCACGATCTCCATGTGAGCCTCCTGGGAGGTCTGGGGCGGCTCGCGCCACCCGGCGACATGCTTCTGGTCTGCCCCGGGGGACAGTCGGGCGGCGTCACCTCCTCCCGCGCTGCGGGTCGACCTCGACTGCTTCGAGGTCGGGGGCTCCGCTGCGCCGTCGGCTCAGGCACCCACGCTAACCCCGGTCCCGGGGGTGGGACCAATCGCCGCCCGACCGGCGGACGACGAACCGGACGAGCCGCGCGAACCGGTCACCCGCGGGCACCTCTCGCGCCCGGTGCCGGGGTGGACGCCACGGTCAGGCACGCGACGACGAACCCGCCCGCCGCCCGCACGGCCGCCGCCGAGGCCGCGACGCTCGCCCCCGTGGTGAGCACGTCGTCGACCAGCAGCACGTCGCGTCCGCCCAGCACGCGGCCGCCGCGCGCGACGCGCACCTGGCCCAGGAGGTTGCGCGCCCGGGCCCGCGCCCCGAGCCCTGCCTGGTCCTGCCCGCCCCGGCGGCGCAGCACGGGAGCGCGGCAGGCGACGACGCCCGCCTCTCCCAGACCCCTGACCGCGGCGCGCGCGAGGTCGTCCACGAGCCAGCCGCCGCGTCGCCGGCGCGCCCCTGCGGTGGAGGGCACCGCGGCGACCACGAGCGGTCCGGGGCGCGACCGAGGGACGTGGGGTGCGACGGACCGCGCGGCCCGGGCGACGTCCGCGGCGAGCGGGCGCGTGAGGTCGAGGCGCCCGCCGTCCTTCCACGCCACGACCGCGTGCCGCACCGGTCCGACGTTGTCCGCGAGCGTCCAGACGGGTAGCAGCGGGCGGCCGTCGAGCGGGTCCAGACGTCCGGCGCGCTGCTCGCACCGCCAGGGCGGACCCGCGAGCGCGGTCCGGCACGCGGCACACCAGGCGACGTCGACCGCACCGCACCCGGCGCAGGCGACGGGGAGCACCAGCGCCGCGAGCTCCTGCGAGACCCGGGCCGCGTGGCGACGGAGCGTGCGACCCGTCGGCCCCGGTGCGCCGCACGGGCCCGGTCGCCGCGGGGCAGTCGCGACGGGGGTCGGCGGCCGGAGGGCGGCGGACGGGAGGGGCGGCGGACGCGTCGAGCGCACCGGTGTCGCGGGCACGGGGACAGCACACCGGACGCGGACGGACCGGCGGGCGCCCCGTCTGCGCGCGGTGGAGGACGTCCGTCGGCTCGGGGGCTGTGGACGGCTCGGCGCGGGCGTCAGCCCGGGAGGGACGGGTCGCGCACGCCCGCGACGTCGGGGACGCGCACCCAGGTCGTGCCGACGAGCCGCAGCAGCGTGCCGTCCGCCGTCGCCGCGTACGGCGTCCGACCTCCCGCGAGCGACACCAGCCCGGACGCGCGCGGCAGCGTCGTCGTCTCCCCCGCGAGCGGCACGACGTGCACGACGCTCTCGCCGCCCTCGGTCGCGAGGACCCCGAGCGTCGCCTCGTCGAACCACACGACCGACGACGCCGCGGTCAGCGGCGTGCCGACGCGCACGACCTCGCCGATCGCCTGCGGGACGCCGTGCCGGTCGCGGGTGACGGCGCCCAGGTGCACCGCGACGCCGTCGTCGCCCGTCGACACGAGCGCGACGCGCACCCCGTCGCGCGACACCCGCACCGAGCGCACGGTCCGCCCCTCGAGCGCGGGAGCCGCGACCTGCACGGCCTGCGCCGGGGCCTCGCCCGTCGCCCGGGACGCGAGCACCGCGACGATCCCGGCGCCGACGTCGGTCGTCCACGCGTAGCCGTGACGGTCCACCGACGGCGCCGACAGCGCGCTCCCGGTGTAGAGCGTCGTCCCGGGGTCGTCCTCGGTCGGTACGGTCACGAGCGAGCGCCCGTCGGACAGCACGACGCGGACGGTGCCGCCCTCGTCGCGCGCGGGGGCGCTCGGGTCCGGCACCGTGAGCGGTCCGAGGCCGTCGACCGGTGCGGGACCGTCCGTCCCCACCTGCACGAGGGCACCGTCGAGCAGCACCTCGGGTGCGACCGCGGGCCCCTCGCCCGAGCGCAGCGACGCCGCGCCGTCGAGGCTCACTCCCCCCGCGGTCACGTCGACGGACGACACACCGGGCAGGGCGAGGAGCGACTGCTCGATCTGCGCGAGCAGCAGCGGCCGGTCGGCGTCGAGCAGCTCGGCCGTCCGCGTCGTGAACAGCCCGACGTGCGCGACACCCTCCGCGTCGACGCTCACCGCCTCGGGCTTGAGCTGGACGCCGTCGGGCAGCGCGGTGTGCACCGCGTCGCGCAGCCACGGCGACGGACCGGCGAGCAGCGCGCTCACGACCGACGTCTCGCGGCTCTTGACCGGCAGCCAGCGCTGCTCGGGGACGAGGAACGTCTCGTCGGGCGAGAGGAAGTAGATCGACGTCTGACGGAAGAACACCTCGAAGTCGTCCGTCGGCACGACGAGCCCGTCGGGCGCCTCGGAGATGCGCCACTGGCCCTCGTCGTCCTGCACGAGCCCGAAGGTCACCGACGACTCCGCGCCCGCAGGCGCCTCGGCGTACCGCCCCTCCCGGTCGACGCGTGCGACGACCGGCACGTCGACCTGCACCTGGCCGTCGCCCAGGTCGCCGAACTCGAGCGCACCGGACACGACGACGCCCGCGAGCGGCTGCCACTCCGCGCGCGCCTCGCCCGCGAGGTACTGGCGCGCGACGACGAAGTCGTCCCGGAAACCCGCCGAGCCCGCGACCAGGAAGCTCTCGACGATCTCGAGCGGCGCGGCGTCGGGTCGCGGCCCCTCCGCGAGGACGTCGATGTTCGACGGCTCGTCGACGCGCCCGTCCCCACCCTGCTGCACGGATCCGGACGTCGGGATCGCGGTGCACGCCGCGAGGACCAGCGTCACGACGGCCGCGGCCGCGGCGGCCACGCCACGACGCAGGGCGCCCCTCATCGCGCGGCCCCCTCGCGGTCGGGGTCGGCGGGTGCGACGTGCACGGACACCGCGCGGATGCCCGTCGGCGACGTCGCGGTGCCGACCGGCCCGTCGAGGTCCGGCAGCGCCGCCGGGTCGGTGCGCGGGCGCGAGGCGGCGTCGAGCACCGGGTCCGGCGCGACGGAGTCGTCCGGCACGAGCGGCAGCGGGGATGACGCGAGCCGGATCCCGGCGCGCCGCGGCAGCGTGAGCCGGAACGACGCGCCGCGCGCGGGCCGTCCCCAGGCCTCGAGCCAGCCGCCGTGCAGGTGCGCGTCCTCGAGCGAGATCGCCAGTCCCAGGCCCGTCCCGCCCGTCGTGCGGGCGCGTGCCGGGTCGGCGCGCCAGAACCGGTCGAAGACGTGCTCGGCCTCGTCGGCCGTCATGCCGACGCCGTGGTCGCGGACGGTCACGGCGACCGCGTGCGCGTCGCCCGCGACCGTGACCTCGACCTGGGTGCCCTCGGCGTGCTCGATCGCGTTGACCAGGAGGTTGCGCAGGATCCGCTCGACGCGGCGGGGGTCGATGTCGGCGACGCACCGGTCCTCCGGGACGACGACGCGCAGCCACGAGCCGCGCCGCTCGGCGAGCGGGCCGGCCAGGTCGACCGCACGCACTACGACGTCGCGCACGTCGCGGCCCTCGACGTCGAGCACGGCGGCGCCCGCGTCGAACCGGCTGATCTCGAGCAGGTCGGCCAGCAGGTCCTCGAACCGGTCGAGCTGCGTCTGGAGGAGCTCGGCCGAGCGCTTCGTCGCGGGGTCGAAGTCGTCACGCGCCGCGTGCAGCACCTCGCCCGCCATGCGGATCGTCGTGAGCGGCGTGCGGAGCTCGTGCGACACGTCGGACACGAACCGCCGCTGCACGGCGGACAGCTCCTCCATGCGGTGGATCTGGTCCTGGAGGCTCTCGGCCATCTCGTTGAACGAGTGCGCGAGCGTCGCCATCTCGTCCTCGCCGCGTTCCGGCAGGCGCTCGGACAGGTGCCCGTCGGCGAGTCGCTCCGCGACGAGCGCGGCCCGGCGCACGGGGTGCACGGTCTGCCGCGTGACGAGCCACGTCATCGAGCCGAGCAGCAGCACGAGCACCACGCCCGCGAGCGCGAGCGTGCGCTGCAGGAAGTCGAGCCGGTCCTGCTCCGCCTGGAGGCTGTAGAGGAAGAACAGCTGGTAGCGGCCCACGACGGGGACCTGGACCTCCTGGCCGACGACGATCGCGGGCTCGACGCGTCCGTCGTCCGTCTCGACGCCGACCGACTGCCAGTGCTGCCCACCCTCCGCGACGGCGAGCTGCAGGTCGTCGCTCACGACGTCGATCAGAGACCCGTCGGAGGCGGCCGCACCGCCGGTCACGGGCGACGTCTGCCCCGGCGCGCGCAGGAGGAAGACCTCGCGCTCGCCGGACGTGCCGGTCCGCTGCGACTGCGCGACGTCGCGCAGCAGCCGCCGCACGTCCGGGCCGAGCGTCGCGTTGGACGAGGCGAACGTGTCCTGCGCCTGCTGGGTGCTCCGGGCGCTCTCGTCGAGCACCTGGTCGCGGCGCGCGTCGAACAGGCCGTCGCGCATGCGCTCGCCGACGTAGAGGCCCACGCATGCGAGCGCGACGAGACCGATGACGAGCGTGGAGGCGATGACGCGGAACTGCAGCGACCCGCGCCACGCCCGGGGCCAGGCGCGCACCCGTCGCAGCGTCCGGGCCCTCGTCAGGCGCCAGACGCTGTTCACGCGCGGCACGGCGCAGCCCCGCCCGACGTCACGTGGGCGTCACGCCCGCCTTGTACCCGACCCCGCGGACGGTCACGACGATCTCCGGCTGCTCCGGGTCGTTCTCGATCTTCGAGCGCAGCCGCTGGACGTGCACGTTCACGAGGCGCGTGTCCGCCGCGTGCCGGTAGCCCCACACCTTCTCGAGCAGGACCTCGCGCGTGAACACCTGCCACGGCTTGCGCGCGAGCGCGACGAGCAGGTCGAACTCGAGCGGCGTCAGCGAGATCGGGCGGCCCGCGCGCGCGACGCGGTGACCGGGCACGTCGATCGTGACGTCGCCGATCGACAGGTGCTCGGGGGCCGGCTCGTCGCTGCGCCGCAGACGCGCGCGCACGCGCGCCACGAGCTCCTTGGGCTTGAACGGCTTCGAGATGTAGTCGTCGGCGCCGGACTCGAGGCCCAGAACGACGTCGACCGTGTCGCTCTTCGCCGTGAGCATCACGATCGGCACGCCCGACTCGGCGCGGATCTGGCGGCACACCTCGTTGCCGTCGCGTCCGGGCAGCATGAGGTCGAGCAGCACGAGATCGGGCTGGGTCGCCCGGAACGTCCCGAGCGCCTCGTCCCCGTCCTCGCAGAAGACGGGCTCGAAACCCTCGGAGCGCAGCACGATGCCGATCATCTCGGCGAGCGCGGTGTCGTCGTCGACCACCAGCACACGTCCCTTCATGCGCCACATTGTGGCACCGCCACCTGTCGATCCAGGACGGGTCCCCCCGGACGGCCCACAGATCACCCGCACCTCCACCGGCGGCGAACGGCGACGTGGCACGATGGGCGTCGCCCGGGGCCATCCCTCGAGCCGCACACCAGCCCGAGGAGGCAGCGCTCCGCATGACGAGCCCGCAGGACGACGCGCCCCGCCCGCCGGCGTGGGCCGCACCGGGCGGCGGTCAGCCGAGCCCCGGCCCCGGCGTCCCCCCGTCCGGCCCGCCCGCACCCCCCGCACCACCGGCGCAGTGGGGCGCGAGCCAGGGCGGCTGGGGCGCCCCCGTGC